>JAUXWB010000470.1 GCA_030684475.1 Reyranella sp. | reverse complement strand
CGCCGCGGGTTGACGCGTACGCGAGGGTGGAGCTTGCCACGGATGGTACGTCACGCCAGGCCGTCTGAGTCCGGTTTGAGCCCGTCCCCACCGAGCACCGATAAGCCTCGGAACGGACGCATCGCGCTGCCTGTCACAGGGCGCGCCGGGCTGTGACACGCGAAGAAGAAACGACGTCGTAATAGCTCGTGATTCCGGGCTCGGCCCGGACTCCGGGCGCGTGCGTGTCACAACATTTGTCACAACTTGGTGGGACAGGCGGGGTGTGACACGCGGTCAGGACAACGGCTCCCCGGCGTGCGGGGAGCTGGCTTCGGTCAGGGCGACGGACAAGCCCAGAGTCAGCCCGCTCTGGAAGGAGTGCTGCCTCCAGCCAGACGCTCGTAGAGCGCAAGCAGCCGGCTGTTGGTCTCCGCCAGGCTGTAGTGGCTGCGGGCATGTTCCTGGGCGGCGCGGGCGAGTTCGGCTCGACGCTCGGTCGATAGCGACAATGCACTCTGCAGCGCCTCGGCCAGCGCCGCGGCATCGCCTGCCGGCGCCAGCCATCCGGTAACGCCGGGACGTACGGTCTCGGCGCCGCCGCCGCCGTCCTCCGCCACGACCGGCCGGCCCATCGCCTGGGCTTCGACCAGGGTACGGCTGAAGCCCTGCCGGCTGCCGCCGGTCGCCACCACGACGTCGGCCAGCATGTAGGCCGCCGGCATGTCGTCGACATAGGGACCGATCTGCATCCGGCCATGCAGCTCGGCCGCCTCGATTGCGCGTTCGAGTTCGCGTTCGAACGGCGTCGGCACGCCGGCCGAGCCCAGCAGCAGGCAGAACACGTCGTCGCGGCCCAGGCGCCTCAATGCGTCGATCAGGATCTTCTGGCCATTGTCCTCGCCGAAGCGCGCCGGACAGAGCACGAGATGGCTGCCGTCGGGCACGCGCAGCTCGCCGGCCAGGCGGATCAGCCGCTCGGCGCGGACGATCGCCGGATCGAAGCGGTCAAAGTTGATGCCGGGCGAAATGGTCTCCAGGCGGTCGGCGAGCGCGGGAAAGCGTTGCAGGGCATCGCGCGCGACATGATCCGACACAGCGATCACCGCATCGGCGCGCGCCTGGCGCCGCTCGAGGAAACGTCCCATCAGGTCGGCGGCGATGAAGGGCCGGTGGAGCGTGGCGATCCACTTGATGTCGAGCCGGCGCGCCAGCGCACGGGCAATCCACGCCGTGGTCGGTGAGCGGGCCTGCACGACGTCGACCCGGGCATCGCGCAATGAGCTTGCCAGCTTGGTCGGGAGGGTGAGCCGACCCCACAGCCGCTGCCGGCCGATGGGCAGCTCGATATGCGTTGCGCGCAGGCGCAGCAGGTCGGGCACCATCGCGCCGCCCGGCGAGGCGACGAGAGCCGAACCGCCGGCCGCGACCACGGCCTGCGCCGCGTCAAGAGTGGCCCGGGCGAGGCCGCCACCGGCGAGGGTCGGCACGATTTGCAGGAGCGTGGGCGCGGACACGGTGATTTATTTTTCGTATGAGTGGAGAGGAGAAAGCAGGTAACACGGGAGCGGCAACGTGGGTAGAGTCGAGCAGCTTCAGCGGCCCGATGGGAATACCGTCGCCTATGTGAAATCCGAAGGGCGTGCGCCCACGGTGGTGTTCCTGGGCGGTTTCCGGTCCGACATGACCGGTACCAAGGCGGTGGCGCTCGAGGATTGGGCGCAACGGACCGGCCGCGCCTTCCTGCGCTTCGACTATCTCGGTCACGGTCAGTCATCCGGCCGCTTCGAAGACGGCACGATCGGCCGCTGGCTCGATGATTCAATCGCCGCGATAGACCAGCTCACCACCGGCCAGCTGGTGCTGGTGGGCTCGAGCATGGGCGGGTGGCTGTCGCTCCTGGTGGCATGCGCGCGGCCGGAACGCCTGGCCGGGCTGGTGCTGATCGCCGCCGCGCCCGACTTCACCGAGCGCATGCTGCTGAAGGGACTCTCGCCTGAGGATCGCGCAGCACTCGAACGCGATGGGCGGCTGGAGCGGCCCTCGCAGTACTCACCCGAGCCCTCGGTCTTCACCTGGAAGCTGATCGAGGAAGGGCGCAACCACTTGCTGCTCGACAGCAAGCTGGCGCTTGCCTGCCCGGTGCGCCTGCTGCATGGCCAGAGCGATCCCGACGTGCCGTGGGAGTACTCGTTGCAGATCGCGCAGCACCTCGAGGCGCCCGAGGTGATCACCACCCTGATCAAGGGTGGCGACCATCGTCTCAGCACGCCGGCCGACATCGTGCGCCTGATCGCATCAGTGGAGGAGCTGGTCGGCTAGACCGCGGCTGCGATCGCCCGCAGGCCTTCGCGATAGGTCGGATAGCGCAGGACGACACCGAGGTCGCGCTTGAGCCGGTCGTTCCTCACGCGGCGGTTCTCGGCATAGAAGGAGCGCGCCATCGCGCTCATTGTCGGTGCGACGTCGTCCCACGCGATCGCCGGCGGCACCGGCCTGCCCAACAATTCGAACGCGAAGCCGACGACGTCGCTGTTCGGCGCCGGCAGATCGTCGGCCACGTTGTAGATGCCACCGGGATACGGTTTGGTCATCGCCGCCAGCACAGCGCCGGTGATGTCCGCGACGTGAATGCGGGAGAAGAACTGGCCGGGCTTGTCGATGCGCCGTGCCGTGCCGGCCATGACCTGGTCGATCGTGCTGCGTCCGGGTCCGTAGATGCCGGGCAGCCGGAAGATGTCGAGGCGGGCGCCGGCCTCCAGCGCCATCGCCTGCCAGCCGCGTTCGGCCGCCAGGCGCTCGACGCTGCGTGGCTGGCCGGGATTGGGGGGTGTGTCCTCGTCGACCCAGTCGCCACCGCGATCGCCGTAGACGCCGGTGGTCGACAGATAGCCCAGCCATCGCGCCTGCTTCAGCCGCGGCCCGCAGGTCCTGAGGACCGGATCGCCCGTCGTGCCCGGGGCAATGGTGCAGACAACGTGCGAAGCGCCGGCAAGGGCCGCGGTGGGCAGCGGGGTGGTGCCGTCGAACAGGTGCGTCTCGATGCCATCTGCTTTTAGACGTGCAGCCTTCTCGGCACCGGTGCAGGTGCCGGCAACCTCCCAGCCGCGGGCTTTCGCAAGCCGGGCAATTTCAAGGCCGCTGTAGCCCAGGCCGAAAATGAAAAGACGTCTGGTCATCTTGTCAGGATCGCTCCGGCGCGCTTCTTTTAAAAGATGTCGTTTCGCCGTCCGACGCCCCTCCTGTTGTCTGGTCTTCTGCTGGCCCTGTCCGTCCCGTCCGGATTCGCGCCGGCCCAAGGCCTGAGCCCGCTGGAGAGCACGCCCGATCACCTGCTGCGCTACACCGAGTGCATGAAGCTGGCACGCCGCGAGCCGCTCAAGGCGCTGCCGGCAGCCGAGAAATGGAATGCCGAGGGCGGCGGCCTGGGTGCGCGCCATTGCGTGGCCGTCGCCATGTTTCAGGCCGGTAAATACCTCCAGGCGGCAGCACAGTTCGAGGCGATTGCCCGCGACATGGGCCAGGATCGCCCGGGGCTGCGCGCCGAACTGTGGGCCCAGGCCGGCCAGGCGTGGATCGAGACGGGGCAGGCCAACAAGGCAGTCGAAGCGCAGAGCCGGGCACTCGAGCTCAAGTCGAACGATGCCGACCTGTGGATCGATCGCGGCCTTAGCCATGCCGCCATGTCCGCCTGGCCACGGGCCATTTCCGATTTCGACCGTGCGCTCGGCCTGCGCCCGGACGACGTGGAGATCCTCGTGCTGCGCGCCGCCGCCTGGCGCAATGCGCGCAATCCGTCACAGGCCCTGGTTGATGCCGGGCGGGCGCTCCGGATCGCGCCGGAGCATACCGAGGCCCTGCTTGAGCGAGGCTTCGCTAATCTGGCGCGCGGCGACCGAAGCCAGGCCAACGGCGATTTCAACCGGGTGCTGCGCATCGTGCCGCCGGGCTCCGATAGTGCACGGCGGGCGGCGGCGGGGCTGCGCGGCGAACAGCCGGGCGCCGCCCGTGCCCCTGCCGGTCCCGCTACGGGACCTGGTGCGCCGGCGGCACCAAACGCTGCGCCCAAAAGCGGCGGGAAGCAGTAGTATGGCGGGAACGACTGAGGTAAGAGCCACAGCAATGAACCGATTCCTCTCATCGATCGTGCTCCTCCCCCTGTTTGTGACCACTTCGGCGTTTGCTCAGACGCCGCCGGCTGGCCAGGCGCCGCAGCCGCCCTCCTCTTACTATCCCGCGCCGCCGCCGCTTCAGGCGCCGCCGGTCCAGCAGGGCGGGTCGACCACCGGCCTCAGCTCGCCCTTGCCCGGGGCGCCGCAGAAGGTCGAACGCACCGAGATCGCCGCCGAGACGGAGGCTCAGCTCTTCGCCGATGCCCGCAAGCTGGTGTGGGGCCGCTACGCCAAGATCAAGGGCGCCAAGCCCGGCGACGTCGTGGTGACCCGGAAGGGCAACCTCTGGACCATCAAAGGCCGCATCGACAGTGCGGCGCCCGGCACCGAAGGCGACTGGGCATCGATCGACGGCGTGGTCGAGCGCATCTCGGCTGGTGTCGTGCTGATCCGCGGCGAAGTGGCCTTCCGCGTCGCCAAGGTCGAGAAGGGCACGCCCTGCAAGGTGGCGGGCACGCTCACCTTCCGCCGTTCCGGCAAATCGCAGGTTTGGCGCCTCGCCGAGGGCGACAATCCCTGCGACGGTACTCGCGAGGGTTTCGATCTGGTCTACGAGAAGCGTGTCGACAGGAAGCCCGTCCCGACTCAGCCCCGGCGCGGCTAACGCAGCTTCGCGATTTCGGCGCGCGCGAGGGCATCGGCGCGTTCGTTCTCGGGGTGTCCGCTGTGCCCGCGCACCCAGTGCCAGTCGACCTTGTGCAGCGCGTGCACGGCGTCGAGGCGGTGCCAGAGATCGACGTTCTTCACCGGCTTCTTGTCGGCGGTCTTCCAGCCGTTTCTCTTCCAGCTCCTGATCCACTTGGTGACGCCGTCGCGCACATAGGTACTGTCGGTGAACAGCCCGACCTTGCACGGCCGTTGCAGCGCCTCAAGGCCGGCGATCGCCGCCATCAGTTCCATGCGGTTGTTCGTGGTGGCGGGATCGCCGCCCGACAGCTCCTTTTCGCGCGTGCCGATGCGCAGGATCGCGGCCCAGCCGCCCGGTCCCGGGTTTCCGCTGCACGCGCCGTCGGTGAAGATCTCTACTTCCGGCGCATGACCTGAAGAGGGGTGGCTCACAGCCCGTAGTCCGCGAGCGAGGTGGCGCTGCGGTGGAAGCGCAGCTTGGCCAGGTACTCCAGCGGATCCTTGCGCTTCACCAGCGCGGCGGCCGGCGTATGCAGCCAGTCGTAGAGTCGTGTCAGCAGAAAGCGCAACGCGGCACCTCGCGCCAGCAGCGGCAGTGCTCTGCGTTCGTCGGCATTCAGCGGCCGGACCTTGTCATAGGCCTGGATCATCGCTCGCCCCTTGGTGGCGTTGAACGATCCGTCGGGTTCGAAGCACCAGGCACTCAGGCAGATGGCGACGTCGTAGGCCAGGGCATCATTGCAGGCGAAATAGAAATCGATCAGCCCCGACAGTTTCTCGTGCAGAAAGAAGACATTGTCGGGAAAGAGATCGGCGTGGATGACGCCGTCCGGCAGGTCCCTCGGCCAGTAGGTCTCGAGGAAATCGATCTCGTTGCCGAGTTCGCGCGCCAGGCCCGGCGCCACGTCGTCGGCGTGCGCGCACACCCCGTCGAACAGCGGCCGCCAGCCGGAGACCGAGAGCGCGTTGGGCCGACTGATCGCGAAGTCGCGGCCGGCGAGATGCAGTCGTGCCGTGGCCTCGCCGATCGGACCACAATGATGCACGCCGATGCGGCGCGGCCACAGGCCATGCAGAAACGTCGTGATGGCGGCGGGCTTGCCGGCCAGCGCGCGGATCGCGTTGCCGTCGCGGCCGTGGATCGGCTTGGGACAGGTGATGCCGCGCGCGGCGAGATGGTCCATCAGGCCGAGGAAGAACGGCAGATCCTTCGGGTCGACGCGCTTTTCGTAGAGCGTGAGGAAGTATTGCCCCTTGGTCGTGGTCAGCAGGTAGTTGGAGTTCTCGACGCCTTCGGCCACGCCTTTCAGCGCCTCGGCCTCGCCGATGTCGTAGTCGGCGAGAAATGCATTGAGCTCGGCTTCGCCGACTTCCGTATAGACCGCCATGTCATATCACCGACTTGTCACGCCACCAGCTGGCGGGGCAGCTTGAATACGACACTTTCCTCGGTCGTGCGCACTTCCTCGACGGTGACATCGTAGCGCGCGCGGCAGGCTTCGATCATCTCGTCGACCAGCAGCTCGGGCGCCGAGGCGCCGGCGGTGATGCCGAGACGGCGGGCCCCCTCGGACCAATCGGTGTCGAGCCAACCCCAATCCATGTCGGCGGCGCGCTGGACGAGGCGCGACCGGGTGCAGCCGTAGTTGGTCGCAACCTCGACCAGCCGCATCGAGTTGGATGAATTGGGCGCGCCGATAACCACCAGCGCGTCGCACCGTTCGGCGATCGCCTTGACCGCCGCCTGGCGGTTTGTGGTGGCGTAGCAGATGTCCTCCACCTTGGGGCCCTGGATGGACGGAAAACGGCGGCGCAGCGCGCGCACGATCTCGGTCGTGTCGTCGACTGACAGCGTGGTCTGCGTCGCGTAGGCGAGATTGTCCGGGTCGGACGCTTCGAGCGCCTCGGCCTGTGCCACGTTTTCGACCAGCAGCACCGCACCGGCCGGAAGCTGGCCCATGGTGCCGATCACCTCGGGATGGCCGGCATGGCCGATCAGCACCACCCGCCGTCCCGACTCGTAATGGCGCTCGGCCTCGCGGTGGACCTTGGAGACCAGCGGGCAGGTGGCATCGACAAAGAGCAGATTGCGCCGGCCGGCCTCGGCCGGCACGGCCTTTGGCACACCATGGGCGGAGAATACCACCGGCCGATCGTCGGGCACTTCGTCCAGCTCGTCGACGAAAACCGCACCCTTGGCCTCGAGGTTCTCGACCACGAAGCGGTTGTGAACGATCTCGTGGCGGACATAGACCGGCCGACCATAGCGTTCGATCGCGCGCTCCACGATCTGGATGGCGCGATCGACGCCGGCGCAGAAGCCGCGCGGGCTGGCGAGCAGGATCGTGAGCGGCTTCTTCGACGCGGGCATGAGAATTCGTTCTACGGGATGCCGACCCGCTCGCTTGCGGGTCCGCGGACCATTGCCTAGACTCCGCCCTCAAGAGATTGATTTCAGCGGATTGGCGCGGCACCGTAACAAAGCCGCCGCAACGGGGAAAGCAAGATGACCGAGCCGGTTGTCGCGGCCAGGGCGCCTGTGAAAGTGACGCTCGAGGCGGGCAAGGACTATTGGTGGTGCGCCTGCGGGATGAGCAAAAGCCAGCCGTTCTGCGACGGAACCCACAAGGGCGGCAGCTTCTCGCCGACGAAGTACACGCCCGAGAAGCCCGGCGAGTATTGGCTCTGCGCCTGTAAGCATTCGGCCAAGAAACCCCTGTGCGACGGCACCCACAAGACCCTGCCATGATCAAGGGAAGACATGCCGTTCTCGCGCCGGCGGCAGTAGCGCTTGCCCTCGCCCTCGGCGGCTGCGGCGGGTCCTCGACGCCGTCGCAATCCATGGCCTGCCCGCCGCCGCTCACGGTGCAGGACGCCAGCCGCATCACCCACTTCAAGGACGGGCCGGGCCGCGACCCACGCGACGTCGTCTACGAGGCGGCACTCGTCAATTCGGCGACGTCCTGCCAGCTCGGCCGCAATGTGCTCGATGTCACTCTGGTGATGGTCGTTGCCGCTGCCGCCGGTCCCTCGGCCAGCGGCGGCCAATCCCGCATTCCGTATTTCGTGCGCGTGATCGATGGCGGCGGCAGGGTGGTTCAGGGCCAGGATTTCACGGCCGACTTCAAGCTCTCGGCCGCCAATCCGCGCGGCGAATCGCGCGAGGAGCTGTCGCTGACCATCCCGTTCGCCCAGTTGGGCGATCTCGCGGGCTATCGCATCGCCATCGGCCTGAAGCCCACGCCGGAGGAACTCAACTACAACCGGCGGGCCGCCGGCCGGTGAGCGCCTATGCCGACAGGCTGGAAGCGTTGGTCGCCGATGCGGCCGATCGCTGCACCGGCTGCGGCAAGTGCTTCGAGGTCTGCCCGACGGCGCGCGAGATCGGCCTCGATGCAGGCGAAGCCGAGGTCCGCGTCGGCGAACTCAAGGCGCTGACGCAAAATGCAGGCAGCGAACCCGCTCGCGGCCTTTTCCAGTGGCTCAACGCCTGCGACGGCAGCGCCCGCTGCTCCGACGCCTGCCCGGAGGGCATCAACGTCCGTCAGTGGGTGACCATCGCCAAGATGAAGGCGCTCGATGCGACGCGACCGCGCGAAGTGGGCGCCGCCAATGCCGCCGACCGTTTCCGCCACATGGCGCAGGCGGTGCGGCTGCTGGCCAGCATGCAGCTGCCCTCGGAGACGCTGAAGAAGATCCTGCAGCCGGCCGAGCGGCGCACCGCCGAAATCCTGTTCTATACCGGCTGCAATGTGCTGCGCACGCCGCACATCGTGCTCAACGTCATGGACATCCTGGACGCGCTGCAACTCGACTTCGACGTGGTCGGCGGTACCTCGCATTGCTGCGGCGTCTATCAGTTCCAGGAAGCCGACCTGCCGACCTACGAGCGCATGGGTCACCGCACTTTCGAGCGTCTCGGCCGGTCCGGTGCCTCGAAGGTGCTCACCTGGTGCCCGACCTGCACCAAGAATTTCGACGAGCTGGAGAAGGACGTCGAGGAGCCGTTCTTCGATCTCGGCCACGTCAGCGAATTCCTTGCCGCCAACCTCGAGGCGCTGAGGGCGCGCTTCGTCGACCAGCCGAAGCGCCGCGTGGTGATCCACGAGCATCTCGGCATCGGCGCCACGGTCGACAGCATCCGCAAGTTGCTGAGCGCCGTGCCCAACCTCGAGCTGGTCGAGCTGGTGCAGGATTCCGGCTTTTCCTACGCCTGCGGCGGCCAAGCGGCGAAGTTCAAGGACCGCGAACAGGCGATCCATCGCGCCCTGGCCGAGGGTGCGGTCGCGGCCGGCGCCGACACCATCGTCACCATGTACCACTCCTGCCATCGCGCATTGGCCGGCGCCGAGGCCGTATATCCGCTGCGCGTGGTGAACTTCACCGACATCCTGGCCGAGGCGCTGGGCCGCGGCGGCCATCCCGACTATTACCGGCTCTACAAGGCGGGTGGAGCGATGGACGAAGCGGTGGCGGCGGCGCGGAAGTTCCTCTCCGACAACGGCGTGCGCGTCGACGAGGCCTCGGTGCAGTCGCTGACCGCCGACATCTTCAACGAGACCGGCCTCGCCGGCTCGCGTGACGCCTTCGCCCGGGCGTTCACCGGCCTGGCGAGGGAAAGCTGAGCCGCCTTGCGCGCCTCCTTGTCGTTGCGCTGACGGCTGCGGCCTGCACGCCGGCCGGGTCGATCGACGCCGCACCGCCGACGCTGGCCGGCCGGAAGGTCTCGGACATGGCGGCAAGGCTCGGGCCGCCCGACTCGCAACAGCAGGTCGACGGCCCCACCGTTTATGTCTGGGAATCGCAGATGCGCGCTCCGGTGACGCCGGTGCCGGCGACTCGCGTGAGCTATGCCGTCGGCCTGCCCAACACGGTCGATACACTGGCCTTGCCGGTACAGGGGCAGAGGGAGACCTGCGTGCTGCGGGCTGTCGCGGATGGCGCCGGCACCGTCGCATCTTCTGAGTGGCAAGGCAGCAAGGCGGCGTGCTTTGCCCTTTCGCAGAAGCTGGCCGGGAAAGGATGAGCGGCGGCGCCTGGCTCTTCTCGCAATGCAGCCGACGAGGTGGCGGGCGTGGTCTTCAGGATCTTGCCGGCCGAGCTCGCTGCCGCAAGGCTTGATCAAAGGTCCCTCGTTACGCTCGGGACGACTCCGTAAATCCCTATCGATCTTTCACCGCCAGCACCGCCCAGGCGGCGTCGGCGAAGAAGCGGACATGGGCGGAGAGGGGCCCCTCGAAGCGGCCGTAGACCTTGTAGGTCGCGGCCTGCAGCACCACGCCGATCGCCGAGGCGGCGGCGAGGTCGGCGTCGCGTCGCGGGATTTCGCCCGCCGTCATCGCCTGGTCGATCACCTCGCGCGCGACGTTCACGGGATTGGGCACGTCGTCGGGCACCCTGGCCAGGAATGCATGCTGGTTGAGCAGGTGGTAGGCGAACAGCGTCCAGTCCTGGTCGGCCCATTCGCAGTAGCGGCGCACGATGGCCTCGATCTTCGCCCGCAACGCCGCATGCGGGCGGTGCGCCTCGTCGAGTGCCTCGGCCAGCGCCCGATGGTGGCGCAGGAACATGTCGAGCGCGAGCTGCTCCTTGCTCGGGAAGTAGCGGTAGATCGTGCCCTCGGCGATCGATGCCGCCATGGCGATTTCCCGGGTCGTGGTCTCCGCCACGCCGCGCGCCACGAACAGGGTGAGTGCGGCACGCTCTACGCGCGCCTTGGTGTCCTCAGCTTTGCCCATGCCGGACAGTCTATGAGGGAGTGCTCACTTCTGGAAGCGGCATCCTCTTCCGCCGTCGCGAGCCAGCGCCAGTCGATCACCCAGTCGCGCCCCGCCGCCACGGGATTGGCGTCGCTGTGGAATTTCAGGAACGCGTCGAAAGACTTGCGGATGAACATGACAACCTCCTCAAAATGAGTAAGCACTCATGTATTAAGTGAGTGATCACTCAATTTCAAGAGAATGTTTCGACAGGGAACGTCTTATTTGAGGCCTGTGCAGGCCTTTGCGCGTGACGGCCGGAAAACCACCGCCTATGGTCGGTTCACCCAGACGATCCCTGTGGGAGAGACCGCCTTTCTCTTGGCGGCGCCGAAGGAGCAACCGGCCCCGGAAACTCTCAGGCAAACGGACCGCAGGAGGATGGGTCTCTGGAAAGTGGCGGGCGCCTCATCTGGCGCGCGCCCACCGACGAAGTAAGCCGAAGTTCTTTCGGCGAATCTTTCAGGTCTCCGGACAGAGGGGGTCGCGAACGGCGCAGTCCTTGCGTCGGGCTAACGCGACCTTTGACGGAGACTTTTTTGACCGAACCCACAGCCGGCCCTCTCAAGCGCACGCCGTTGCATGCGCTGCACAAGGAGCTTGGCGCGCGCATCGTGCCCTTCGCCGGCTATGAAATGCCGGTGCAGTACCCGACCGGCATCCTGGTCGAGCATGCCCAGACGCGGAACGCCTGCGGCCTGTTCGACGTCTCTCACATGGGCCAGGTGCGACTGACGGCGAAAGCTGGTCACAACGCTGCCAAGGCGCTGGAGACCCTGGTGCCGGGTGACATCGCGGGCCTGCAACCCGGCCAGCAGCGTTATACGCAGTTCACCAACGAGGCCGGTGGCATCCTCGACGACTTGATGGTGACCAGCACCGGCGATCACCTGCAGCTCGTCGTCAACGCCGCCTGCAAGGACGCGGACCTGGCGCACATCCAGGCGAAGCTCTCCGACACCTGCGAGATCGAGCCCATGTTTGCGCGCGGGCTGCTGGCGCTCCAAGGACCGCAGGCCGTGACCGTATTGTCGCGGCTCGCGCCGCAGGTCGCCGGCATGAAATTCATGACCGGCGCCTTCGTCGTGATCGAGGGCGCGCGCTGCTACGTCACGCGCTCGGGCTACACCGGCTGCGACGGCTTCGAGATTTCGACGCCCGCCGATGCCGCCGACCCCATCGCCCGCAAGCTGCTCTCCCATCCCGAAGTGAAGCCGATCGGCCTTGGCGCCCGCGATTCGCTGCGCCTCGAAGCCGGTCTCTGTCTCTACGGCCACGACATCGACACCACGATCACGCCGGTCGAGGCGGTGCTGCTGTGGAGCATCGGCAAGGAGCGCCGTGTGCAGGGTGGGTTCCCCGGTGCCGCGGTCGTGCAGAAGCAGATCGCCGAGGGATCGCCGCGCAAGCGGGTCGGGCTCCTGCCGGAAGGCAAGGCAATCGCCCGCGAGGGTGCGGAGATCGCGATTGCGGGCAAGGTGGTGGGCACCGTCACGTCCGGCGGTTTTGCGCCCACCCTCGGGCGCGCCATCGCCATGGGCTACGTCGAGCGCAGCCAGTCATCCAACGGCACCAAGGTCGAGCTGCTTGTGCGCGGCAAGCCCGTGCCGGCCGAGATCGTGCCGATGCCTTTCGTCAAACACACCTACTACCGCGGATAGGGAGCCGTTCATGGCCGACGTCAGATACAGCGAAGAACACGAATGGATCCGGGTCGAGGGCGAGATCGGCACGATCGGCATCACCCAGTATGCGCAGGAGCAGCTGGGCGATGTGGTGTTCGTCGAAGTGCCCGCGGCCGGCCGCAAGGTCGCCAAGGGCGAGGCCATCGCAGTGGTCGAATCGGTGAAAGCCGCCTCCGACATCTACGCGCCAGTGTCGGGCGAGGTGGTCGAGAGCAACGCCGCACTCGCCGACTCGCCGGGCGACGTGAATGCCGAGCCGATGGGCAAGGGCTGGTTCTTCAAGATCAAGCTTTCCAACAATGCCGACCTCGACGGCCTGATGGACGAGGCGGGCTACGCGGCCTTCGTCAAAGGTCTCGGTTGAGGAGCCACAGCATGCGCTATCTCCCCCTCACCGATGCCGACCGGCGCGAGATGTTGAGCGTGATCGGCGCCAAGTCGGTCGATGAGCTGTTCAAGGACGTGCCGGCGTCGGCCGTGCTCGGTGCCAAGATCGCGGGCCTGCCCGACCACCAGGGCGAGCTCGAGGTCGAACGGGCCTTCCAGGCCTATGCGGCGAAGAACGTGTCGCCGGGCACCGCGCCATTCTTCATCGGCGCCGGCGCCTACCGCCACCACGTGCCCTCGACCGTCGACTACATGATCCAGCGCGGCGAATTTCTGACCTCCTACACGCCCTACCAGCCCGAGATCACGCAAGGCACGCTGCAGTATCTCTTCGAGTTCCAGACCCAGATCACGCTACTGACGGGCATGGAGGTGGCCAACGCCTCGATGTACGACGGCTCGACCGGGACTTCCGAGGCCGTGCTGATGGCCAATCGCGTGACCCGCCGCCACAAGGCGCTGATCTCGGGCGGGCTCCATCCCCAGTACCGCCGCATCATCGAGACCGCCGCCAAGTGGGAGGGTTTCAGCGCCGCCGTGGGGACCCCCGACGTCGAGGGCATGGAAGACTTGATCGCCGCCGTCGACAAGGAAACCTCCTGCGTCGTGGTGCAGAACCCGAGCTTCTTCGGCCACGTCCGCGACTTCGCCAAGTTGGCCGCCGCCTGCCATGCCGCCGGGGCACTCTTGATCGTCGTGGTGACCGAGGTCGTGTCACTCGGCCTTATCAAGCCGCCGGGCGAGATGGGCGCCGACATCGTGGTCTGCGAGGGCCAGTCGATCGGCAATGGTTTGGGCTTCGGCGGTCCCTACGTCGGGCTCTTTGCTACGCGCGAAAAATACATGCGCCAGATGCCGGGCCGCCTCGTCGGCGAAACCGTCGACGCCGACGGCAAGCGCGGCTTCGTGCTGACGCTTTCCACGCGCGAGCAGCACATCCGCCGCGAGAAGGCGACGTCGAACATCTGTACCAACGCCGGACTCTGCGCGCTCGCCTTCACGGTGCATCTCACCCTGCTGGGCGAGGCGGGTTTCAGGCGCCTGGCCGAGATCAACCACGCCAAGGCCTCGGAACTGGCCGACCGCGTCGGCGCACTGCCGGGCGTGACGGTGATGAACGAGAGCTTCTTCAACGAATTCACGGTGCGGCTGCCCAAGCCCGCCGCGCCGATCGTCGAGGCGCTGGCGGCCAGGCGCATCCTGGGCGGTCTGCCGGTGTCGCGCCTGATCCCGAACGATCCTGCGGTCGAGAACCTGCTGCTGCTGGCCGCGACCGAGACGGCGACCGAGGCGGGGATGGGCTCGCTGATCGCCGCGCTGAAGGAGGTGCTGTGATGGTCCAGTCGCTCGACCGTTCACAAGGCAGGGCCGGCGGCGTTTCCGCTGGCGCCATTGGTGACCATGGCACCTTCACCGGCAACCGCGCGCTCCAGATCGAGGAGCCCTTGATCTTCGAGATGGGCCAGCCGGGACGCTGCGGCGTCGACCTGCCGGAACCAGCGAAAGTGAAGGACCGTCTGAACGGCCTGCGCCGCACCGGCGAGATCGGCCTGCCGGGCCTCTCTGAGCCGCAGGTGGTGCAGCACTACACGCGGCTGAGCCAAAAGAACTACGCCATCGACATGGGCGTCTACCCGCTGGGCTCGTGCACCATGAAGCACAATCCCCGCATCAACGAGAAGGTCGCGCGCCTGCCCGGCATCGGCGATCTCCATCCGCTGCAGCCGGTCTCGACCGTGCAGGGCGCGCTCGAGCTGATCGATCGCTTGGCGCATTGGCTGAAATCGCTGACCGGCATGCCGGCCGTGGCGATGTCGCCGGCCGCCGGCGCGCATGGCGAGATGTGCGGCATGATGGCGATTTCGGCGGCCCTCGAGGCACGCGGCGAACGCGCCCAGCGCAAGGTGGTCCTTGCGCCCGAATCGGCGCACGGCACCAATCCCGCGACGGCGGCGGCGCTGGGCTTCACGGTAAAGCCGATCCCGGCCAACGACCGCGGCCGCGTCGATCTCACCGCGCTCAAGGCCGCGCTCGGCCCTGATGTGGCGGCGATCATGCTGACCAACCCCAACACCTGCGGGCTCTTTGAAAGCGACATCGTCGAGATTTCCAAGGCCGTGCACGCGGCGGGGGCGTTCTTCTACTGCGACGGCGCCAACTTCAACGCCATTGTCGGCCGCGTGCGGCCGGGCGACCTCGGTATCGACTGCATGCACATCAACCTGCACAAGACCTTCTCGACGCCGCACGGCGGCGGCGGGCCGGGCGCCGGGCCGGTCGTGCTCTCGGCGGCGCTGGCGCCCTATGCGCCGTATCCGTGGATCGTGAAGGATGGCGACAAGTGGCGCGTCGCCGAGGACGGCGCCAAGGTCGAAGGCGCGCCGCTCGGGCGGCTGAAAGCCTTCCACGGCCAAATGGGCATGTTCACCCGCGCGCTGGCCTACATCATGAGCCACGGCGCCGACGGCCTGAAGCAGGTCGCCGAGGACGCGGTGCTGAGCGCCAACTACGTGATGGCGGCGCTCAAGGACACGATGAGCCCGGCGTTCGAGGGCCCGTGCATGCACGAGGCGCTGTTCGACGACAGCTTCCTGAAGGACACCGGCGTCAGCACGCTCGACTTCGCCAAGGCGATGATCGACGAGGGCTATCACCCGATGACCATGTACTTCCCGCTGGTGGTGCATGGCGCGATGCTGATCGAGCCGACCGAAAGCGTGGCCAAGGAGGATCTCGACCAGTTCATCGGCACGCTCCGCTCGCTCACTACCAAGGCCAAGACCGGCACCGCGGCCGAGGCCTTCAAGGCCGCGCCGCTCTATGCCCCGCGCCGCCGCCTCGACGAGACCCTGGCCGCGCGCAAGCCGATCCTGCGCTGGCGGTCCTCGAACAACCCGCCAGAGACCGATCCGGTGAAGCAGGCGGCGGAGTAGATACTCACGCCTCCTCGACTCATGTTCCTCTCCCCAGGTGCCTTCACAGGCACCTGGGGAGAGGCTAGGTGAGGGGGGCGAGACAAGTGCGTTTCCCGCAGACGGAGTGAGAATCGGCCATTCGCACCCGGCCAAGTCGATCGCCTTGAGGACGCTGAGGATTTTTATGCGTTCTGCGCTCGAACATCACGCGACTCAGTATTCGCATGGCGAGGTCGAGCTCTGACGGTCGCTACACAAGGGATGCGACGATCCCTAGTCTCGGAAAATCAAATCGTAAAAGCCGGCAGGCTGATCAAGGAGCTTGGAATTTCCGCTCAATGACAGCGCCGGGGATCCGCCGCGAACGCAGCCGTGACGGGCAAATGGACGAGTACAGGTGAAGAGCGGGCGAATGACCGACAGCAAGGGTAGCGCGGCGGATTCGGCAGTAAGCCGATCGACGGGGATCGGAGCGGCCTTGCCGCGGTCCGAGGACTTCCGGCTTCTCACCGGGCGTGGAAACTACGCCGCCGATCTTTCCAGTCCGCAGGCCTGCTTCGCCGCCTTCGTCCGCTCCCCTCACGCCCATGCGGCGATCGGGCAGATCGAGACCGCGGCGGCGATGGCGATGCCCGGCGTCAGGGCAATCCTGACCGGTGCCGACGCTGCCGCGGACGGGCTTGGTCCCATCCCGCACAACACCGACTTCACCACGCCGCCCGACGCGCAGCTCCGCCTGCCGCCGGGCTTCGAGGCGTTCACGACGCCGCACATGACGCTTCCGGCCGACGCCGTGCGCTTCGTGGGCGAACCGGTGGCCCTGGTGATCGCCGACAGCCCGTCGCTGGCGGAAGATGCCGCCGAACAGGTGGTCGTGGAATACGACGTGCTGCCCGCCGTCGTGGACGCGCGCGAGGCGATGGCGCCGGACGCGCCGCTGGTGTGGGCCCGGTGCGCCGGCAATCTCGCCCTGACCTGCGAGGTCGGCGATAGGGAAGCGACAGATCGTGCGTTTGCGACGGCCGCGCACGTCGTGAGATTCGAAGGCTGGGCCCATCGGGTGACTGGGACGCCGATGGAACCGCGCTCGGTGCTGGGCGAGTACGATCCCGCGGCCGGACGCTACACGCTCCGGACGACAACCGGCGCTGGCGTGGTGCGCACCCGTGAGCGCCTGGCGTCCATCCTCGGCGTGGCCCTGGAGAAGTGCCGCTGCGTCTTCGGCGACATGGGCGGCAACTTCGGCACCCGCAACGCCTTCTATCCCGAATACGCGCTGCTGCCCTGGGCGGCGCGCAAGGTCGGGCGTCCCGTCCGGTGGACGGCCTCGCGGCTGGAATGCTTCATGACCGACTATCAGGCCCGTGATCTTGCCTCGCAGGCCGAACTCGCCCTCGACTCGTCGGGGAATTTCCTGGCGCTGCGCGGCGTCAACACCATGAACCTCGGCGCGCATACGGTCTACTTCTGGCCCCTGCGGAAGGGCCTCTCGATGATGCAGAGCGTCTACCGCATCCCGGCCGTGCACTTCCACGGGCATGCGGTCCTGAGCCACACCGCGCCGACGGCGGTCTATCGCAGTGCCGGCCGGCCGGAGGCGGTGTTCGTGATCGAGCGGCTGATCGACATTGCGGCAAGCACGCTCGGGGTCGACAGGGTCGAACTGCGCCGGCGCAACCTCATCGCGCGGGACGCCCTGCCGTTCACCAATGGCGTGGGCGTCACCTACGACAGCGGTGACTACGCTCAGTCGATGGACCGGGCTGTGCTCGAAGCGGACTGGTTCGGTTTTGAAGCGCGGCGCGCGGAAGCCGCGGTGCGCGGAAAATGCCGGGGTATCGCTGTCGCCAACTACATCGAAGTCACCAGCGGCTTCCCCCGTGAGCGCGCCGAGCTGAAGGTGTGCGAGGACGGTTGCGTCGAGCTGGTGGTCGGGACCATGAGCAGTGGCCAGAGCCATGAGACAACCTTCTGCCAGGTGCTCTCCGACTGGCTGCAGGTCCCGTTCGAGCGGATCCGCTTCGTCGCCAACGACAGCGACAGGGTTTCGGTCGGTGGCGGCTCGCATTCGGGGCGGTCGATGCGGCTCGTGAGCATCGCGCTCCGCCAGGCCGTCGACGCCCTGCTGGCGAAGGGCGTCGAGTTCGCAGCGCCCATGCTGCAGGCCACGCCGTCCGATGTCCGCTACAGCGACGGGACTTTTTCCGCGGGAGTGGCATCCGTCGACTTGTGGGCGGTCGCGCGCGCGCGCGGGAAAGACGGAACCGCTTCGGACGGTCAGGGCCTAGATGGTGCTGGCGAGATCTTCAACCAGACCGGTGGCTTCCCCTATGGCACGCATGTCTGCGAGGTCGAGGTCGATCCCGATACCGGTCGCGTCGTCATCGTGGCCTGGACCGGGGTCGACGACGTGGGCCTCGCGATCAACCCGCTCGTGCTCCACGGACAGGCGCACGGCTCGGTGACGCAGGGAATCGGCCAGGCCCTTTTCGAGGCGGTCCGGTACGACCCGCGGAGCGCCCAGCTGCTGAGTGCCTCATTCATGGATTATGCGATTCCCCGTGCGGACACCACGCCATCGTTCAGGACACTGATCATGGAAGTTCCGGCAAGTTCGCACCCGCACGGCATCCGGCCCGGGGGCGAGGGCGGCACCACGCCCGCTCTTGGCCTGGTGGTCAATGCGATCGTACACGCGCTCTCGCCGTATGGCGTGACGAACGTAGCTATACCGGCGACGCCCCTGCGCGTTTGGCAGGCTATCCAGGCTGCCAGCGGAAAGTAGGCGGCCGCCTCGATGAGGCCCTGGCGTCACGCAAGCCGATCCTGCGCTGGACGCCCTCGAACAACTTCAAGGACGCCGCCGACTGACGCCTTGCCGTCGGTCTCGGCGGCTCACGTTCTCGGAGGGCCTGAAGGGCCGTCTCGAAGCATGGGAACGAGCACAACGTGTGTTGCCCATGCTTCGAGACGCGCCCAAGAGGCGCTCCTCAGCATGAGGTTGGTGTTGGATCGGGCTGGAAGACGACGCCTGACGAGATGTATGAATTCGATAGGGCTCACGCTGCGGAGTCGATGTCCGTTTTGGTGAAGTCGTCGCCCTTGAACAGCAGCGGAATTCGCCGATTGCGTGCCATCGCGTAGGCAAAGCAGTCGCCGAGATTGAGCTGGGCCGGGTGACCGCGGCCTTTTCCATAGCGGGCGGCGGCAACGAGCGCCGTATCGGCTTCTTCGGAGGCGAGGGGCAGGCACCGGATCGCGGCGACGCTCAGGAATTCCGCGACATCGGCGGCAGCCTCCTCGACCGCCGCATGCCGGAGTCGGCACAGACCCAGGGTCGCCTCGAAGACGGCGATCGGCGAAGTCACGGGCGCGGCGCTTTGCTCGATGGCGTCGGCAAAAGCATCGGCTTCTGGTTCGCGGTTCAGGATGGCGACGATCGCCGAGGCATCAACGAACATCAGCCTTCGCCGCTCAGCTCGTCATAGAATTTCTTGTCGGCAGCCAGTCCCGTCGCCGGCCGCTTGCTCACCCGTTCCTGGAGCGCGCGAAGGCGCTCTTTGAGCGGTAGCGCTTCGTCGAGGCGGCGCAACTCGTTCTCCAGGGCGACCTTCACGGCGTCGGTCTTGTTCAGCCGCTTGCGGGCTGCCAGTTTCTCGGCCAGCCGGTTTACTTCGTCGTTTCGGATATTCAGGGCCATTGGGAAGTCTCGCGTGTAGCCATGTATATAGTATCGTCTACACGTGTAGGCAAGGGATCATCGATGGCAAATCCCGGTCCGGCGGCTGGGAGGCTGTGCTCGGCTCTGGAAACGCCATTGACCCTGACGGTGCCGTGCTAACACCTCCGATGCGATAGACCCCCTATGGTTCGTGACCTCCAGGAGAGTTCCATGGCGCGCAGGAAAGTCCGGACCACTCGCTACGACAGCGCGGCGTTGCTCAAGACGCCGCGAGATATCGTCACTTATTTGGAAGCGGCCATGGAGGACGGCGATCCGCGAGTCGTTGCCGCCGCGTTCGGCACCATCGCGCGCGCCAAAGGCATGAGTGAATTGGCGCTTGTGAGGACAGAATAGATGCGAGTCTTCACCACCCTCCCGCAGGAGGACCTGCGCAAGGTCGGCCCCGCCTCGCAGGCGATCGAGGCGGCGGGCTACACCGGCGTCAGCACCCAGGAAAACCGGCACGACCCGTTCCTGGCGCTCGCCGTCGCAGGCGTTGCGACCCGGAAGATCGAGCTGCATACCGGCGTCGCCATCTCCTTCCCGCGCTCGCCGATGGTCGCGGCCAACATCGGCTGGGATCTCGCGGCCAGCACGGGGGGACGGTTCACGCTGGGGCTGGGCTCGCAGATCCGCGCCCACAACGAGCGGCGCTTCTCGGTGCCGTGGTCGCCGCCGGCGCCGCGCATGCGCGAGTACATCCAGGCGGTACGGGCGATCTGGGCGGCGTGGAAGGGCGACGGCAAGCTCGCCTATGAAGGCAAGCACTACAGCTTCACCCTGATGACGCCCAACTTCGTGCCGGAAGCCTACGATGCGCCCGCGCCGCGCATCGGCCTCGCCGCCGTCGGTCCCGCCATGCTGAAGGTGGCGGCGGAGGAAAGCGACGGCGCCAAGCTCCACGTCTTCTGCACGCGCAAGTATCTCGAGAACAAGGTCATGCCGATCCTCTCGGAGGGGCTCGCCAAGACGGGCCGCGCGCGGGAAGACTTCGAGATCTCGGGCGGCGGCTTCGTCGTCACTGGCAAGGACGACGCGGCGGTCCAGAAGCTGTTCGACTGGGTGCGCTATCGCGTGGCTTTTTATGGCTCCACACCGGCCTATTGGCCGGTGTTCGAGGAGCACGGGCTGGGCGATCTCGGCCGCAAGCTCAACGCCATGACCAAGGCCGGCCAGTGGAGCCAGATCGCGGCGGAAGTTTCCGACGACGTCGTGCACCTGTTTGCCGCCGTCGGCCGCCACGATCAGATCGCCAGGGCGATCGAGGCGCGCTTCGGCGGCCTGGTCGATGGGGTCAGCGCCAGCGCCAATTCATCGAAGCCCGCCGACCTGCCGCCTGACCTGCTGCAGGACCTGGCCCGGATCCCGACGCGCTACGAGCCGCTCCCGCCGAAGTGACGGCACTGCCGGCACCGAAGATTCTTTTGAGATAGTTTGACAAGTTCAGCAGGTTTTGATAGGTTTTTTCTGTAAGCTGGCCGAAGTGCATCGGCGCTCCGGCCGGCCTTCACATCCAGCAATGAGGCGTCCGTGCCACCGGGTCTCCCCCCCCCCCCCGGCGTGCCCCAAAAGCTCTTCAGAGAGCGCTGCGCCTCGGCATGGTCCTGACCATGCCCTCGACAACGGACAACGAGACCCAAAGATCAAACAATGCCGACGACGAACGTCGGCCTGGACGACCGGCTTGCGGCGCGATTCTGGGCGGGATTCCGGACAGGTTTCTGGACAGAACGCGTTACATTCAGGCGTCCACAAATAATGCGAGAAGACCGTGCAAACACGGCATCAAACGGCCTTCCGGGCCGTGAAAAACCATGTGGGACTTGGTCGGGGGCACGGGCAGGGAGTTGGCCCGCAAGAAAAAGCCCCCGCCTTGCGGCGGGGGCACCAGGTAGCCCGCGATTGATTTTGTGCGGGCGATGCGAATTTCGAAAGATCAGTGCAGACGCTTCGGCAGTTCGCCGATCGCCTCGTCGACCAGGGCCTGGGTGCGGCCCGAGCCAACCTGCTCGCGCAGCAGCGCGCGGGTGGCCGCGAGCGCCACGTCGACGGCGGTGTCGCGCACCTGCTTGGTCGCCTGGGCTTCGGACTGGGCGATGCGGTCGAGCGCCTGCTGCTCGCGCAGCGCCACGGCCGTTTCAAGGTTCCCCGCGGCGCGGGCCTGCATGCGGGCCGCTTCCTCGCGGGCCTGCTGGAGGATGGCGCCGGCCTCGGTCGCCGCCTGGGCGAGCGTGCGGTCGGCTTCGGTCTTGGCCTTGAGTGCTTCGGCGCGCAGCTGCTCGGCGTCGGCGAGCGCCTTGGCGATGGCCGACGTACGCTTGTCGAGCATCTCCGTGATCTTCTTCCACAGGACCTTGCCCGTCAGGGCAAAGAACAGGAAGAAGGCGACGGCGACCCAGAAGCCCGGATCGGAAAACAGGCCACTCTGGCCGGCGTCGGCGCCGGCGGCCCAGGCAGTGCCGATCATCGGCTGGTCCCCTTCACGGCGCTGGCGACCTTCGCCCCGAGCGCCGCGCCGTCCGCCGGCTGACCGGCGAGCTTGGCGTAGGCGCTCTGGGCGATCTCGCTCGCCATCTGCTCGAGGCCGGCCATGACCGTGTCGCGCTGGCCGGCGATGCGCTTCTCGGCCTCGGCGATGCGGCCGTTGAGCTTCTCGGCGAGTTCGTTGAAGCGCGCCGCGGCCAAGGCGCTGTCGGCCTCGGACTGCTGGCGCTGCAGACGGCGCGATTCCTCGCGCGCGTCGGCCAGGCGCTTCTCGTAGGCGGCGACCAGGGCCCGCGTGTCCTCGTTGGCCTTCTCGGCCGCGTCGAGGTCGCTCTGGATCCTGGCCTGCCGCTTGTCCAGCGTGTCGGAGATCGCGGGCACCGCGAGCCTCGACATCACCAGGTACAGCGCCACGAACGCGATCACGAGCCAGACGAGCTGTGGCGCGAAGCTGTGGACGTCGAGCTGCGGCATGCCGGCGGGTTTCGCCGCCGCCGCACCGCTCACGGCGAACGAGGCAAGCCCCGCCGCAAGCGCGCTGTAGACCGGTGTACGCATGATCGTCTGTCCCAAGCCGGCTGGCTTAGAACACAAACAGGATCATGAAGGCGATGACCAGCGCGAACAGCGCCACGGCCTCGGTGAGCGCGAAGCCCAGCAGCACGTTGCCGAACACGCGGGGAGCGGCTTCCGGATTGCGCAGCGCGCCCGAGACGAAGCTGCCGAAGATGTTGCCGATGCCGACACCGACGCCGGCGAGGGCGATGGTGGCGAGGCCGGCACCGATGAGCTTGGCTGCAGAAGCGTCCTTGGGAAGTTCCTTTCGTTTTCGTTCAGTGATGGAGATGGATGG
>JAUXWB010000466.1 GCA_030684475.1 Reyranella sp. | reverse complement strand
GTCGATCATCTGGCCCACCATCTCGGGCTCCAGCGACGTCGCCATGCGATCGCCCGGCGCGCCGCCCAATGTCGCCACGCTGGCGACCGCACCCTGCTCGAAGATCGCCACGGTCGCGCCCGTCGCCGCGCGCATGTCCTGGGCATTGCCGACCAGCACGCCCGGCACGTCGGTGATCAGGTTTCTCACGTCAGGAACTCGCCGCCGTTCACATGGATCGTCTGGCCGGTGATGAAGGTACCTTCGGGACCGACCAGCAGCCGCACCATGGCCGCGATCTCATCGACGGTACCGAAGCGTTTCAGCGGGATCGGGCGGTTGACCCGGTTGGGCGGGGCCGGCCCGGCCGAGGTGCCGCGGGCGGTGTCGATGGCGCCGGGAGAGATGGCATTGCAGGTGATCCTGTGCGGCGCCAGTTCGACCGCCAGCGCGCGCATCAGCCCTTCGAGGCCCGACTTCGACGCCGAGACGTGGCAGCGGTTGGGCGTGCCGACATGGGTCGAGATGCCCGACAGGCCCACGATGGCGCCGCCGCCGCGTGCCACCATCTGCGGCACGATCGCCTTGGCGAGCAGGAAGGCACCGTCGAGCGCCACCGACATGATCTCGCGCCATTCCTCGAACGACATGTCGAGAAACGACGTCTGGCGCCGCAGCCCGGCGTTGCTTACCAGGATGTCGACGCCGCCGAAGGCTTTCGCCGCCTCGGCCGCCAGCCGCGGCGGCACGGCGGGATCGGAGACGTCGCCCATGGCGGCCACGGCCTTGCCGCCTGATGCCTCGATCTCACGCACTACCTGGTCGACCGCTGCCTTGTCGGCGCGGCCGTTCACCACGATGGCGGCGCCGTCGCGGGCGAGCGCGAGCGCGATGCCGCGGCCGATGTTCTTGCCGGCGCCCGTAACGAGGGCGACCTTGCCGTGCAGTGCCTTGTCTTGCGTCCCCACCTGCATATCCCCCCGCGTGAGTCTTGCCGTATTCCGACGAGAGCAGGATCGCTTCTTCTCCTCCCCTGTCATCAGGGGAGGTGGCCCGTCATACGGGCCAGAGGGGTCAAGAGTCTCACGCGTGGCCCATGACCCCTCCGCCCGCAAAGACGCGGGCACCTCCCCTCGATGACGAGGGGAGGAGGGATTCGATTCAATCGACGTCGGAAAAACCCTAATACATTCTACCTCTAGCACCAAAGCTGCATTCCTTCGCGGTCGCCATGACCGCGGCCGCGCGGTTGCTCTGGCGGAAACAGCCGTTCGTCCATAGCCCAGCATAGATGGTGCCGTCGGCCTCCGTGTAGGTGCCGAAGCCGTTAGGCTTGTCGTCGCCGAACTCGCCCTCGTAGCGATCGCCTGCCTTGGTCGTGAAGACGCCCCAGCCGCTCATCTTGCCGTCGTGGAAGTCGCCTTCATAGCGGCTGCCGTCGGCAAAGGTCCTGTCGCCGCGGATCGTGCGCGGGTCGGGGGGCTCGGCCTCATGGCTCTTCCGATCGACTGGCGCCGCCTCATCCTGAAGCGGTCGACCGTCGTGGAACAAGCCGCTGTAACGGGTGCCGTTGGCACGACTGAGCGTGCCGTAGCCGTTCGGCTTGTCGTCGCGGAATTCGCCGTCGTAGCGGTCGCCGTTGCGATACTCGAAGACACCCCGGCCGCTCATGCGACCATCATCGTACTCGCCCACATAGCGACCGCTCGGAAGGCCATTCACATACCACTGCATGACCCCCGATCCAGCCGCGACGTTGTTGGAGCAGTTTCCGGACCAATTGAATGTCTTGCCGATTTCAGGACTGGAGTTCCAGACATGGCACCCGGTCAGTTCGTCACGCAGCCATCCGCCCGACGATTGCGCCGGCGACACGAGCAGCAGAAGCACGAACAGGACGACTGAGGACCGCATTCCATTTCCTGACAAACGACGAATCTCAGTCCGGGACGAGTAGGGCAAGGTGCGGCAGACACTTTGCGTTCGGAATTGTCGGCATGACGCCTGCTTTCACCATGTATGAAGGGCGATACTGCACTCCGGCGAAGCAAGCGAGGCGCAAAAAACTGCTGACTTTAAGCATATTGGCGGGCAGATTCCGCGGCCGAATTGGATCAACGTGAGGGGCTGTCTGGGATGCCGCTCAATTGGACGATCTTCCACGCCGACAGGATGGTGGAAGCGGTTGCCAGCGGGCACTTCGGCCTGCGGGACATCGAGCGCTATCTCGACGACGTCATGGTCTCCGGAGCCCTGCCCTATCGAAAGCTTTTCGACACAGCGCAGGCGTCGTCCGCGCTCGGCGACGATGACATGATGATGCTGGGCGCCCGCCTCGGCGCCTACACCGAGCTGGGGCCGATCGGCCCGCTGGCCATCGTCGCGCCGTCAACCGTCCTCCGCCAACAGGCCCGCCTGTTCGCGGTCCTGGCGCCGGCCGACCGGCCGTTGAAAATCTTCAAGACGGTCGACGCCGCTCGCAAATGGCTGGCGGCCCAGGACGGGGCCGCGTCCGCCTAGCCGGCGACGATGTAGGCCTTCAGGGCCTCGGCCTCGTGCTGGGTTTCCTCCAGTCGCCACTTCACGATGTCGCCGATCGATACCAGCCCGAGCAGCTCACCGTGACGCACGACCGGCAAGTGACGGAAGCGACCATGGGTCATGCTCTCCATGACCTGGTCGATCGAATCATCTGGATCGCATGTCACGACATCGCGGGTCATGACCTGCCGGGCCTCGAGTTCGAGCGCCTTTGCGCCGTGGCTGGCAAGCGCACGGACGAGATCGCGTTCGGACACGATGCCGGCCACTCCACCGTCCTCGTCCAGCACCAGGACGGAGCCGATGCGTCGGGAACTCAGCTGCTGGGACACCTGAGCGATCGAGGTGCCAGGTGTTACCGTGAAGACAGTGCCGCCCTTCTGCGAAAGAATATCGGAGACGAACATGGTTCCCCCCTCTCTAGGCACATGATCAGGCAAGCGAAGCAACGCTGTAGCGCGGAGATTGGTTGCGGGCGATAAAGCCCTCATGAACGACGCCCCCAACGACTCAGCGGCGGCCCTCGTCCTGTTCTCCGGTGGACAGGATTCCACCACTTGTCTGGCCTGGGCGCTAGAACGATTTGTGCATGTCGAGACGGTCGCTTTTGACTACCGCCAGAGGCACCGAATCGAGCTGGATCAACGACTTGTGGTGCTGGATGAGGTGCGGCGGCGCTTCCCGCAGTGGGCCGATCGGCTGGGCGAGGACCATTTCATCGACATGGGCGTGCTGGGCCAGATCAGCGAGACGTCGCTCACCCGCAACGTCGCTTTCGAAATGGAAAAGGACCGGTTGCCCAACACCTTCGTGCCGGGGCGCAACCTGCTGTTCTTCACCTTCGCGGCCGCCGTCGCCTGGCGGCGAGACATCCGCAACCTCGTCGGCGGCATGTGCGAGACCGATTTCTCCGGCTACCCCGATTGTCGCGACAACACGATCAAGGCGCTGCAGGTGACGCTCAATCTCGGCATGGACAGGAGCTTCGTACTTCACACGCCCCTGATGTGGCTCGACAAGGCGGAGACCTGGGGGCTGGCACGCGAACTGGGCGGCGATGCGCTGGTCGACATCATCCTCGAGCACACCCACACCTGCTACGAGAGCGAGCGCGGGCCGCGCGAGGCTTGGGGCCATGGCTGCGGCGTATGCCCCGCCTGCGCATTGCGCAAGCGGGGCTACCACGCGTGGCGCGAGGGCCGGAAGGTCGTCTAGATGCGGCCGCCGGCCATGCGCTTGGCGTATTCGAGCTGCTCCTTCGCCTTCGGAAACATCTTTTGCGCGTACTTGCGCAGCGGGCCACTGGTGCCGTTCTGCGAGTAGGCGCCCATCTGGTCGACGGCATAGGTGTGGCTGGCGAGTTCGGCATTAGCATAGGCGGAGTCGAACTGCGCGCCTGCGAGCGCGTTCAGGCGCTGCAGGACGGCCACCGTATTGGGCGGGTTCGCCGGATCCGGCGCATAGGACACGCCCGCCTCGGACCGGGCCCTCACCAGGAACTCGGCCGCTTCGCTGTGCTCGGCGATCATGCGGGTGGCAAATCCGCGAACGATCTCGTTCGACGATTTGGCAAGCGCGAGCCGCCCCGCGGCGATCTCGTAGTCGTTGAAGCTCTGGGCCCAGCCAACGAACCGGGCGTCCGGCAGGGCCTCGACCGCCTGGGCAGGCGACATGAAGACGGCCGAAGCATAGACGGCCGGAACGGCCGTCACGGCGAATTTCAGGGCGGCTCGACGAGCGATCAGCATCTTGGAATCTCCTATTGGTGTAGGCAGATAACGCCGCCGCCCGGGCCGGGTTCCCGATTCACGACAGACCTGCTAGGAGCGCCGCCCATGATGACGATCCGGCAGAAGGGCGAAGCCCTGGCCTATTTCCTGGCGTTCATCGCCTGCATTCCGGCCGCCAACTGGATGATCGGCCACGTCGGCACCGTCTGCGTGCCAAACGGCCCCTGCCTCGTGCCGGTGGCGCCGTGGGGCCCCGGCGGCCATCCGCTGATGGCGCCGTCCGGCGTGCTGATGATCGGCCTTGCCCTGGTGCTGCGCGACCTGGTGCAGCGGCGGCTCGGGCGCTCGGTCGCGATCATGGCGATTGTGGCCGGGGCGGCGCTCTCGGGTGCCGTCGCCCCGCCTCAGCTGATCGTGGCCTCGGCAGCGGCGTTCCTGCTTTCGGAACTGGCCGACTTCGCGGTCTACACGCCGCTGCAGTCGCGCGGCCTGGTGCTGGCCGTGCTGGCCAGCAGCGTCGTGGGCCTCGTGGTCGACAGCGTGCTCTTCCTGTGGCTGGCCTTCGGCAGCCTCGATTTCCTCGCCGGCCAGATCGTCGGAAAATTGTGGATGGTCCTGCTGGCACTGCCGGTGGTGCACTGGATCAGGAAGCGCGAGATCGCCCAACAGGCGATCGTGCAATAGATCCGTCATGTCGCTCCCGCTCACGCTCCTCCCCCTCGACGAACACGTTGCCGTGGCCGGCCAACTCCAGCCCGGCGATATGATGGCGATCGCCGCCGCAGGCTATGTCGCGGTGGTGAACAACCGGCCCGACGGCGAGGCGATGTTCGGCCAGCCACGCACGGCCGACCTCCAAAAAGCCGCCGAAGCGGCAGGGCTGGTCTTTCTCGACCTGCCCTTTTCCGGTCCACGCGCGGCGCCCGAGCAGGTGCGCGCCTTCGCCGATTTGCTGGCCGCGCGGCCCGGGCGGGTCGTGGCTTTCTGCAAGAGCGGGATGCGCTCGGCCCTGTTGTGGGGCTCCGCCTCGATCGCGGCGGGCCGGTCGCTGGACGAGGTGTTGGCCATGGCGATGCGTGCCGGCCAGAACCTCGAGCCGGTCGGCGAGGCGATGGTGGCGCTGGCCAGATCCGCGCGTAGCTGAGGGCCGCGCACGCCTGATGGCCGCGCGCCTGACGAAAGTCTCGGCTTGCACCCTGGGCGCCGTCGCTTCTTAATCGCCCGTCCAATTGCCTTGGGGGAGTCCGCGATGATCAAGTCCATTCTGGCCGTGTCCGAAGGCGGCCCCGATGCCGCCATGTCGTTCCGCCTGGCCGCCCGCGTGGCCGCCAATTTCGACGGGACGGTGGACGCGCTTCATCTGCCGGTCGGCCCCGCGGGCGGCATCGTCGGCGGCCTCGCCATGAGCGGCGAGGCGATGCCGCTCCTGATCGACGTCGACGACGAGCGGCTGGCGGCGCGCGCCAAGGAATCCGAGCGCGCCTACAAGGAGGTCGTGGCGCCGATCAAGGGCGCCACCTATACCGCGGCCCAGACCGCCACCCTCGATACGCTGGTGGCAATGGGCCGTTGCGCCGACATCCTGGTGCTCGGCCGGCCGGGCGGCGATCCCGAGAACGTGGCGCCGGCCACCGTCGAGGCCGCCATCTACGAGTGCGCCCGCGCCGTCATGATCGCGCCGCCCACGGCGGGGACCGGCGCGTTCGGCTCGGTGATCGTGGCCTGGAACGGCAGCTTCCAGGCAGCGCGCGCCGTCGAATACGCGCTGCCGTTCCTCAAGGCGGCCAACAAGATCACCATTCTGGTCGCCGGCAGCAAGCCCGACGATGTCGGCGCGTCGTACCTCGCGCGCCACCTCGGCCGGCACGGCATCGCCACCACCATCGATGCGATCGATCCCGGCATCGCATCGGGCCGCGCCCGCGGTCGGGCGTTGCTCGACTACACCCACGGCAAGGGCGCCGACCTGCTGGTCATGGGCGCCTATGGCCGCGGCCAGGTGATGAGCTTCCTCGGCTTGGGTGGCGCCACCGGCAAGGTGATCTCGTCCTGTCGCGTGCCCCTCTTGATGGCGCACTAAGGTATCGGGGGTAGAGGGGCCTCAGGGACAGGCGCCCGCCCCCTGGGTCACCACGTTGGGGTCGGCGCAGGCACTGCAGGCATTGCCGTAGGTCATGCGGCTGCCATCGCGGCGGAGCCCGCAGGCCGGGCGGTAGTCGCGGGTGCACATCTGCGGCCTGGGATCGGCGCAGGGGCCGCCTGCGACGGGCAGGGATTCCGGCGCCAGCTCGCCCCTCGTCATCAGGAACGTGAAGGGCTGGGCGCGATAGTCGCTCAGCATGCCGACGACGGAGATGCCGGCGCCGACGGCGGGCAGCGGGCTGAGGGGCCGGGCCATCATCACGACGAGATCGATGACATTGCCGGCCTGGCTTTCGTCGGTGATCGCCGCTTCGATGCGATCGGGCGTCGCCGAAATCACCTTCACCGGGATCTTGAGCCGCGCTCCGCCGCCCTTCTGCTTGTTGACGATCACCTGCCAGACCTTCTCGGCCGCAGCCTTGTTGGCCGGCGTCGCGTCGCGATGGCGCAGCACGTGCGCCCAGTTGGCAAATGAGAGGGTCGCGGGATCGTTCTCCTCGACCAGTACCACAGCGGCCTCGGGCGGCGTCAGGGCACGCGGGATCGACTTGGTGAAATTGGCCGGCGGTGCGCGCTCGCCGGCAACGACGCGGGTAAGCAGTTCGTCCCAGCCCTCCTCGCTGCCTCGATAGAGTCGGTAGCGGGAACGGACATACCGGTCGATGTCGGTGGCAGCGGCCTGGTTCTTGACCGCGCGCGCGATCGCGATCGACCGCGCCGCGTACCAGAAGCCGAAGGCGTCGAGCGGCGTGCCCTCGAGTTGCGCGACGGCAAACTGATAGACGTTCTGGAGGTTGTCGGGCTCGGCCGCGACCGACTGGCGATAGTGACGCCGCGCGTTGTCGTAGTCCTTGGCCTGCAGTGCCGCGAACCCCAGGGTACCGTGAAAGACTCCCGCCATCTGCTCCTTGACCCGCGCGAAAGCCTCGTCGGTGAGCGACACCGGCTTCTGCCATTTGGGCAGCACGGCCAAACCGCGCTCGGCCGCCTCGATCGCGGCCGGAAGCGCCGCCGCATCGCCCGACGCGGCTCGCGTGCGTCCGGCATAGGTGCGGTTGGCCAGCGCACGTACATTGTCCGGATCTATCTGCAGCAGCCGTGCCGCGATGACGTCTGCCTTGGCCGGCTGGTTGGCGACATGCCAGGCGGCGATCGCCTGTTCGAAGGCCTCGGTCTTGAGCACGCTGCCGGGGTACCACGCGATGAAGACTTCCATTGCCGTGGCGCGCTTGGCGGCGTCGCGCGTGTTGAGCGCGGCCATGTATGAATCGTATTCGGCGGGATTCTGGAAGCTGTTCCGCGTCTGGGCGGAAATGTCGGATGCCGTGAAGGCGAGCGACAACGACAAAACGAGACCGAGCCAACGCATCACTGCCATCGCAACCTCCCTTCCTCCGAAAATACAGTGACCGTTTTGTCGAATTAAGGCAGTGTTCGAACGTTAGGGACGGGCGGGGACAATGACAATGCAGGAGCGGCGTTTCAGGGTATTGGCGCTTCTCGGGGTGGGTCTTGCAGCGATGCTTTCGGCCGCGCCTGCGGTAGCCCAGCAGGCCGCGCCGCCGCCTGCCGTGCTGGTCCAGCCCGCCGAGCTGAAGCCGATCGCCGACCAGTCCGAGTTCATCGGCCGGGCCGCCGCGGTCGACAAGGTCGAGCTGCGCGCCCGGGTCAAGGGCTTCCTCGGTCCCCGCAAGTTCAGCGACGGCGACCTGGTGAAGGAAGGCCAGGTCCTGTTCACCATCGAACCCGAACCCTACCAGGCCGCGGTCGACCAGAAGGTCGCCCAGCGCGATGCCGCCAAGGCCGCTCTCGCCAACGCCGAGGTGCAGCTCACGCGCGCGGAAGAACTGCTGCGCACCCGGACCGGCACCCAGGTGACCTACGACCAACGCCTGTCGGAGCAGCTCCAGGCCAAGGCCCAGCTCGAGGACGCCTCGGCCCAGCTGCGCGACGCCCAGATCCAGCTCTCCTACACGGAGATCAAGTCGCCGATCGCCGGCCGTGTCGGCCGTGCCGCGGTCTCACCGGGCAACATCGTCGGTCCCGATTCGGGCGTGCTCGCCACCGTGGTCAGCGAAAACCCGATCCGGGTGTTGTTCTCCATCACCCAGCGCGAGCTGCTCGAGGCACGGCGCGATTCGAGCGCGTCGGGTGACGGCCTCGTCGTGCGCCTGCGGCTGGCCGACGGCAGCATCTACCCGGAAAAAGGCAAGCTCGACTTCATCGACGTCACCGCCGATGCCAAGACCGACGGCCAGATGGTGCGGGCGGTGTTCGACAACAAGCAGGGCCTGCTGACCGATGGCCAGACGGTGCGCGTCATCGTCGAGGGCGAGAAGGTGCCGACCGTGGTGGCGGTGCCGCAGGCCGCGATCGCCCAGGACCAGAGCGGTCCTTATCTCTTCATCGTCAACGACAAGAACGTAGCCGAGCAGAAGCGCGTCAAGGTCGGCGTCGCGCGCGACGGGCTGGTCGGCATCACCGAGGGCCTGAAGGCCGGCGAGCGCGTCATAGTCCAGGGCCAGCAGCGCGTGCGGCCGGGCATGACGGTCAATCCCACCGCGGCACCGCCCTCGGCCTCGACGCAGAAGCAGTAAATCATGACGATTTCGTCGCTGTTCATTCGCCGCCCGCGGCTGGCTTTCGTCGTCTCCACCGTTATCACCATTGCCGGCATCATCGCCATGACGGCGATGCCGGTGGCGCAGTTCCCCGACATCGTGCCGCCGCAGGTCCGCGTCACCGCGACCTATCCCGGCGCTTCAGCCCAGGCGGTCGAGGAGAGCGTGGCGCAGGTGATCGAGGCGCAGGTGAACGGCGTCGAGCGCATGCTCTACATGAAATCGACGTCGGGCGGCGACGGCAGCTACACGCTCACCGTCAGCTTCGAGGTCGGTTCCGATCCCGACATCAATACCGTGAACGTCAACAACCGCGTCAACCAGGCGGCGGCGCTTCTGCCGCCCGAGGTGCAACGGCTGGGCGTCACCACCAAGAAGCAATCCTCCGCGCTTCTGCAGGTGGTCGCGGTCTACTCCCCAAAGGGCAGCCGCGACGGCCTGTTCCTGTCGAATTTCACGACCATCACGCTGCTCGACACGCTGCGCCGCGTGCCGGGCGTGGGCGACGCCTCGCTGTTCGGCGCACTCGACTATTCGATGCGCGTCTGGCTCAACCTCGACCGCATGTCGAGCCTCGACATCACGCCCAACGACGTGGTCAAGGCCGTGCAGGCGCAGAATGTCCAGGCCGCCGTCGGCCTGGTCGGCGCAGCACCTCTGCTCGACGATGTCGGCTTCCAGCTCAACATCACCACCCAGGGCCGCCTCACCACCATCGAGGAATTCGAGAACATCGTCGTGCGCGCCACCTCCGACGGCGCGCTGGTCCGGGTCAAGGACGTGGCCAGAGTCGAGCTCGGGTCCAAGACCAGCGATCAGCTCGGCCGCTACAACGGCAAGCCGGCCGCGGGTATCCAGATCTATCAGCTGCCCGGCGCCAATGCGCTGGACACCGCCAACGGTGTGCGCGAGGCGATCAAGGCGCTTGAGCCGCGCTTTCCCGACGATGTCGCCTATGACGTCATGTACGACACGACCGTGTTCGTGCAGGCCACGATCGAGAGCGTGATCCACACGCTGATCGAGGCCTTCGTGCTGGTGGCCATCGTCGTCTTCATCTTTCTCGGCAATCTGCGCGCCACCATCATTCCCATCATCGCCGTGCCGGTGGCGCTGATCGGCACCTTCGCCGTCATGCTGGCGCTGGGCATGTCGGCCAACACCGTCTCGCTGCTGGCGCTGGTGCTGGCGATCGGCATCGTGGTCGACGATGCCATCGTCGTGGTCGAGGCGGTCGAGCACATCCTCGAGCACGAACCGCACCTCACGGTGCCGGAGGCGACCGAGAAGGCGATGACTCAGGTCACCGGGCCGATCATCGCCATCACCCTGGTGCTGCTGTCGGTCTTCATTCCGACCGCCTTCATCCCGGGCATCTCCGGCCAGCTCTACTCCCAGTTTGCCGTGGCCGTTTCGGTCTCGATGGTGATCTCGGCGATCAACGCGCTGTCGCTGTCGCCCGCGCTGTGCTCGCTGATCCTGCGCCATCGCAAGAAGCCGCGCGGGGTCATGGCCTGGCTGCAGAACGGCATCGACAAGAGCCGAGACGGCTATGTCCGGGTGGTGACGCCGATTGCCCGGCGCGGCTTCATCGCCCTGCTGCTGGTCGCAGGCTTCGTGGTGGCGACCGGCGGCATCGGCAGCCTGGTGCCGAGCGGTTTCCTGCCCGACGAGGACCAGGGCGCCTTCATGGCCGAACTGCAGCTGCCCGACGCCGCCTCGACCAACCGCACGCTGGCGTCGCTCGAGGAGGTCGAGAAGACGATCGCCGGGCGGCCGTGGTTGCAGAGCATGTTCACGGTTAGCGGCTACAGCCTGATCGACGGCCTCGCCCTTCCCAACCGCGCACTGGTCGTGGTCGGCCTGAAACCCTTCGCCGAGCGCAAGGACCCCAACCTGTCCGTGTTCCAGGCCTTGAAGGAGCTCAACCTCGCCTTCAGCCAGATCGCCTCGGCCAACGTCTTCGCCTTCAACCTGCCGCCGATCATGGGGCTGGGCAATTCGTCGGGCTTCGAGTTCGTGGTCCAGTCGCTGGCCGGTGCCTCGCCAACCGACCTCGCCGCCGTTTCCCGCGGCCTGATGATTTCGGCACAGGAAGTGCCGACGCTCACCGGCGTCTACACGACCTTTGGTGCCTCGACGCCGCAGATCAACCTCAAGCTCGACCGCGAACGCGCCCAGGCGCTGGGTGTGTCGATCTCGGACATCTTCTCATCGATGCAGACGGCGTTGGGCGGCGCCTATTCCAACGACTTCAACCTGTTCGGCCGCACCTGGCAGGTCAAGGTCCAGGCCGAGGCGGCCGACCGCAGGACGGCCAACGACGTGTTCCGCGTCCGAGTCCGATCCTCGAGCGGCGAGCTCGTGCCGCTGCAGGCGGTCGCCAACATCGAGCTGGTGACCGCGCCGAGCTCGATCGTGCGCTACAACAACCTGCGATCGGTCGTGATGAATGGCGCGCCGGCGCCAGGCCATTCCTCGGGCCAAGCGATCGCCGCCATGGAGACGCTCGCCAGAACGACCCTGCCTGCCGGCTTCGGCTACGAATGGACGGGCACGGCGCTGCAGGAAAAAGCAGCGAGCGGCCAGACCGGCTTCATCCTGGGTCTCGCCGTGGTCTTCGCTTACCTCTTCCTAGTCGGCCTCTACGAGAGCACGGCCATTCCGGTGGCCGCCCTGCTGTCGGTGACGGTCGGCCTGTTCGGCGCTATGGCGGCGCTGTTCGTGAGCGGCCTCGATAACAACATCTTTGCCCAGATCGGCATCGTCGTGCTGATCGCGCTCGCGGCCAAGAACGCCATCCTGATCATCGAGTTCGCCATGGCCGAGCGCGCCGGCGGCAAGGACATCGTGACGGCCGCCACCACCGCCGCGGCGCTCCGCTTCCGCGCCGTCATGATGACCTCTTTCGCCTTCATTCTGGGCCTGGTGCCGCTGGTGATCGCCACGGGCGCGGGTGCGGCCACCCAGCGCGCCGTCGGCACCGCGGTGTTCGGCGGCATGATCGCGGCATCGTTCCTCGGCATCTTCGTGATCCCCGGTCTTTACGTGGCCTTCCAGACAGGGCGCGAGAAGATCAAGGCCATGATCGGCCAGGCGCCGCCGCCCGTGGCAAAGCCTGCGGAGCCAACGCCCTAGGTCCGGCGAGTAAGTGGACCATTCCCTGCCCCGCCTGAACGCGGTGTGTGTGTCCACTATCGGCTGTCCACTGGCGACCCCTAAGTGGTTGAGGACACGAGACAAACGTTGGTGGACACCGCCCCGAATTTTGCGCCGAGTGGACAGCCGATGCGGTGTCCACCAATCCAGCGTCCCAAAAGCAAGAACGCCCGGCGGATTTCCCGTCGGACGTTCCCCATCGTAGCAAAAATACTAGCAAAAACCTGCTGAACTAGCAAATTTCAGAAGTGCTGGCTGTAGGTAGCTAATGAATTGACTGGTTTATGTAGCGAGTGACCTGACCAGCACGCTTGCAGAGCTTGAATGCCGGCAGGATGCCGGCCATACCGGCATCCATGATGGCGAAGCGGTCGGCGCGCGTGTTGGTTCGGTCGGTCATGGCCCTGCATTTCGCCATAGCCGGACCGGTCGTGGCGCAGGAGCTCTCGCCGCAGGAACGCCAATGCGTCGAGCGCGGCTGGCGGGCCACCACCGTCGGCGCGGCTGATCTGGACCGCCGCGTGCTGTGGCAGGGGCCGCGCGGATCGTGGTCCCGCGGTGCGATCCTGGTGCTGCACGGCGGCAGCGGCCGGCACTTCCAGTTCTGCGTCGCCAATGTCGGCTTCCTCGAGCCGCAGGTCGCCTTCACCCGGCTGGCGCTGGACAGCGGGTTCGCAGTGTTTCTGCTCGATTCGTCGGACCGCCCGCGGGACAATGAGGATCGGCCGTGCGGCAAAGTCTGGGATGACGAAGTGCGCACCAGGCCCAATCTCGACCTTCCTTTCATCGACCGCGTGACCGCCCAACTGATCCCGTCGGTTCGGCCGGCCGGTGCAAACCCCGCACTATTCATTGCCGGCCTCTCGTCCGGCGGCTTCATGACGGTGCGCGCTGCCACGCATTTCGACGATCGCTTTACCGCCTTCGCGGCGGTGTCCGCTGGCGATCCCTACGGCTGGCATCGCGTCTGCGAGAAGGGCATGACCAACCGTACCGACGTGCACGGTGTCGGCTACGACAATGAAACCCGGCAGATCGTCTCGCAGCCCGGCGCCTGCCGAGCCGGCGCCTATCCCAAGGAAAAGCCCTGGGATCGGGGCAGCGGGCGAGCCAAGCCAATATTCCGACTGTTCCATCACTCGAACGACGGCATCCTCGACGTTTCCTGCACCGAGAAACTACAAACGCAGCTACTCCGCCACGGTTTCGCGGAGGAGCCGGCAGTGCGGCTCGGTGGAGGCACGCGCGGCCTGGCGAACCATCTTTGGCAGGACGCCTACAATACGCCGCTGATCGAGTTTTTCAGCCGCCGCTGATCGCGGAACGCCTGCTCCTTCATTCTCCATCGGACGTTTTCCGTCGCGGATGAACATAGTCCCTGAAGTCGTCAAAACCCTTCCAGGCGGGCTCCGGCGGTTGGTAGCCGGCGCGCGGCGCGTACTTGGACGGCTCGGCCGCGCCGGGCGTCACGATGTAGCGCGGGCAGTTCGGGAAGATCGCACGGGCCTTCACCCGCACCAGGAGCTGCGCGCCGGCGAAGTCCCTCATCAGCGGATCGTCGCGACTGACGCTGGCCTCGCCGTTGACCCGCACTCGGCGCGGCTTCTCGCCCATGTCGATGAACAGCATCCCGACCCATGGATTGACCAGGATGTTGCCCAGGCTCTTGAACATGCCGTTGCCGTCATAGTCGGGAAAGGCGAGCTCGCCCGGCCCCACTACCTTCACGAATCCCGGCGTGCCGCCCTTGAAGGAGCAGTCGGGATGCCCGCGATCGTCCGAGGTCGCGAGGAAGAAGAACATCGCGCCCTCGATCAGGGCGCGGTCGCTGTCGGAGAACTCGACATGGGTCAGCTTCTCGACCAGTCGATCGGCGATGCGGCGGCTGTCGAAGTCGTCCTGCAGGCGGCGGTTGCCGTCATGGAACATCGTGCTCTCAGCCATCGATCCGCGCCTTGAGGCTGGCATCGTGGAGGGTCGTATCCTGGCCGGGCGGCGCGATGCGCACCGCATCCTCGAGCGTCAGGGTCTGGCGCCATTCCTCGGCCGGCCGAGCGCGATCGTCGGAGCCGATCTGGTCGACGCCCCAGTAGAGTTCGAGATGATGGCCATCGGGGTCGAGGAACTCGACCGAGACCTGGCAGCCGGCGCGGCGGCGGCCCTGGTAGACGATCTCGGCACCGTGGGCCTTCAGGTGATCGCGGGCGCGGAATATCTCGTCGAGTGAGGCGAGTTCGAAGGCGAGGTGATGCAGCGTGCGCGCCGAGGAGCCCGCCATCGGCGCACCACCGATCAGCGCCAGGCAATGGTGATCGCCGTTGGCGCGCAGGAACACCATGCCGCCCGGCATCATGGTTTCCGGATAGATGTCGGACACCTTGAAGCCCAGCACCTCGGTATAGAAGCGCTTCGATTCTTCGAGGTCGCTGACGTTGACCACGACGTGGCCGAGCTTCTGGACCTTGAACGGCAGACCCTGGGGCATGGCGACCTCCTATAGCCTGAGCACACGCGGCGACTTCAGCAAAGCCGCTGCACCTGATGTCATCCTGGCACCGCCCTTGACGGCTGCTTCGGCCTTGGCCTCGGCGGCCTGTACCTCACCCAGCCGCTTGATCGTGGCCTCGAGGATCGCCCGCGGCACGACGACGACACCGTCGGCATCGCCCACGATCACGTCGCCGGAACTGACCGGCACGCCGCCGATCGTGACCGGCAGGCCGACGCTGCCCGGCCCGTTCTTGGCCGGCGAGTTGGGCACGATGCCGGCGCAGAACAGCGGCAGTCCCGCCGCCACGATGCCGGCGCGGTCGCGCCCCAGCCCGTCGGTGACCAACGCGGCAAGGCCGGCGTTCTTCATCATGCCGGCCACCAGGTCGCCGACCAGCGCCGTCAGCCGGTACGAATCGTTGGCGCACATGATGACGTCGCCGGGCTGGGCGATCTCCATGGCCCCGAACAGGGCGAGGTTGTCGGCCGGATAGGCATGGCAGGTGACGGCAACGCCGACGAACGAGGCATTGTCCGGATCGCAGGGCTTGATGGTCCAGTCGAGCGCGCCGCGGCCATCCATGGCGTCGACGAGATGCGAGGTCTGCGCGCCTTTCAGCGCCGCCACCTTGGCGGGATCCGGCCGCGTGAACTGGGCCTTGATCGTCAGCAGCGGCGGATCGTCGAGCATGTGTTTCCTCTCCGGGTCTATTCTTTGGCCTGTTGCTCGGCCATCATGAGCCCAAGCATGGATGAGGGGGAAGAACGCATGGCGAAATCGCCCAACAAACTGTCGGCCAGCGAGGCCGTCCTGCGGATGGCCCAGAAGCGGCTCCGGGCACGCGACCTCGTCGAAGCCTGCCTCGACCGCATCGAGCACCGCGAAGGCCAGGTCCATGCCTGGGAGGCGCTCGATCCCGAAGGTGCCCGCAAGCGCGCCGACATACTGGACAAGCGCGCGCGTCCCGTCGGCCCCCTGCACGGCGTTCCGCTTGCGGTGAAGGACATCATCTCGACCAAGGTGATGCCCACCACCTGCGGCTCGCCGATCTATCGTGACCATGTCGTGGGCAAGGACGCCGCCTGCGTCAGCCAGCTCGTGAAGGCAGGCGCCATCGTGCTCGGCAAGTCGGTGACCACCGAGTTCGCGGGCGGCCATGCCGGCAAGACGCACAATCCGCACAATCTCCGCCACACGCCCGCGGGTTCCTCCTCGGGTTCAGCCGCCGCCGTCGCCGATTTCATGGTGCCGGTGGGCTACGGCACGCAGACGGCGGGCTCGGTGATCCGGCCCGGCGCCTTCAACGGCGTGGTGGCCTACAAGGGCACCTACGGCTGGGCCGACCTCGCGGGCGTAAAAGCCTACGCCAAGTCGCTCGACACGCTGGGCTTCTTCGCCCGCGAGGCCAACGACCTCGCCCTGATCCGCGCCGCCTACGGTCATGCCGCCGCCGATCCGGCGAAGCAGGCGCCGCGCATCGGCTTTGTCCGCACGCCGTGGTGGGACGTGGCCGATCCGTACAATCAGAAGAACATGCTGGAAGCAGCGCGCACCCTGCGGGCGGCCGGCGCGCGGGTGCGCGAGTGGGTGGCCCCCGACTCGTGGACCGGCCTCGTGCAGGCGCAGAACCGTATCATGACCAAGGAGGCGACGCAGTCCTATGCCAAGGAACGCGCGCGCTTCTCGCGTCTCTTCTCGCCGATCATGAAGGCCGTGATGGTCGACGGCGATGCCGTGAACCGCCGGCAATATGCCGACGCGAATAAGCGCAAGCGGGTGGCCGTTGGCCAGCTCGACGAGGCCTGGGAGAAATTCGACCTGCTGCTGACGCCGTCGGCCAAGGGCGAGGCGCCGTCCGGCCTCGGCAATACGGGCGATCCCCTGTTCAACCGCTTCTGGACCTTGCTGGGCTCGCCCTGCATTGCGCTCCCCTTCAACACCGGTCCGTTCGGGCTGCCGCTCTCGGTGCAGCTCATCGGCAAGCATGGCAGCGACGACCAGCTCATCGCCTGGGCGCGCTGGGTGGAGAGCCGGCTCCAGTGACCGTTCGATTGGGCATGATCGGCTACGGCGCCATCGGCAGGCATGTCGAGGCGGCGGTCTTGGAGAACATCGAACTCGTCTCGGTCCTCGTGAAGCGGCCGCGTCCTGACGGCAAGCTGACGCATGAGCCCGACCGTTTCTTTGCCTATAAGTTCGACGCCGTCGCCGAGTGTGCGGGGCACGAGGCGGTGCGTGCTAACGGCCAGCGCGTGCTGGAGCGCGGCGCCGATTTCCTGGTGACCTCGGTCGGCGCCTTCACCGACACCGCCCTGTTCGATCGCCTGCTGGCCGCCGCCAAGGCCAATGGCGTGCGCCTGATCCTGCCCTCGGCCGGCATCGGCGCCCTCGACATCCTGAGCAGTGCCGCGGTGGGT
>JAUXWB010000464.1 GCA_030684475.1 Reyranella sp. | reverse complement strand
GTCGATCCGCATGAAGCAGCCGGCGGTCGAGGCTTTCTTCGATCGCCTGCCCAACACGCTCGTGCTCATTCCCTGGGCGATCCTGCTGGGCATGATGCTCGGCATCCCGCTCGGCGTCGTGGCGGCGCTCAACCGCGGCGGCCTGATCGACCGGGCGGCGGGCACGGTCGCGGTGCTGGGCGTCGCCATGCCGAGCTTCTGGCTCGGCATCCTGCTGATTTTCGTTTTCAGCGTCGAACTGGGCTGGCTGCCGTCGGGGCGCATGGGCGGCCCGTCACACTATGTCCTGCCGGTCATCACGCTGGGTACTTTCCTGGTTGCCGGCTTCATGCGCATCACGCGTTCGGCCATGCTGGAAGTGATGGAGAGCGAGTTCGTCAAGCTCGCGCGCATCAAGGGACTGAGCGAAGCTGTCGTGATCTGGAAGCATTGCCTGCGCAACGCCCTGATTCCGGTACTGACCTTGTGGGGCGTGTTCGTCGGCAACCTGATCACCGGCGCCATCGTTACCGAGACCGTGTTTGCCTGGCCGGGCATCGGCCGGTTGACCTACGAGGCCGTGATCTATCGCGACTTTCCACTGCTGCAGGCAGTGATCATCCTGAAATCGATCCTGATCCTTTCGATCAACCTCGGCGTCGACATTCTCTATGCCTATGTCGATCCGCGCATACGGCTCGCGTGACCATGGCTCTTGCCGAACGCCCGCCTTCCACTGACGCCGTCGAGCGACGGCTCTCGTTGTGGCGTCTTGTCTGGCCGGCCAGAGTCCCCGGGGGCTTTCGGCGCACCGCGCGCGTACCCTGGATACCGATCGCGATCATTTCCGTGATCGTGGTCATGGCGCTCTTCGCGCCGCTGCTGGCGCCCTATTCGCCGATCGACCAGACCCTGCGCGACAAGCTTCTGCCGCCGGCCTGGATGGCGGGCGGCAGCGACAAATACTTCCTCGGCACCGACGCCTTCGGTCGCGACATCCTGAGCCGCCTCATCTATGGCGCGCGGGTCAGCATGATGGTGGCGTTGCTGGCGCTGACCGCGGGCGGCGGCATCGGCCTCCTCGTCGGCATCGTCTCGGGCTATGTCGGCGGCGCGGTCGACAGCGTGCTGATGCGCCTGGTGGACGCTGCCTTCACTTTTCCGGCCATCCTGTTCGCGCTGCTGCTTGCCGTCACCATGGGCCAAGGCCTGGGCACGCTGGTGATTGCCATCAGCCTGCTTCTGTGGGCGAGCTTCGCGCGCGTCATCAGGGGCGAGGTACTGTCGCTCAGGCAGCGCGACTTCGTGGCCCTCGCCAGGGTGCGCGGCTGCTCGGCAGTACGCATCATGCTGACGCATATCCTGCCCAATGTGCTCAATACCTTCATGGTCCTGGTCACGCTCAACATCGGCGTCGTGATCATCGCCGAGGCGACGCTGAGTTTCCTCGGCGCCGGCATTCCGCCGCCGACGCCGACCTGGGGCCTCATGATCTCCGAGGGCCGCGGGCGCATCGCCGACGCCTGGTGGGTGGCGTTGATCCCGGGCATCGCCATCACGCTGATGGTGCTCTCGGTCAACCTGTTCGGCGACTGGCTGCGCGACCGACTCGACCCGAGACTGCGCCAGCTATGAAAGGTGAGACCGTCCTCGAGGTCCGCGACCTGCGCACCCATTTCTTCCTGCGCCGCGGCGTGGTGAAGGCGGTCGACGGCGTGAGCTTTTCCCTGCGCCGTGGCGAGGTACTGGGCCTGGTGGGCGAGTCGGGCTGCGGCAAGAGCCTCACGGCGCTGTCGCTGATGCGGCTGCTGCCGAAGGGCGGCGCCCGCACCATCAAGGGCGAGGTGCGGCTGGGCGGCCAGAACATCCTGGAGTGTACGCCGGCGGAGATGCGCGAGATCCGGGGGCGGCGGATCTCGATGGTGCTGCAGGATCCGCAGACCTCGCTCAATCCGGTGTTCACGATCGGCGACCAGCTGCGCGAGGCGATCGTGCGCCGCCGGCGCGCCTCCGGCGCCCCGGTAATGGAGGAGGCGGTGGCGGCGCTGCGCCGCGTCGAGATCGCGGCACCCGAACAGCGCATCGGCCAGTATCCGCACCAGATGAGCGGCGGCATGAAGCAGCGCGTGGTGGGCGCCATCGCCATCAGCGGCGAGCCCGGGGTGCTGATCGCCGACGAGCCGACCACCGCGCTCGATGTCACGATCCAGCTGCAGTACCTGAAGCTGCTGAAACGCCTGCAGGCCGAGACCGGCATGGCGATCCTGTTCATCACCCACGATTTCGGCGTCGTCGGGCGC
>JAUXWB010000462.1 GCA_030684475.1 Reyranella sp. | reverse complement strand
AAGCGGCTGGTGCCCGACTACATGGCGATGGGCAGCGCCGGCATGGCCGACATGGGCGAGATGGAGATGCCGCTTCCCGACAACACCCTGCCGATGATGACCGGCTTCGGCCAGTTCGGCGCCATCGAGATGGGCGGCATGCTCTCGGTGGTGAAGGTGCGCGAGGGCCTGGCGGCGGGCGACTACAAGGATCCCGGCTGGTACAAGCACCCGCCTGGCACCGTCGCCTGGGAGTGGAAGGGTCCTGTTCCCGCAAGCACCAGCGCGCCGGGACCGAAGCCCGTGCCGCAGGGCGGGGCCCCCGTCCAGGTCGTCAAGCCGCGCGGCGGCCATGGCAGCCACTGAAACCGGCGCATTCGGCGAGAGGCATGAGGTGAAGGCACCCACGGATCTTCGCCACTATTGCGAAAGTCGCCGTCGTGATGCGCCGGGCACCCGGCAAGATGATGTCTAACCCGTCGTCAACTCAGAGTCGTTCCATCACCATCACAGTCAAAGGGAGCAGCTAATGCGTTCATCAATGCGTTCAGTCATCGTCGTTGCGTCCGTCTTCACCGCCCTCGCCGCCCTCGCCGCATCAGGCATCGCGGTTGCTAGCCCCGGCCACGCTCCGGGCGAAGGACACGGTCACTCAGTAGAAAAAGCCTACGGCAAACCCGGGGATCCCAAGAAGCCGGCTCGCATCATCCAGATCGTGATGCGCGAGTCCGACGGCAAAATGCTCTTTCTTCCGGACAAGATCAAAATCCGCAAGGGCGAGCAGATCCGCTTCCAGTTGCGCAACAACGGCGTGCTGGATCACGAGATCGTCCTGGCCACGCTCGCGGAGAATATGGAGCACATGAAGGAAATGGCGAAGAACCCCGACATGGAGCACGACGATCCCAATGCCAAGCGGCTCAAGCCGAAGGGCACCGGCGAGATCGTCTGGCAGTTCACCAAGGCCGGCACGTTCGATTTCTCGTGCCTTATTCCCGGCCATCGCGAGTCCGGAATGTTCGGAACGATCGTCGTCGAGTAGTTCTCAATAACAGGTCACAAAGGAGATTCGCATGTTCAGAACTCTGCTTTCCGTTGCGATTGCAACGATCTTCGCCGCCGGCACCGCGTTGGCTGCCGGCGACCAGGTCAAGGGCGAGGTTGTCAAGATCGACAAAACCGCAGGCAAGGTCACTCTCAAGCATGGACCAATCAAGAACCTCGACATGGATTCCATGACCATGGTCTTCCGGGTCAAGGACCCGGCGATGCTCGACAAGGTAAAGGCCGGCGACAAGGTCACGTTCGAAGCGGATCGCGTCAACGGCGCGATCACCGTCACTGCCCTCGACAAGATCAAGTGACACAAAGACAGCACCGCGTACCCCGATCGATCGTGTCGGCGCTGGCGACGGCAATCCTGGCCGTCGCCGCGTCGACAACGGCAGTGGCCACCCGCGCCAGTGATCGGGAACTGCAGGCGATTCTCGATCGTTCGGGGTGCGTGCTCGAACGCATCGTTCCGACGAGGCTGTCGCCAGCGCTCGTCGTCTACGAGGTTACTTGCCGGGGGAGGAGACGAGTCCTGCAGGTCACCTGTTTGGAGTCGGAATGCCAGCTTCAAACTCCATTCCGCGAGGATGATGACAAGTCGTAGCGAAAGGACCTTGGACCATGCATAGCCGTTCCTTCCAGATATGGCAGCGTTGATCCCATGAGCCGAGGCCGCGCATTCGTCGCTTTCGCCGTGGTGGTTGCCATCGGCTCGGCAGCCGGTTGTGCATCAGCCCAACCGGCGCCTCTGCCGGATGCCGCCCCTGCCCTGCTGCAAGGCGCGCCCGTAACTACCGTTGCGACGGTTCCTGGCATGCCTGCCGTTGTCGATGAGAGCAATCTTTACAGCGAGACCAGTGCCGGACGTCTAAGCCCTGCAGTCGAAGGGGCACTGGAGCGGGTCTATGTGCCCAATCGCTCTGCCAATACCGTGTCCGTCATCGATCCGATTTCTCTCAAGGTGATCGACACCTTCAAGGTCGGCATACACCCGCAGCATGTTGTGCCCTCCTGGGATCTACGCACGCTCTGGGTTGCCAATAATGCCGAAGGTCGCACCGACGGCAGCCTGACACCCATCGATCCCCGGACCGCCAAACCAGGTCCATCGATCCCGGTAGATGATCCTTACAATGTTTATTGGTCGCCGGACGGTCGCTACGCCATCGTGGTGGCCGAGGAGCGCCGGCGACTGGACTTTCTCAGCGCGCACACGATGAAGCTCGAGTATTCGATAGCGACACCGAACTGCGCCGGTATCAACCACGCAGATTTCTCGATCGACGGCAAGTTTGCCCTGTTCACTTGTGAATTTGCTGGAGCGATCACCAAGATCGACCTCGTCAGCCGCGCGGTCGTGGGCACGCTCGTGTTGAGTCCGCATTTCGACCGATCGGATATGCCGGCTTTGCTCGGTGCGTCCGACAGGAAGCCAGGCACAGTCCTGGAGTCCAGGGAACCCGGCGGCGCGCTCCGTGCGACCAAAGGCATGCCGCAGGACGTGCGGATATCTCCAGACGGAAGAAGCTTCTTCGTGGCTGACATGAAGGCCGACGGCGTACATGTCGTCGATGGCAATTCTTTCAAGCAGGTCGCCTTCGTCGCCACCGGCGTCGGCGCACATGGCCTGTACCCGAGCCGCGACGGCAAGCTTCTCTATGTGGCGAATCGCGGCTCCAACAAGATTTCCGGTCCGCCAGGCGGCAAGGGCAGCGTCTCGGTGATCGACTTCGCCACCCTCAAGGTCGTGCAAACGTGGCCGCTTCCCGGTGGCGGCAGCCCCGACATGGGTAACGTCAGCGCCGACGGCAGATACCTGTGGCTGTCGGGTCGTTTCGACGATGTCGTCTATCGGTTCGACACGACTTCGGGCAGTGTCGACAAGATCAAGGTCGGCCGCGAGCCACACGGCCTGACGGTCTGGCCTCAACCGGGGCGGTACTCGCTGGGTCATACGGGCAACCTGCGGTGAGGAAGAGTGCCCGTTCGGCACTGCTCTCGCAGCCCGACAGACGGGAGGCGAGATTTCCGTTTTCGCCGTCGGGCCGCAGGCCGAACGCGTTCAGAACGGGGGCAGGATGCCAGCGCCGTCTTTGCGGGCGAGGAGAAGTCGCGGCATCTACGGCATCGGTCCTGTACGCTGTCGTGCTGCTCGCGCCACCCGTACCGGGTCATGCCCCGCGGCTTGTACCGCGACAACACCACGGGCACGAGCAACACCAGCGAACCGTCAGTGGCGTCGACACCAGTGATCTGTCTCGAGTCGGAATGCCGACTCCAAGCTTGGCCTAGCGAGGGCAGTGAGCAATAGAATGCCGAAAAAGTCATCGCCGCGCTCGGCCGCAAGGAAATCCGTCTACATCGGCCTGGCAGTCGTGTTGGCCTCAGTCGTCGCCGGCGCGGCATTTTTCGCCTTGAAGTCCGCGTTGACGTCGCAGACCGACTCCGCTCGCATGGCACAGGTTGAAACTGGCCGGCGGATCTACGCAGAAGCCTGTGCAGCCTGTCACGGCGCATCGCTCGAAGGCCAGGCGAATTGGCAGAAACGGCTGCCGAACGGCCGGATGCCGGCGCCGCCCCATGATGCCTTGGGGCATACGTGGCACCATTCCGACGAAGTCCTCTTCCGCATCACCAAGGATGGTCCGGCGGCATATCCTGCAGGATACCAGACCGACATGCTGGCCTTTGGAGGCCGTTTGACCGACGAAGAGATTACGGCGACCCTGGCCTTCATCAAGAGTACATGGCCGCCCGAGATCAGGGCGAAACAAGAGCGCATCGACGTCGACTCGCGACGCCGAAAGCCGTAGCGAGCGTGCCGTCTCGATCCGCAGTCGGGAATGTCGTGTGTTCGGGTCCTATGAAACGGTGCGAGGGGCCTCGTCGATGGCAGCGTGGATAATTGCCGTGCTGATCCGGCGATGCTCAACGATTGGCAAGGGCCACTAATCTCATGGGTTGTGGCGACGATGAAGCCTCTTCGCGACGATCGACCAAACTTAGCAATTTTGGCATGAAACGTGCATCGCAATACGAGTATGCCGTGGGTTGTGGCTACGGATGGGAATTGATTCATCTCAAGTGATCGGGGTCGGGTGCCGCGCATGTATCATAAATGGGAGGACTTCCGCATCGGGTCGGTCCAGCGAGGCGTCCTTACATTCTTTGACGCACCAATTGTCAGATGTAGGAGGGAGAGCCTGTGATGAAAGTTCGTCTTTTTCTAATGCTCGCAATCGCCGCCGCCGCGCTTGCGGCGTGCCAGCCGATGTCGACGGGCACGGTGAAGGATCTCAATGTCCGCGATTGGATTGGACACCCCTCGGCTCACCTCATTCAGTCCTGGGGGAAACCGCATCACGATTACCAGACGGCCGATGGTGGCCGGGCGATCGGCTACATGTTCACCAACCAGGCGGTGACAGGGCCGAAATCGCAGGTCATCTTTCAGGCAAGGAATTGCATGATCAACTTCACGGTCGATCGGAAAGGCATCATCGATGATGTGACGGCGACCGGATCGACGTGCAAGATCGGACCTCATGGCGACATGCATCCCCCGGCCAGCAAGACCTAGGATACCGGTTTTGTGGAAGTGAGTTGAGCTTCACCCGGCTGGCACCCTGAAAAACTTCGGAAGCGATCGGTAAGGACCGTCGCTTCCGAGTTCTTACGCAGCCCTTTTCGCCCGCAGCTATTTGCAGAAATGGCAACCGTTCGTATCCATCTGGATGCTGGCGCCGGCAGGGCATTGAGGAGGCGGTGCTTGTGCTCCCTGTGGATCAGAGCCAGCCGCCATCGAGGGAGGTGTGCCTCCGCTCGGGTGCATCTTGTGCTTGTCCATCATCTTGTCGCCCAAGCCTCCCTGACCCATCCCGCCTTGGCCCATCCTGCCCTGGCTCTGTCCCGGTTGACCTGAGGGCCCGTGTCCTGTTCCGGGTTGAGGCGATTGAGACGGGTCGGTCGTGGCAGGCAGCGCCGGTTGGCCTGGAGACGCAGGCATTGCGTGCTCTGCCAGCCAGAGTTCGCCGTCGCCGTGGAAACATGGCTCACCTCCGAGAAACGAATGCCGCGGAGCCGGCTGCAGCCGCGGCGCCGGTATTGGCGGTAGAAGGCAGAGGGTCTACCGAGCCGCTCGAGGCCGGGCAGAGTCGAGGGGGTTGTTCCATAGGTCGTTCTCCGTGAATGCATGAAGCTGCTGAGCATCGCCAGAAAACACATCGATCAGTCCGCCAGATTGACGGCAACGAACTCCAGTTGATGGAACCAACTCGCCGCCCAGCCTCCTGTATCGATCAGGTGCGCGACGCTACGACGGGACTGGCGAATTCCCTCTGTACTCATCAATGTGTGGCTGTCCGCTTCTACCGGCATCCATGGCGGGCCATCCGGCTGGCTGACGGTCGTGGCGAGCGCACCCCAGCGATGTCTTTGACACCGCGCAAACCGCCCCTAAGGGCACGCGGGCACGCTCCGATACTCGGTCAGCTAAATGGACGACCGTGGTCGCGCCAGTTGCGAGCGTTGGACCGGGGAGGAGGCGGATCGGGTGATGACGTCCAGCCAACAAGACGCGGCTGCGCAGGCGACGGCACCTCGCGTCCGTCAACCCGCATGATGACCCATGTCTCCGGAAGCGCTGCAACGCCGGGAGCTACGCAGACAACACTGGCCGAACTGCAGCCGGTCGCCTCCATGCTTTGACCGTTGTTCTCACACCCGTCACACCCGCCATCGCGCGCAACGTCCATACTCGGCGCCCTGGCAATCTCAATTGCCACTTCAGGCATGCGATCCGCAGACAGGCTCATTCCCAAGGCCACGGAAAGCCCAAGGACCAACGCGAACGCTGGTCGAAAATGTCTACCGCCCATGGCTTCAGGATGGCAAGAAACTGCTGCCGAGCAAGAGGTATCGCATCACGGACGTGTGATTTTCCGAGGGGATGGCCGGCGCGCGGCTGGGGAAATGGTTGTCGCCGGCATCGGCTTGGGTGAGAATACACAGTCGCTGAGAACCAACGAGATGACGACGCCACGGGAGAGCGAAGCTAGGAGACGGTCGCCGCGACGTAGCGCGACCCCCGCTACCGTGAAGCGCATCGAGAAGGCGGCGGCTGATATCGTGCCCTGCGATGACGCGCTGGTCGGTGCCGATGTCGAGACCATGTTCGGCGGCATCGTAGCGCGTTACGCCAAAGCCGGTGTCGTCGGCGGCGCGCGTTACGCTGAGCGCAGGGCGGGCAACCTCGACCGTCGCGGTGTGTCGACCCGGCACATCCGCGAGAAGCTGAAACTGGCGGGAAGCGAACGCGACAGCATCGAGCACGCCCCTGGCGCTGCCCGGGACGAGCTTGCTGTCGATAGCGCCGGCATCAACCTGCAGGCCGCACGGCGTCGCCGGCCCGGTCCATTCCGTACCGCCGCCGAGTGCCGCGAACGGCGGACCAAGGACCTGTCGGTGCTGGGCCGCGTCGATTTTGTCTTCGACATCGGACGGCGCGTGATCGATGCCGACGAACTCGATGAACTGACCGCGCGGGAAACAGCGTCGTGATCGGCCGCCTGCGCCTGTGGTCCGGCCTTGTGCTGTTCTTCTACGCGACCCTGCACCTCGTCAATCACACGCTGCTGCTCGGTTCACTGCAGCTGGCCAACGACGGCCTGCTCTTCTTTACGGCGCTGTGGCGCAGCCCTGTTGGCACCGCCATCCTCTATGGCGCGCTGTTGATTCATATCGGGTTGACCTTGTGGTCGCTGTTTCGTCGCCGCCGGTTGCGGCTGGCGCGTTGGGAGTGGGTGCAGCTCGTGCTGGGCGGCATGATCTTGCCGGTCGGCATGGCGCACTTCGTCGCCACGCGCGGCGGTCGCGACATCCACGGCATCCAGGCCGACTATTTCTTCGTGCTGCTGTCGGCGGGCCAGGACGGTACTTCGATCCTGCAGCAGTTTGGGTTGGTGCTGATCGTCTGGGTCCATGGCTGCATTGGCATGCATGCTTGGCTGCGCCTGAAGCCCTCGTATCAGCGCTGGCTGCCGGTGCTATATGGCACCGCCGTGATCCTGCCGTTCCTGGCGCTGGCTGGCGCCACGGTCGGCGTGCGCGAGGTCATGGAGATCGCCGCCGATCACGACCGGTTGCGCGACATGTTGCACGCCATCAACGTCAGGCCCGAACACAGTGCCGCGATCTACGCGCTCAGCGATGCGCTCAAAGGGGTCGCCGGTGCTTTGCTGTTGGCAGCGGTGGTCGGCCGCCCGCTGCGCGAACTGTGGGAACGCCGCCGCGGCGTGGTGTGCCTGGTCTACAGCTCCGGGCGCGTCGTTGCCGTGCCGACCGGGCCGTCGCTGCTGGAGATCAGCCGCGGCGCCGGCATCGCGCACGCCTCCGTCTGCGGCGGCCGTGGCCGCTGCTCGACCTGCCGCACGCGCGTCGGTGGTCCGGATCGCACCCGTCTGCCGAAGCCTGCCCCGGAGGAGGCCAAGGTGCTGGCCCGCATCGGCGCGCCGCCCAACGTACGACTGGCGTGCCAGCTCCACCCGCCGCCGGGCGAATACCAAGTCACGCCGCTGATGGCGCCGTCGGTCGGTCCCAGCGAAGCCTGGCGGCGCTCGCCGGACCATGGCAGAGAATGCTTCATCGCCGTGCTGTTCGCCGACATCCGCGATTTCACTACCCTGTCCGACGGACGGCTGCCCTTCGACATTGTGTTCGTCGTGAACCGCTACTTCCGCGCCATGGGCGGCGCCATCGAGGCGGCCGGCGGTCGCGTCGACAAATTCATAGGCGACGGCGTGATGGCGTTGTTCGGTATCGACGGCGACCCGGCACAGGCCGCGCGTCAGGCGCTCGACGCGGCGCGCCGTATGTCGCTTGCGCTCAAGGACCTCAATGAGACGCTGAGCGCCGACCTCGAGCTGCGCCTGCGCATGGGCATTGGGATCCATGCCGGGACGGCGATCGTCGGGGAGATGGGCTACGGCCAGACGCTGTCGCTGACCGCCATCGGCGACATGGTCAACACCGCGAGCCGGCTGGAGAGCATGACCAAGGAGCTGGCCTGCGAACTGGTGGTGTCGCACGACCTGGTCGAGCGTGCCGGCGTGTCGCTGGACGCCGCGCCGCGCCATGAGATCGACGTGCGCGGCCGCCGCGGCCGGTTTGCCGTGTACGCCGTCGCTGATGCTGCATGCCTGCAGCCGTTCGCCGGACCGCCCGGCAACGCGGCCTCTGCCCCCCCCGCCTCGCCCTAGCGAGCGGCAATTCCGTATCTCTCAAGACCTGCGAGCTTTTGGTTTTCCAGTCACCGCCACGACTATAAACGCGTCGAGCATGCTCAAGGCTCTTACTAACCAGTCAATAATATAGGCTACAATTAGTAGCGCCGGGTTGACGTTTCGGCTACACTGTCCGGCATGAAACGCGACGGGCGGCGCCTCGATCACCAGACGCTGGAAGCGCTGCGGCTAATGGCGAGGGAGCGGCT
>JAUXWB010000461.1 GCA_030684475.1 Reyranella sp. | reverse complement strand
GATGGTGAAGTCGGCCTTGGCGATGCGGCTGATCCAGATCTTGCGGCCGTTGATCACCCAGTCGTTGCCGTCCTTCACGGCCCTGGTCTTCATACCGGCCGGATCGCCGCCGGCGCCCGGTTCGGAGATGGCGATGGCCGAGCTGGTGAGGCCCGCGGCATAGGGTTCGAGGTATTTCTTGCGCTGCTCGGGATTGGCCGTGGCCAGCAGCATGTGCAGGTTGGGCGAGTCGGGCGGGAAGGTGAAGGGCACGCAGGTGTAGCCGATCTCCTCGTTGACACCCACGAGCGCGACGGCGGGCAGGTTGGCGCCGCCCACCTCCTCCGGCACGTCGAGCGCCCACAGGCCGAGATCCTTGCACTGCTTGAAGAGCCTCGTGTTCTCCTCGTCGCTGAGCGCCGCCGGCTGGCCGCCGGCGAAACGCTCCAGGACGTTCTTCTCGAGTGGCATCAGTTCGTTCTGCACAAACTTCTTCACCAGCTCGCGCAACATCCGGTGCTCTTCACTGACCTGGTGCATTTTCCGCTTCCCCTATGATTTCCCGATGCCCTTGTTCACGAAGTCCAGCGTATAGGCTTTGGCGACATCCAGCCCCTGGGGCAGCACGTCGACATCGGCCATGGACTCGTAGAAATCCTTCCAGCGCCCGGCGCTCATCGCGCCGATGCCGTCCTTGACAGCGTCGCCCGACATCACGATGCCGCGTTCGTTCAGCACCTTGATGGCATAGGCGATGCGGTCGTCGGTCTGGTCCGGATTGGCCTTCTTGATGAGCGCATTGGCCGCCTCGATCGCCGGTCCGCCCTTGAGATACTGTGCCCAGCCTTCGAGCGTGGCGTCGACGAAGCGTTGCACCAGCTCCTTCTTCTCCGCTGCCATCTTGCGCGAGATCGCGATGGTGGTCTGGTAGGCGCTGAAGCCCGCATCGGCGAGCAACAGCACCGACGGCTGCCTGCCGATCGCCTGGGCGATCGAATAGGGCTCGGACGACAGGAAGCCCTGCTGAACGACGTTCTTGTCGGCCAGGAACGGCGCCATGTTGAAAGTGTAGGGTCGAAGCTGCCTGTCCTGCAGGCCGTATTTTCTTCTGAGGTAGGGCCAATAGGTCACCCGCCCGCCGCTGCCGATCAGCAGGGTGCGACCCTTCAGCTTCTCGAAACTGTCGAAGCCGGTGTCCGGATGGCCGATCAGGACCTGCGGATCCTTCTGGAAGATGGCGGCGATGGTGTAGAACGGTGCGCCTTCGCGCACATAGGTGAAGGCCTCGAAGCTGTTCGACATGATCATGTCGACCCGGCCCGTGAGCAGGAGCTGCCCGATGTTGAGGCTGGGTCCGCCCTGGCGCAGGTCGCACTCGATGCCGGCCCTGGCGTAGAGGCCGGCCGCGATGGCCTGGTAGTAGCCGCCATGCTCGGCCTGGGCCCGCCAGTCGGTGTGGAAGATCACCCCATCGAGCGTCTGGGCGCGCGGCCGGCGGGCGAGCGGGATCAGCAGCGGGCCGGCCAAGGCCATGCCAAGCGCCGCACGGCGATCGAGACGCCAGGCCGCGCCAGTGACGAACCCGGTCATGGCGCGAGACTCGCGCCGCGACGATCGAAGGTTTTGGCCAAGATCTCCGACAGCGCATTGGACGAAACCGAGAGGGCGCCCACCGAGGGGAGCCAGTTCTGCCACGAGGCACGCGTATCGGCGGGGGCCCACCAGTCGGTGGGGAAGGCCGCGACGTCCAGCCCGGCGAGACGCGCCAGCCGCAACGCCCGCGGCATATGGGAGGCCGACGTCACCAGCGCCACGCGGCCGTCCTTCACCAGTGCGCGCACATTCCGGATGTTCTCGATGGTGTTGATCGACCGGTCCTCGACGACGATCGCCTGGGCCGGCACGCCGAGATCGGTAAGAAAGATGCGCATCGCCTCGGCTTCCTTCATCATCGGGCCGCCGGCTTGCGCCATCGGCGAGCCGCCGCTTGCGATGACGAGCGGCGCCACGCCGCGGTGATAGAGACGGGCCGCCTGCCAGATGCGATCCGCGGACTCGGTAAGGTCGGGCTCGGGGACGTAGGGCGGCACCGCCGGCGCAATGCCGCCGCCCAGCACCACGATGGCATCGTAGCAGCAGGCGGGTGCCGCTTTCGCCGCCGCGCGTGCCTCGTTCTGCAACAGCGCCATCAGCGCATCGGCCACCGGCGGCAACGACAGCAGAAGAAGTTCGGCGACGGCAAGCGCCGCCACCAGCCGCGCCGGACGGCGCAACCCCACCAGCGCGAGCACGCCGGCGATGACGAGCCCGACCGCCAGCGACGCCGGCGGCAAGGCCAACTGGGCCAGGAATTTCAGGAGAACGAATGTATCCATGCCGGGGTGCGCAGAGGCCGCTATACTAGCCCGCGACGCGTCCGGCAAAGCGATCCGATGCCGCTCTGCGGATACGCTGCGAGGAATTTCCGATGATCTCGCACGTGTACGTCGGCGTCGCCGACTTCGACCGCGCCTTCATCTGCTAGTCGGGCGTGATGGAGGCGCTGGGCTTGCCGTTGAAATTCTGCGAGCGCGAGCGGCCGTGGGCGGGCCGGATGCCGACGCCGGCGCGGCCGCTCTTCCTCATCAGTCCGCCGTATGACGGCGGCGCCGCAGCCCCGGGGAAAGGTCAGATGGTGGCATTGCTCGCGCCGAGCAGGGCCGCCGTCGATGCCTGCTATGGCCGAGCCCTTGCCGGCGGCGGTCGCGATGACGGACCGCCGGATCCGAGGCCGCACTGGGTGGAGCTGATGGGGCCGGTGCGGGTGCAGGTCCATTTCTACGACGAGAGCGGCCCGACCTCCGCGACCACCACACGCACGCCGATCCCGACGCCGCGCCGGCGGCCATCATCGCGCAGGAAGCTAGCCGATCACCGCGGTCACGTCGCAGGTGACCAGCGCGGCGGAGCCGCTGCCCAGCGCCAGGGTGCGGCGGGCGGGCCGCGAGGCCGCGTCCGGAAACATCTTCGACCATTCGTCGTTCAGCGCGGCGTGGCCGGAGAGCTCGGCCAGTTCCGCGGCATCGAAGCGAATCGGCGCCACGCAATTGCGATTGCTGGTCTTTGGATCAATGAGCGTTGCCATCAGCAGCAAAAGCCCGAGCGACTATTGCTCCTTGAAGGCATGCGCGAAATTGTCGAGCATCGGCCGGATCAGATAGTCGAGGACCGTTCGCTCGCCGGTAAGGATCACGGCTTCAACGGGCATCCCGGGGTAGAGCTTCACGTTGGGATAGAGCGCGAGTTCCTCGGCCGGCACCTCGACACGCGCCATGTAGAATTGGGTCTTCGAACCCTCCTCCAGGACGGAATCGGCCGACACCTGGGTGACCTTGCCCTTGAGGTTGGGCACGACGCGCTGCTTGTAGGCAACGAGACGAACCTCGGCGGGAAGCCCCTCGTGGACGACGTCGATGTCGAGTGGATTGATGCGCACATACATCACGAGAGTGTCGTTATCGGGAATGATGTCGAGGATGGTGCCGCCGCCGCCGACCACCGCGCCGGGTGTAAAATATTTGAGCCCCAGAACATAGCCGTCCTGCGGCGCCACGATATCGATGCGCTCAAGCTTGTCGGTGATTTTCTGCAGCTGCTGCTCGACCTCGGCGTGCTTGGCGCGCGACTTTTCGACGTCGTCGGACGCCGCCTTGGTGCGCTGACGACGGACCGCTTCGATCTGGGCCCGCGATTCGGCGATGGTTTCGCGTGCGGTCTCCAACTTGCCCTGCAGCGAACTCAGGTCGCCCGAGGCGGCGGCAACACTGCGTTGCAAGCCCAGCACGCGCGATTTCTTCTCGTAACCCTTGGCAAACAATTCCTCGGCGCCGGCAAGCTCTTCCTGGAAGAGCTGGATCTGGCGCCGCGTGGTGACGATCTGCTGGGTGAGCGCCTCGATCTGCGCCCGCTGCTGTTCGATCTTCTTCTCGTGGACATCGATGTCGCCCAGAAGAGCCGCGCGCTGGCTGGCGAAAATGTGCTCCTGGGTGCGGATCAAGGCGGCGATCTGAGGCCGCTCCCGCGCCGCCAACAGCTCGGGCGGAAAGGTAATCGTCTCGGCTCCGAATTGCTCGGCAGTGAAGCGTGCGATCTCCGCCAAGGCGGTAAAGACCTGGTTCTCGACGACGGAGCGATCGGACTTCACGGCGATGGGATCGAGCCGCACCAACACCTGACCGGCGCTGACGCGATCGCCTTCCTTCACCAGAATCTCGCGAATGATGCCGCCCTCAAGATGCTGGACGGTCTTCTTGTTGCTGTCGCTGCGGACCGTGCCCTGGGCGATCGCCCCGGACGCCAGATGCGCGGTAGCCGCCCACCCGCCGAAGCCGCCGAAGGCGATAACGGCGGTCGCGAGCGTCGCCAGAACGGTGGCACGGATCGGCGGCCCCTCGCGCAGGATGGCTTCCGACCGCCGCAGCACGCTGCCCTCCGTGGACGGCAGGGCGTGCGGCATGAGAGGTCGCCTGTTTTTCGACCAGTCCGGCGTTGCCACCGGGGTCACGCTTTGGATCTCGTTCATGAGCGTTTCTCCAGGGCCACGCCCTTGCCCGCGGCGGACGGCGCCGGGACCGCGCTCACCGTCTGTCGGGTCAACTGCTCGAGAACCTGCTTCTTGGCGCCGTACAACTGGACCCGCCCCTGGTGGAGGACGATCAGCTTATCGACGTGCGTCATCACGCTCGGGCGATGGCCGATGATGACCACGATCGACCCCTGTTCCTTGAGGCGCGCCACGGCCTCGTTGAGCGCCATTTCGCCTTCGTTGTCGAGATTCGAGTTGGGCTCGTCCAGGACCGTGAGCACCGGCTGGCCGAGGAGGGCGCGCGCAAGGCCTATGCGCTGGCGCTGGCCGCCGGACAACCGGGCGGCGCCAATATCGGTTTCGTAACCCTTGGGCAGGCGCAGGATCATCTCATGCGCGCCGGCCATTCGCGCGGCACCGACGATGTCCTCGGAGTGAACATCGGCCAGACGGGCGATGTTGTCGCGCACCGTGCCCTCGAACAATTCGACGTCCTGGGGCAGGTAGCCGACCCAGTTGCCGACATCGTCGCGGTTCCAGCGGAACAGATTGGCGCCATCGAGCCGGACGGCGCCGCGAGTCGGCTGCGCCGTGCCGATCAGCATGCGGGCGAGCGACGACTTGCCGGCCGCCGAGGGACCGATGATGCCGATCGCCTCGCCGGGCTCGAGTTCGAAAGAGACGTCGCGCACCACCGGTTCGGAGGCGCCGATCGGATGATAGGTGACGTTCTCGACCGTCAGGCGCGCGGCCGGGCGCGGCAAGGGCAGCGACTCCTCGCGCAGCGGCGCCGTTTGCAGAAAGCCCTTGAGCCGGCGATAGGCGTCGAGAGCACCCGAGGCCTGGCGCCAGGAACCGATCGCCATCTCGACGGGCGCCAGGGCGCGGCCCATGATGATGGAGGCGGCAATCATCGCGCCGGCCGACAGTTCGTTGAGGACGACGTAATAGCCGCCAACGCCCAGGATGGCGAGCTGCAGCACCAGGCGTGTTGCCTTCGACACGGCGTTGATGGTGCTGGAGCGGTCGCTCGCCCTCGCCTGGAACTCGTTGACCCGGGTCGACTCGACCGCCCAGCGATCGGCGACGGCGGCATTCATGCCCATGGCATCGACGACCTCGGCGTTGCGCACCGCCATCTCGGCGACGCGCTGGGCGCGAAAGGCCGCGAGATTGGCGGACTTCAAGTCGCCATGCAGGACCTTTTCGGTGATGTAAGCGAGCAGGACAAGGGCCAGACCACCCGCGACGGCGACCAGGCCAAGCACGGGATGAAGGAGGAAAATCAGTCCCAGGAAAAGCGGCATCCAGGGCGCATCGAGCAGCGCCAGCGCACCGCCGCCGAGATATTGCCGCACCGTGGTAAGGTCGCGCAGGGCTTCCGAGGCATAGGCATGGCCGCGCAAACCCGCTTCGAGGCCGCGCTCAAAGACGGCGGGCGCCATCGCCTCGTCGAGCCAAATAGTCAGGCGGACGAGAAGACGCGACCGCAGCATCTCGAAGATGCCGTAAACCGCCAACGCCCCGAGCGCGATGACCGTGAGCCAGAGCAAGGAGGAGAGGCTGCGCGAGACGACGACGCGGTCGAAGATCTGCATCATGTAGAGCGGCACGGTGAGGACGAGGAGATTGATGAACAGGCCGCACAGGCTCGCCCACAGGAAGACCGTCCTGACCCGCTTCAGGGCCGCTGACAATCGGTCGATCGCCGGAGCCGACATGGGAGAACCCGCTCTGTCCAAACGCAGCCAGTCCAATTCGAAAACGAGAGAAGCCGCAGCCCGTCAAGACTGCGGCTTCCCGTGGACTTCTTCTATCAACCCCAGGTCAGGTTGGCCGCAGTGAGTTCGGCACCGTTCACGACGATCGTGAAGGTTCCGACATGGATCACGGTGTTCGTGCCGTCGAAGGCGATCGTGCCGCCGGCAGCAAAGAATGCTGCTTCGGTAACGCCGGCCATCACGATCGAGTCGTCGCCATTGCCCCAATCCGTGATCGTATTGTAGCTCTCGTTCGTCGTGGTCTGGGTCGATGTGTACGAGAACGAGTCATCGTACTCAGCCGAACCTGACTTGAGCGTCTTGCCCTGCGAGTACTGCCAGCTTGCGCTCTCGGTGGTGGTATCGGCATCGGCACCGTACAGCGCGACCATCTCCGCGCGCCAATCGGCGAGGTTGGAAAGATAGGAGTTCCACTGGCCGTTAGCGTTGGCAGTAATCAACCCGTCGAGGGGGTGCGCTCCGCCCAAATACTCCACCGTCTGCGTGCTGGTGGTGCTCGTCAGGCCGATGTTGAACACGAACGAGTCGTTGCCGTAGCCGCCGGTCAGCACGTTGGTGCCCGACGATTCGGTGATCGTGTCGTTGTCCTGAACGACTTTTAAATTGCCGTTCTGTTGCGTCCAGTACTGCTCGTCCGCAGGCCCTGCGATGATGTTGTCGTCGCCGTCCGTGCCGACGATGACGTTGTTGGTGTTGGCGCTGTTGCCGTCAGCCTCATTGCTATAGTCGAAATCAGCCATAATTAGTGCCCCTTCCCAAGTTTGTTTAGAAACTGCGCCCACGAGCCATGGGCGCGATCACAAGACCATCGCTTTGGTCGGTACGCGCTACAGTTGCAAACTCACCCAAGACCGCGACACCCTCGCGGCTCGGTTGCTTATTTATGTACTATGCAAGGATGAGTCTGTGATATGCGTCACAGTCTTCGGAATTATTTCTACATCGAGGCTGCGTAATCTTTTTGCATTCACATCGAGCGCAAGAAAGAATCTTTCACACATGCCCGGTTATGTGAATGAACCGCCAAACTCATCCCCGATCCGGCTTCCCGCAAGGCCGCAACATTCTGGCGCGGCTCGCCGAGGAGTACGCGTCCTATTTGCTGAAGAACGCGAGCAGGGTGGCGTTGCCCCAAGGTCAGATTCTTTTTCAAAGAGGCGCCCCCGGCGACGGCTGCTACTGGCTCCAGAGGGGCGTCCTCAAGGTATGCGTCGCCTCGCAAAGCGGAGAAGAGCGTACCATGGCCATTCTCGGACCGGGGGCCATCGTCGGCGAACTGGCCATGATCGACGCCTTGCCGAGATCCGCGACCGTCGAGGCGATCACGGACTGCGATCTGGCTTTCGTGAGCGGCACGGCCTTCAAGGCCGGCCTGCAGGACCATCCGGAAATATATAGCCACCTCGTCCTGACGCTTGTCGCCCGGCTGCGACAAGCCTATGAAGAACTCGCCGCGGCAAGCTTTCTGACCGTGAAGGCACGCATCGCGCGGGCCCTACTCCAGTATGCCGAGCACCTCGGCCGGGAAATCGGCGATGGCTGGATCGAAATTACTAACCAGTCAATAATATAGGCTACAATTAGTAGCGCCGGGTTGACGTTTCGGCTACACTGTCCGGCATGAAACGCGACGGGCGGCGCCTCGATCACCAGACGCTGGAAGCGCTGCGGCTAATGGCGAGGGAGCGGCT
>JAUXWB010000166.1 GCA_030684475.1 Reyranella sp. | reverse complement strand
TCGCGCCAAAGCCGTCCCTTGCTTCTGCTCTGCCCGGTCATAGCATTCGCACCATGGCGGTCTTCGTGATCGGGGTGGTAAACAAGCCGGCGACGGAGATCCCCGTGAATATCGGCGAATAGGTGAAGGTCACGGCCACCTGGATGTAGTCGGCAGGCTGCAACGCCGTCATGCCCGCCGCCGAGCAGTTGGCGGGCTTGTTGAACACATCGCTCATGTATTGAAGGACGTTCGACGAATTGACGCAGTAGTAACCTTCGGAGATTGCGCCGCTGAGTGAAACCGCGTTCCCGAGCGATGTGCTCTGGACTGCTGCCGTCACCGAAGCGGTCAGTCCCGGGCAGTTGACCGTTGCAGGAAGATGGCTCGGATCGCAGGCCTTCAGGGCGCTCATCGCCCCCACAAGTGCGGCGTTCTCGACTTGCATGCGCTTGTAGAGATAGACACTGACGTCGGAGACGTTGACGATCGCGACGCACAAGAATCCGGCAATGAATGCGAATTCAACTCCCGCAACGCCTCGGCCATCCTTCCGGAAAGCTCTCAGGGCCACGCGAGTTCGCTTCCAGCCAGACAACATTATCTGTTCCTCGTCGGATCACCATTCCAAATCGGGCGCTCGATAGACGACATATCAATTGACCATCTGACCGCGGCCAGGGGCGGAACCCGTCGGCATGGTGACGCCGGCGGCCACGCAACCACCTTTGGGCACGATGTTGGCGGCGCCCATCATGAGAAGACTATCCACGACCAGCACAAAACAGGTCCCGCCATAGCTCGACTTGTTGACCGCGCCATTCAACGTGACGCTGGCATGGGGGAGGTAAACGAGCCCGGTAATATTCCACGTGGGACTGGAGCCGGCCGCGGACATATCCACGCCGGTCGTCAGCTTGGGATCCTGGTAGATCATGACGCCGGACCAGGGACCCGAGGTCGGGGCGGCGATGTCGAGGCTGCCACTGCCTGTCGGAGTATGGATGTAGCTTCCTCCGATAGTGCCCGTGAACACGATGGTGAGGCCGGAGCCACTCGATGTCCGGATACTGAAGCCGTTGGTATCGAGCCGCCCATTTACGATGACAAGAACGGCATTCGAGGGGGCTTCGACCGTGACATTTCCGGTCAGCTTCAGATCGCCGCAGATCATGACGTTGCCGCTCGGGATCTTCGTGCCCGACCACGTGGTGACCGACCCCGAAGGTATCTGCGGGTAGACGCCGCCACAGGTATCGGCCGGGATGTTGGCGGCGAGTCCGGCATAAGGATCGGCTGAGGGCGGTAATCCGGGGTTCTGTATCTTGCCGCAGCCGGAGACCGTCCCTACGGCATCGCCATAGTCGGCGCCGAGGTCATGCCCGCTGCAGGTGGCGTTCGTATTCGACTTCACGCTGCACCCCGATAAATCAGGGTTGGGGGTGCCGCTGGTTCTGATGGCCGTCGTCGTCCCGCTGCCGGCCAGGGCCAATAGGCAATAGGGGCGCTGGATGGTGCCAATTTTTGCGACCGCCGTGGCCACAAGATCCTTCTTGCCGCTGCCATTTCCGGCGTAGCCCACAACCGGCGACAGGTAGAGCGGCACCGACTTGGTGATGGTCGCCTTGTAGCAGTTGGTTCCGCCGCCAGGGCAGGCGACGTTCCGCACGATCGTCACACCGACGTCGCCGACACCGTTGGCAAAGCCGTTTTGCGCCGAAGCAGCCCTTCCCTCGACGTCGTAGTTGGCGCC
>JAUXWB010000457.1 GCA_030684475.1 Reyranella sp. | reverse complement strand
GACGTGTCCTGAGCCTTCATGCCGATCTTTTCGAGATTGCGGCCGCGCTTGAAACCCTCGGCCGTGGTCTCGACGGCGATCAGCGACGTGCCTTTCGCCCCCAATTTGGGATCGGTCTTGGCGACCACGATGACGAGGTCGGCGAGCTGGCCATTCGATATGAAGGTCTTGGAGCCATTGATGACCCAGTGATTGCCGTCCATCACCGCCGTGGTCTTGACCGACTGCAGGTCGGAGCCCGTGCCCGGCTCGGTCATGGCGATGGCCGTCACCAGCTCGCCCGAGCAGGCCTTGGGAATCCACTTCTTCTTCTGCTCCTCGGTGCCGTAGTGGAGCAGATAGGGCACGACGATGTCGTTGTGCAGCGAGAAGGCCGGACCCGAGGCGAGCGCACGGCCCTGCTCCTCGATCATGATGGCGCTGTAGAGAAAGTCGCCGCCGGCGCCGCCGTAGGCCTCGGGCATGGTCATGCCCAGAAGCCCCTGCTCGCCCGCCTTGCGCCACAGCGCGCGCGGCACGATGCCGTCTTCCTCCCACTTCATGTGAAAGGGTGTGACTTCCTTCTCGAAGAACCGCCGGCACGTGTCGCGGAACATCTCGTGTTCGGGCGTGATGTGCGCAGCCAAAGCGGTCACTTGCATCGTCCTCCAACGATCGGTTTTCAGTCTTCTTGAGGGGACTGTGGGCCGCCGGCGGTTGGTCCGCCAGCGCCCGGGATGTAGTTTACCTTTACGTAAACGTCAACCTCTGGCGCACCTCACATCTTGCAGGGATGTGCCGGCCGGCGGGTGTCGCAGACGCTGACGCCATCGAGATACTGCTTCGTTCGCTCCAGCTGCGCCGACGTCGGGACGCCACGGACGGCGCGCTGCACGAGATAGAAGCTGTCGTTGCCCTTGATCGCCTTCATCATCGTCGTCTCGGGCTTGCCCGACGAGGCAAGCAGCGGACAACGCAACAGCATTGTCGCCGAGGCGTAGCCGTTCGTCTTGCCGGTCGCCGCCGGCGTCACCGTGCTCCCCCGGCAGGCGCCAGCCCATCGCTTCTCTATCGTCTCCAGGAACTGCACCGGATCGAGGTCCTTGCGGTTCAGGAAGACCTGCACCGTGACCATCTCGGTCCAGTTCTGCACTGTTTCGTTCACCGGCACCCATTCCTGCATGTTCATGCCGTTGCGCGAATCGTTGAAAGCGACCTTGAAGCCCTGCGGCATGCCGACCAGCAGGTTCTCGTTCTTGAGCTGGGCGTGCGCGACTGCCCCAAGACCAAGCAACGAGGCAAACGCGATCGTCGCCCCTCTCGTCACGCTCGACCAGAACCGGATTGCCATCGTGCGTCCCTCCTACTCCACGGTCGTCACTGGTGATGGCCCGATCTCGACCAGAATCTCAGCGGCATTCCTTGACGCCCGGGAAAATCAGAGTCGGCGCTCCATGATGATGGTCCGCTCGGTCCCGTGATAGCTGTCGCGAACGGTGGCAAAGCCCAGCTTCGTGTAAAAGAGTTCGGCGGTTATCGATGAAGGCACCGAAAGCTTCGCTATGCCCCTGGCGCGAGCGCGGCGTTCCAGTTCGTGCATCAGCCTTCTGCCAACTCCCCTGCTTTGGACATCGGGCGCGACGAACACGGTCCGGACGGTTTCGCCATCGAGACTGGCCGTTCCGACAACCCGCGCGCCCAGTAGGGCCACGACGACATCGCGTTTGTTCAGCAGCGCCCGGACGTGGAGCGGCGAGAAGTTTTGCGCTATTCGCTCGATCGTGTCCGGCGTGTAGTCCTTGGCATTTGTCGTGCGGAGTGAGTCCAGAATCACCGCGCTAACGCCTTCGGCATGTTCCGCCGTGGCCGAGCAAATCTCCAGGTTCGTCAGATCGAACATAGTGTTGCACGAGCCGCTGTATTGCCTCACTCCACCGTCGTGGCACTCATCCCCAGCATCGCGCGGCGGCGCAGCCATTGGCTGGGGCGATAGCGGTCGTCGCCGGTGATGGCCTGCATCTGGATCAGGATCTCGTGGCATTCCTTGACGCCCATCCAGTCGGCGAGCGCCAAAGGTCCGCGCGGATAGTTGAGGCCCAGGGTCATGGCGGTGTCGACGTCGGCGGCCGAGGCGATGCCGATCATCGCCATCTCGCAGCCGAGGTTGGCGATCATCGCGCACATGCGCTGGGCAATGAAGCCGGGCGAGTCCTTTATCACCGTGATCTTGGCGCCTGATTTGGCGAGCAGTGCGACGGCGGAGTCGCGCACCGCCACGTCGGCGCCGGGCGCGGTCATCACCGTGAGGCGCTTGGCGACGTCGCCGGTGAGATCGACGGCGACGGTGCGCTTGGGATCGAGGCCGAGCTCGATCGCCGTGGTGGTGCAGTCCTTGCCGATGGGCGCCACCAGGATCGGGCTCTTGCCATCGTCGGCGCCCAGCATCTTGGCGCCGTCGGACGCGATCAGGCCCACGAGCTTCTTGTTGTGCGTGTCCATGATGACGACGCTCGAGGCCGGCACCACCGACGTCGGATGGTCGGCGCCGGGATCGACCTTCGCGCCCTTGGCATCGTAGCTGTACCAGCCACCGCCGGTCTTGCGGCCGAGTCGGCCCGCTGCATACAGGCTCTCGTGATAGGGGCTGGGCGTCATGCGCCGGTCGTGGAAGAAGCCCTCGTAGATGATCTTGCGCGCCGGAAAGTTCACGTCGATGCCGGTGAGGTCCATCAGCTCGAACGGCCCCATGCGGAAGCCGCAGCTATCGCGCATCACGGCGTCGACCTGGCTCGGGCTCGCCCTTCCCTCCTGGTAGATCCTGAGGCCTTCGGTGCCGATCGCGGTGCCACCGAGATTGACCAGGAAGCCCGGCGTGTCGCCCACCACCACCGGCACGCGGGTCTGGCGCTTGCCCAGCGCCACCATGGCATCGACCGTGGCCTGCGAGGTGTCGGCGGCGCGGATGACCTCGACCAGTTTCATCAGCGGCACAGGATTGAAATAATGCATGCCGCAGACGCGGTCGCGGTTCTTGAGTGCGCGCGCGATCGAGGCGATGCGGATCGACGAGGTGTTTGAAGCGAGGATCGCGTCAGGCGCGAGAACGGCCTCCAGCTCGCCGAACAGCTTCTGCTTCACTTCGAGATTCTCGAACACCGCCTCGACCACGACATGGCAGGGCTTGAGGTCGGCCATGCTCTCGGCGATCCCGAGATTGGCGTCGACCTTGGCGAGATCGGCATCGGTCAGCCGCCCCTTGGCGACCAGCCCCTTCAGCGTCTCCAGGATCGCGGCCTTGGCCTTGGCGGCACCGCCCGGCGCGGCATCGAACATCAGGACCTTCATGCCGCCCTCGTTCGTCCCTTGGGCCGTCACCTGCGCGATGCCGCGGCCCATGGCCCCGGTTCCCACGACACCCACGGTGAGATCGGGGCGGTTGATATCGAGACTCATTGCAACTCCTACTTGTTGGCGAAGCCGGCCGTCTTGAGGCCGTCGTGGATTTCGTCGAGCACGGCCGGATCTTCTATGGTGGCGGGCAAAGTCCAAGGCTGGCTGTCGGCCATCTTCTGCATGGTGCCGCGCAGGATCTTGCCCGAGCGCGTCTTGGGCAGGCGTTGCACGACCAGTGCGCTCTTGAAGAAGGCGACGGGGCCGATGCGATCACGCACCATTTGGACCACTTCGCTGGTGATGTCCGACGGCGGCCGGTTGACGCCCGCCTTCAGCACCAGGAAGCCCAGGGGCACCTGGCCCTTGAGTTCATCGGCCACGCCGATCACGGCGCATTCGGCCACGTCGTTGTGCGCGCCCAGCACTTCCTCGATCTGGCCGGTCGAGAGGCGATGGCCCGCGACGTTGATCACGTCGTCGACCCTGGTCATCACCGAGACATAGCCGTCGGCATCGATGAAGCCCGCGTCGCCGGTTTTGTAGTAGCCGGGGAACTCGCTCATGTAGCTCTGCTTGTAGCGGTCGTCGGCGTTCCACAGGGTCGGGAATGTGCCCGGTGGCAGCGGCAGTTTGCCCGCAAGCGCGCCCACCTCGCCCGGCTTCGTCATCTTCTGACCGTTCTCGTCCAGCACGTCGAGATGCCAGCCCGGCGCGGGCAGCGAGCACGAACCGAGCTTCACCGGCATCGGCTCGAGGCCCTGAAAGTTGCCGCAGATCGCCCATCCGGTCTCGGTCTGCCACCAGTGATCGACCACTGGCACGCCCAAGAGCTTCTGCGCCCAGTCGACGGTCGGCGGATCACCGCGCTCGCCCGCGAGGAAGAGCGTGCGGAACTTCGAGAGGTCGTAGGTCTTCAAGAGCTTGCCGTCGGGATCCTCGCGCTTGATCGCGCGGAAGGCGGTGGGCGCAGTGAACAGCGCCACCGCCTTGTGCTCCGAGATCACGCGCCAGAAGGCGCCGGCATCGGGCGTGCCCACCGGCTTGCCCTCGTAGAGGATCGTGGTCGCGCCGTGGATCAGCGGCCCGTAGACGATGTAGCTGTGGCCCACGACCCAGCCCACGTCCGAGGCGCACCAGTAGACCTCGCCGGGTTCCACGCCATAGAGGTTCTTCATCGACCAGGCGAGCGCCACGCAGTAGCCGCCGGTGTCGCGCACCACGCCCTTGGGCTGCCCCGTCGTGCCGGACGTATAAAGAATGTAGAGCGGATCCGTCGCCTTCACCGGCACGCAGGGCGCCGGCCTGGCAGCCGCCAGCGCCTCGTTCCAGTCGAGATCGCGGCCCTTGACCATCGTGGCTTCGCACTGTGCCCGCTGCAGGAGAATGACTCGCGGCACCTTGTGCCTGGCCTGCTCGATCGCCTGGTCGATCAGCGGCTTGTACTGCACGACACGCGTGGGCTCGATGCCGCACGAGGCCGTCAGGATCAGCTTGGGCGCGCAGTCGTCGATGCGGCTGGAAAGTTCCTTGGCGGCGAAGCCGCCGAACACCACGGAATGCACCGCGCCCAGTCGCGCGCAGGCCAGCATCGCCATCACCGCTTCGGGGACCATCGGCATGTAGAGGATGACGCGGTCGCCCTTCGCCACACCCTGGGCGGCAATCATGCCGGCGATCCGCGCCACCTGGTCGCGCAACTCGCGATAGGTGAAACTCTTCTTGGTGTTGGTGACGGGCGAGTCGTAGATCAGCGCCGTCTGGTCGGCCCTGTTGTTCTCTTTGGCGCCGTCCACATGGCGGTCGAGCGCGTTGTGGCAGGCATTGAGCTCGCCGCCGGCGAACCAGCGATAGAAGGGCGGATTGCCGGCGTCGAGCACCTTGTCCCAGCGCTTCGCCCAGTCGATCGCCGCAGCCTGCTCGGCCCAGAACCCTTCGGGGTCGGCCAGCGAGCGCGCATGCACCGCCCGATACTTGTCCCCCACGGCCATCGTCGCCTCCGCAGTTTCTGTCGCTTGGCCGTTTGATGCGCTAGGATTGGCCAACTGACAAGAGCACCGACGGGAAGCAAGCATGGCCAAAGGCAAATCCAGGAAAGGAGCCGGCAAGGGCAAACGTCCGCCAGCTAAGTCGGCGAAAGCCAAGCGGGCAAAGACACCGGCAAAAGCCAAATCCGCCAGCGCCCGCAAGTCGCCGCGCCGCGTCGCGAAACCCGCGACAAAAAAGCCATCGCTGCCCAAGTCGCTTCCCAAGTCTCTGGCGCGGATATCGGTGCGCCGCCCAACCAAGAGCCGCGCCGCCGCCGCCCGCATGCCGGGCGCACGCCCCGCGCCGCACAAGGCACCCCTGTTGTCGCACAACATCTTCGAGCGCGACCTCGACAAGACCGCGGCCAATTATGCGGCGCTGACGCCGATGCAGTTCATCGAACGCACCGCCAGTGTCTATCCCGATCATATGGCCCTGGTGCACGGCGAGCGCCGCCAGAGCTGGGCCGAGACCTATATGCGCTGCCGCCGCCTCGCCTCGGCGCTGGAGCGGGTCGGCATCGGTGTCGGCGACACGGTGGCGATCATGGCGCCCAACATTCCCGAGATGTACGAGGCGCATTTCGGCGTGCCGATGACCGGCGCGGTGCTGAACTCGCTCAACACCCGGCTCGATGCGGCAATGTTGGCCTTCATCCTCGACCACAGCGAGACCAAGGTGCTGCTGGTCGACCGCGAGTATCATCGCGTGATCACCGAGGCGCTGGCGATCGCCAAGGTCCAGCCGCTGGTGGTCGACATCGACGATCCGGCCTGCGACGACCGCGCCCAGATCGGCGACACGACCTGGGAGGAATTCATCGCTACCGGCGATCCGGATTACGCCTGGTCCTATCCCGCTGACGAATGGAACTCGATCGCCCTCAACTACACCTCGGGCACCACCGGCAACCCCAAGGGCGTGGTCTTCAGCCATCGCGGCGCCACGCTCTCGGCCTACGGCAACGCCACGCAATGGCCGATCGGCGTGCATCCGGTCTATCTCTGGACCTTGCCGATGTTCCACTGCAACGGCTGGTGCTTCCCCTGGACCTTGGCGCTGGTGGGCGGCACCAGCGTCTGCCTGCGCCGCGCATCGGCCGGGACGATCTTCGAGGCGCTGGCCGACCACGACGTCACCCACATGTGCGGCGCGCCGATCATCATGCAGTTCATCATCGGCGCCACGCCGGAGGAGCGCCGACCGCTCAAGCGCAAGGTGGAGTTCATGACCGCGGCCGCGCCACCACCCGCCGCCGTGCTAGAAGCACTGGAGAAGGAGAACTTCCGCGTCACCCACGTCTACGGCCTCACCGAGGTCTATGGTCCGGCGACGATCTGCGCCTGGCACGAGGCCTGGGATTCGTTGCCCTCGCACGAGCGGGCGCGGCTGAAGGCGCGCCAGGGCGTGCGCTACACCGCCGAGGACGGCGTCACGGTGATGGACCCGATCAACATGAAGGAAGTGCCGCGCGACGGCGCGACCATGGGCGAGGTGATGTTCCGCGGCAATCTCGTCATGAAGGGCTACCTCAAGAACCCGAAGGCGACGAAGGAGTCCTTCGAGCACGGCTGGTTTAATTCCGGCGACCTGGGCGTCCTGCACGAGGACGGCTACATCGAGCTCCGCGACCGCTCCAAGGACATCATCATCTCGGGCGGCGAGAACATCTCGACCATCGAGGTCGAGGGCGCGATCATGGAGCACCCCGCGGTCGCCAACGTGGCGGTGGTGGCCAAGCCCGACGAGAAATGGGGCGAAACGCCCTGCGCCTTCGTGGTGCTGAAACCCGGCGCCGCGGCCACCGTGGAGGAGATCGTGGCCCACTGCCGCGCCAACCTCGCCTCCTACAAGTGCCCGCGCCACATCGTGTTCCGCGACCTGCCCATGACCTCGACCGGCAAGGTGCAGAAGTTCGTGCTGCGCGAATGGGCCAAGGCGGTATAGCCGGCACCATCGCGCCGCCATAATCGCCGCGCTACTTTCGCCGCTTCGATGCCCGGCGATTCAACCCTCGTTGTCACGACAAGAAGCGGCGTGCGCCCCCTGGGCGTGCGCGGCGAGCCTCTGCACAACGCCGCGCCACAGTTGCGCCGCGTTGTGCGCCGGCGGCTGGGCGACGCCGCCGCCGACCTGCTGGCCGATCCGCAGCCGCACGAGGACGGCAAGGCGATCGAC
>JAUXWB010000448.1 GCA_030684475.1 Reyranella sp. | reverse complement strand
AACTGGTTCGTGCCGCTGATGATCGGCGCGCCCGACATGGCGGTCCCGCGCATGAACAACATCAGCTTCTGGCTCCTGCCGCCGGCCTTCATCCTGCTGCTGCTCTCGGCCCTGATCGGCGGTGGCGTCGGCACCGGGTGGACGATCTACGTGCCGCTCTCCGTTCAGCAGGGCGCGGGCATGGACCTCGCCATCTTCTCGCTGCACATCGCGGGCGCGTCCTCGATCCTGGGCGCCATCAACTTCATCACCACGATCCTGAACATGCGCGCACCCGGCATGACGCTGCACCGCATGCCGCTCTTCGCGTGGTCGATCCTGGTGACGGCGTTCCTGCTGCTGCTCGCCCTGCCGGTGCTGGCCGGCGCCATCACCATGCTGCTGACCGACCGCAACTTCGGCACGACCTTCTTCGATCCGGCCGGCGGCGGCGACCCGACGCTGTTCCTGCACCTCTTCTGGTTCTTCGGACACCCTGAGGTGTACATCATGATCCTGCCGGCCTTCGGCATCGTCAGCCACATCATCTCGACCTTCTCGAAGAAGCCGATCTTCGGCTACCTCGGCATGGCCTACGCGATGGTGGCGATCGGCGTCGTGGGCTTCGTCGTGTGGGCACACCACATGTACACGGTCGGCATGGACGTCGACACGCGCGCCTACTTCGTGGCCGCCACGATGGTGATCGCGGTGCCGACCGGCATTAAGATTTTCTCCTGGATCGCCACCATGTGGGGCGGTTCGATCAGGCTCGAAGTGCCGATGCTGTGGGCGATCGGCTTCATCTTCCTGTTCACTGTCGGCGGCGTCACCGGCGTCGTGCTGGCCAATGCCGGCGTCGACTACGCCCTGCACAACACCTACTACGTGGTCGCGCACTTCCATTACGTGCTGTCGCTTGGCGCGGTTTTCGGCTTGTTCGCGGGCTTCTACTACTGGTTCGGCAAGATGACGGGCCGGCAGTATCCGGAGTGGGCGGCCCAGGTGCACTTCTGGGTCACCTTCATCGGCGTGAACCTGACGTTCTTCCCGATGCATTTCTCCGGCCTCGCCGGCATGCCCCGCCACTATGTCGACTATCCCGATGCGATGTCGCATTGGAACTACGTTTCGTCGCTCGGCGCGTTCCTCTCCTTCGGCGCGACGATCTTCTGGCTGATTTTCGTGGTCTTCGCCGGAATGATGTACGGCCGCAAGGTCGGCGCGAACTACTGGGGCGAGGGCGCCACGACGCTGGAATGGACGGTGGATTCGCCGCCGCCGTTCCACACTTTCGAGGAACTGCCGCACATCTCTCCGACGGCACATCCCTAGGACCGGAGCGGAGGCGCCCCAAGAAGGCGCCTTCGCCTTGATAAGGCATATGAGCGACACCGCGCACACTTTTACGGGCCGCATCGACGGCGTCGCCGCGCCAGCGCGCGTGCGCGACTATGTCGATCTGCTGAAGCCGCGCGTGATGTCGCTGGTCGTCTTTACCGGCTTGGTCGGCGTGCTGATCGCACCGGCCTATCTCCATCCGTTCACCGCGGCGCTCGCAGTGCTGGCGATCGCGCTGGGTTCGGGCGCCGCCGGCGCCATAAACATGTGGTACGAGCGCGATCTCGACGCCCTGATGGCACGTACGCGCAACCGGCCGCTGCCGGCGGGCCGGGTGGCTCCCGACGATGCGCTCGGGCTGGGCGTCCTGCTGTCGATCTTCTCCGTCCTGCTGATGGCGGTTGCCACCAACTTCGTCGCAGCGGCGCTGCTGGCGGCGGCGATCCTGTTCTATGTCTTCGTCTACACGATCTGGCTGAAGCGCCGCACGCCG
>JAUXWB010000163.1 GCA_030684475.1 Reyranella sp. | reverse complement strand
CACCGCTGTCTTCGCCTACAAGGGCGAGACGCTGGAAGAGTACTGGGACTATACCGACCGCATGTTCCAGTGGCCGGACGGCAATGGCCCGAACCTGATCCTCGATGATGGCGGCGACGCCACGATGTACCTGATCGTCGGCGAAAAAGCTGAGACCAACCCCTCGATCCTCGACAAGCCGGGCTCGGAGGAAGAGAAATACTTCTTCGCCCAGATCAGGAAGCGCATGAAGGAAACGCCCGGCTGGTTCAAGAAAACCAAGGCCGGCGTGCGCGGCGTCTCCGAAGAGACGACGACAGGCGTCAACCGCCTCTACCAACTCGAGAAGCGCGGCGAACTTCCCTTCCCGGCGATCAACGTCAACGATTCCGTCACCAAGTCGAAGTTCGACAACAAGTACGGTTGCAAAGAGTCCCTCGTCGACGCGATCCGCCGCGGCACCGACGTGATGATGGCCGGCAAGAAGGCTTTCGTGGCTGGCTATGGCGATGTGGGCAAAGGCTCGGCTGCCTCGCTCTCCGGTTCGGGCGCGCGCGTGGCCGTTTCCGAGATCGACCCGATCTGCGCCCTTCAGGCCGCGATGGACGGCTACGAAGTGCTGACGATGGACGAGGCCGCGCCGAAGTTCGACATCTTCGTCACCGCGACCGGCAACAAGGACATCCTCACCGTCGACCACATGCGCGCGATGAAGGACATGGCCATCGTCTGCAACATCGGCCACTTCGACAACGAGATCCAGGTCGAAGGCCTGCGGAACTTCCAGTGGACCAACATCAAGCCGCAGGTCGACATGATCACCTTCCCGGATGGCAAGCGCATCCTGCTGCTCTCGGAAGGCCGCCTGGTGAACCTCGGCAACGCCACCGGCCACCCGAGCTTCGTGATGTCGGCCTCGTTCTCGAACCAGACGCTGGCGCAGATCGAGCTCTGGACCAACCCCGGCAAGTACGAGAAGCAGGTCTACACGCTGCCCAAGTTCCTCGACGAGAAGGTCGCGGCGCTTCATCTCGAGAAGGTCGGCGCCAAGCTGACCAAGCTCCGTCCCGACCAGGCCAAGTACATCGGCGTGCCGGAAGCGGGCCCCTTCAAGGGCGACCTCTACCGCTACTAACCGCCCACAGCCGCGACCATGCTAAAAGTCGGCATCGAAAGATGCCGACTTTTTCTTTGCCCCTTCCAGACGAGGCCGCCACCGAGCGGCTAGGCGCGGCCTTGGCCGGGCGCCTGCGGCCGCGCGACGTCGTGGCGCTGGTGGGCGGTCTCGGCGCCGGCAAGACCACGCTCGCCCGCGCCATCCTCCGCGCAGCCTCGGGCGAGCCGGCGCTGGTCGTGCCGAGCCCGACCTTCACCCTGGTCGAGGTCTACGACACGCCACGAGGCGTGTTTTGGCACTTCGACCTCTACCGACTGGAGACCGCCGAGCAGGTCTTCGAGCTCGGCTGGGAGGAGGCGCGGGCCGACGGCATCGCCTTGGTCGAATGGGCGGAGCGGCTGGGCCTCTTGCTGCCGCACGAACGACTCACGGTGACCCTGTCCATCGAAGGTGAGGGACGCCGCGCGACCCTGGAGGGAGAAGCCCGTCTTGGCGAAGTCTGAACGCGATCGGCGGCGCGCCGAATTCGTGCGCGGCGCCGGCTGGGGCGATGCCGGCGAGCGCCCGCTGGCCGGCGATGCCTCGTTCCGGAAATACTTCAGGCTAACCCGGCCGCGTGAATCCGCGGTCGTGATGGATGCGCCGCCGCCACAGGAGGACGTGCGGCCCTTCGTGCGCATCGGCCGGCACTTGATCACGCTTGGCCTGAGCGCCCCCCAGATCCTGGCTGAAGACCCCGAGCACGGCTTCCTGCTGCTGGAAGACCTGGGCGACGACACCTATGCCCGCGTGCTGGCGGCAGGCGGCGACGAGGGCGAGCTCTATGCCCGCGCCACCGACGTTCTGGTGCAGCTCTACCGGGCTGGCGACCGCGCCCTGCTGCCGGGGCTCGGCGCCTACGCCGGCGACGCACTGATCGAGGCGGCGATGCTGCTGCCGGAATGGTATCTGCCTGCGGCGAGCGGGCAACCGACGCCGCCGGAGGAGACCGCCCGCTACATCGCGGCGTGGCAGGAATGCCTCGCCGCGCTGCCCTCAGCACCCGATGCCCTGCTGCTGCGCGACTACCACAAGGACAACCTGCTGTGGCTGCCGGCGCGCCCCGGTGTAAAGGCCTGCGGCCTGCTCGACTTCCAGGACGCCCAGCGCGGCCACCCCTCCTACGATCTGGTGTCGCTGATCGAAGACGCGCGCCGCGACGTGCTGCCCGCCGTGCATGCGGCCTGTCTGCAGCGCTACATCGACGAAACTGCGCTCGCCGATCCAGCGGGCTTTCGTACCGGCTTCGCCCTGATGGCCGCGCAACGCCACGCGCGGATCATCGGCCTGTTCGTCCGGCTGCTGGAACGCGACGGCAAGCCCGACTACCTGCCGCACCTACCGCGCGTCTGGCGCATGTTCGAGCGCGCCCTGCGGCATGAGACGCTGGCGCCGCTGCGCGCCTGGGTCGACCGCTTGCTGCCACCGCCGCTGCGGCGCATGGGTGCATGATGATCCGCACCGCGATGATCCTGGCAGCCGGCCGCGGCGAACGCATGTGGCCGCTGACCGACCACACGCCCAAGCCGCTGATCCCCGTGGCCGGCCGCTCGATGCTGGAACGCACGATGGACCGCCTGCAGCGGCACGGCGTGCAGAACATCGTGGTCAACGTGCATCACCTCGGTAGCCAGATCGCCGACCGCCTGCAAGGCCACGCCCGCATCGTCCGCGAGGATCGTCTGCTGGAGACCGGTGGCAGCGTTCGCAATGCCCTGCCACTGCTCGGCAACGGGCCGTTCTTCGTACTGAACGGCGATGGCTTGTGGCGCGACGGACCGGAGTCGATGCTGGGCCGCCTGCAGGCAATGTGGGATCCGAGGCGCATGGACGCGCTGCTGCTGCTGCATCCACTGGCGACGGCGATCGGCCGCGAGGAGAAGGACCGCGGCGACTACTATCTTGAGCCCGACGGCCATGCCCGTCACCGCGGTAACGCCGAGACGGCGCCGTATCTCTTCGCCAGCATCTCGGTATGCGAACCGCGCCTGTTCAACGGCACCTCAGAGGGACCGTTCTCGCTGCTGAAACTCTGGAACCGGGCCGAGGCGGCCGGCCGCCTCTACGGCCTCGTGCACGACGGCGACTGGTTCCACGTCGGCACGCCGGCCGCGCTCGCCGACGCCGAACGGGTGCTGGGATGAAAGGCGTCTTCACCATCGGCATCGACCGCCGCTTCGCCGATGAACTTGCACAAGGCGTGCTGGCCGCGCATGGCGGTGATCCGCTGGGCCTCGCCGATGTCCTGGTCCTGGTGCCGACCCGGCGCTCGGTACGGGCGCTGCGCGAGGCCTTCCTGCGGGTGTCGGGCGGCAGCCCCACGATCCTGCCGCGCATGGCGCCGCTGGGCGACGTTGACGACAGCGAATGGGACCTGTCGCCGGGCGACGATAGCGCCCTGGCCCTGCCGCCCGCCATCGATCCGACGGAGCGCGAAGCGCTGCTGGCGCAATTGGTGGCCGCCTTCAAGGACGACCAGGGCCATCCCATCGCCCAGTCGGCCGCGCAGGCGCTCAAGCTCGCGCGCGAACTCGGCCGCCTGCTCGACGAACTGGCGATCGAAGGCGTGTCGTTCCAACAGCTCGAGGGGCTGGTCGAAGGCAACTTCGCGAGCCACTGGCAGCGTACGCTGAAGTTCCTTGCCATCGTCGGCGAGGCCTGGCCAAAGCTTCTGGCCGAACGTGGAAAGATCGACGCCATCGAGCGGCGCACGCTCGCCATCCGCGGCCAGGCCGCACGCTGGCGCGAGCATCCGCCGTCTACGCCGGTGATCGCGGCCGGCTCGACCGGCTCGCAGCCTGCAACGCGAGAGCTGCTGGCGACCGTCGCCGACCTGCCCCAGGGAGCTATCGTCCTGCCAGGCCTCGATCGCGACATGGACGAGACGAGCTGGGGCGTTCTCGGCCCGTCACATCCGCAGTACGGCCTGCGCGAACTGCTCGACACACTGGCCGTTACCCGCAGCGACGTGCCGGAGTGGCCGGGCAGCCCGGGCAATATAGTGCGCCGCAAGCTGGTCGCGGAGCTGATGCGACCGGCGGAAACCAGCGAGGCCTGGACGCGGCCCGATCCGCTGGCCCTCGAACACGTCTCGCGTGCCGATTGCGCCACGCATCACCATGAAGCCCTGGTCATTGCGTTGGCCTTGCGCGAGATTCTGGAGAGGCCGGCCCAGACCGCCGCTCTAGTCACACCCGACCGCGGACTGGCGCGCCGCGTCGCAGCCGAGCTGCGCCGCTGGAATGTCGAGATCGATGATTCGGCCGGCACTCCGCTTGTCGACACGCCGCCCGCCACGTTGCTGCGGCTGACCTGTGCCGTCGTCGATGGCGGCTTCGCGCCGGTCGACTTGCTCGCCCTGCTCAAGCATCCGCTTTGCCTGCTCGGCCTGGAACGGCCCGCCGCGCTCGGGGTCGCTCGGCGGCTCGATCGCAAGTGCCTGCGCGGCCTCAAGCCCGATGCCGGCCTCGATGCGATTCTGGCGCGCGTCACAAACACGGATTTCGGCAACGACACAGACCGCGAGGCGGTCGCCGATCTCGTGCGCCGCCTCGGCGACAGGGTCGGCGGGCTGGCCACGCTGATGGATCAGGGAGCCTCGCCGTCCGCTCTGCTCGATGCCACCGTCGCCGCCGCCGAGATGATCGCCTCGGCCGAGACACTGTGGCGCGGTGACGCCGGAGAAGCGCTGGCCGACGCGCTGGCGCGGCTGCGCGAGGCCTGGGCGGGCCGGCCGGCCGTCGCTGGTGGCGAATGGCCGGCGCTGCTGGAAACGATGCTGGCGGGCGAGGTCATCCGCCCGCGCTTCGGACGCCACCCACGACTTTCGATCCTGGGCCCGCTCGAAGCACGCCTGCAGCATGCCGACCTCATGGTGCTGGGCGGATTGAACGAGGGCATCTGGCCGCCCGCCGTCGAGACCGGCCCATGGGTCAACCGGCCGATGCGCGCAGCGCTCGGTCTGCCGCAGCCCGAGCGACGGATCGGCCTGTCGGCCCACGATTTCGTCTCAGCGCTTGCAGCCGAGCGCGTGCTCATCACCCGGTCCGAACGCGAGGCCGGTGCCCCCACCGTATCGTCGCGCTGGCTGGCGCGGCTGGACGCGTTGCTCGGCTACGAACCGGGAGGCCCTGCCCCGGTCTACATCCAGCGTGGCAGGCATTATGTCGATTGGGCCGAGGCCATCGACCGGCCGATCGACTACAAGCCCTGGTCGCGACCGCAGCCGACGCCGCCGCTTGCCGCGCGGCCGACCGAGCTGTCGGTCACCAGCATCGAGCAATGGCGGCGCGATCCGTACGGCCTCTATGCCCGACGCATCCTGCGCCTCGAGAGACTTGATCCTCACGAGGCCGAGCTGGCCGCGGCCGACCGCGGCTCGGCTCTGCACAAGACATTGGAGCACTTCCTGCTCGAGCATCCTTCGGGGCTGCTGCCGCCCGACGCCGTGGCGCGCTTCGAGGAAGCGGGCGAGCAGCACCTCGGCGAACTGCTGACGGCGCCGGCGGAACGCGCCTTCTGGTGGCCGCGCTTCCAGCGCCTCGCGAGATGGTTCGTCGCCGCCGAGAACGCGCGGCGTGCGAACGGCACGAAGCTGCTCGCGAGCGAACGCTGGGGCTCCATCCAGGTCGGCCCACGGTCAAGGCCCCTGACCATCCGTGCCTTGGCCGACCGGATCGACGAGATCGAGAAGGGCGTCCTGGAAATCATTGACTACAAGACAGGTCGGGTGCCGTCGCGCCGTGAGATGGAAGCGCTGTTCGCGCCGCAGCTCCTGCTCGAAGCCGCGATTGCCGAGCGCGGCGGCTTCGAGCACCTCGAAGAGAAGGCCGACGAGGTCCACCTCTCCTACTGGCGCGCCAACGGCCTCGACGAAGGCGGCAAGATCGAGGAGGTGAAGGGTAGCGACGAACTGATCCCGGCGATGCTGGCGCTGGTGGACAGGATGGCGGTGCATTTCGCCAACCCAGCAACACCTTATCCAGCCCTGCCCTGGCCCGAGTTCATCCCGCACTTCAACGACTACCAGCATCTCGAACGCGTCGCCGAGTGGTCGACGGTGGACGGAGGCGAGGAATGAACGACGCGCTCGACTCCCGCCACCTCGCGACCATGGCCCAGCGGCAGGCCACAGCCCCTGCCTACTCCGCCTGGGTCGAGGCAAACGCCGGCACCGGCAAAACCAAAGTGCTGACCGACCGCGTGACACGCCTGCTGCTGGACGGCGTGAAGCCCGAGCGCATTCTCTGCCTGACCTTCACCAAGGCGGCGGCGGCCGAAATGCGCAACAGGCTGGCCGGCCAGCTCGGTCGCTGGGCAATGGCCGACGATGCACAGCTCGACAGGGAGATCACCGAGCTGATCGACCGACCGCCGGAGGACGACGAGCGGCCGGTGGCGCGTCGCCTGTTCGCCCGCGTACTCGATGCGCCAGGCGGCATCAACATCCTCACCATTCATGCCTTCTGCCAAGCTTTGCTCAAGCGCTTCCCACTCGAGGCCAGCGTGGCACCCGGCTTCGACGTCCTCGACGATGGCGAGGCGGCGACGCTGTTGAAACAGGCTGAAAACGGCCAGATGGAGGCCCTGGCGCGCCGCGACGCGCCACTCGCCCTGCGCGACGCGCTGGCGGCCGTGGCGAACAAGGTCTCCGCAACCGAATACACCGACTTGATGAAGAAGCTGCTGGGCGAGCGCGCCTGGCTCCTGGCGCGCATTGCCGACGAGGCGGGACTTGTCCGCGAACGCGCGCGCCTCGCTAGGGAACTCGGATGCGATCCCGAGGACAGCGCCGGCGCGATCCTGTCCGGCGCTTGCCTCGATGCCGCCTTCGACGCCCGCCTGGTCCGCGCGGCCGCGGTCGCCCTGTCGCGCGGCAGTCCGACCGACGCCACTCGCAGCGCCATTATCCTCGAATGGCTGGACGATACCGACTCGCGGCACGCGCGCTTCGACGGCTACTGCAAGGCTTTCTTCACCAGGGAGGGACAAATCCTGGCACGGCTTGCCACCAAAGCCGCGCAGAAAGCGATGCCCGACGTGGCGGAGGTGCTGTTGGTCGAGGCCAAACGTATCCGCGCCGCCATCGATCGCGCCAACGGTGCCGCTCTGGTCGAGCGCACGATGGCGCTGCTGCGGCTCGGCCTCGACATCGTCGAGCGTTATGGCCGCGCCAAACGCCGACGCGGCGCACTCGACTATGACGACCTGATCGTGGCAACCCGCCGCCTCCTCGAAAACGCGGGAAGTGCCGCCTGGGTGCTCTACAAGCTCGACGGCGGCCTCGACCATGTGCTGGTCGACGAGGCGCAGGACACCAACCCGGACCAATGGGAGGTGATCCGCCGCCTGACCGAGGAATTCTTCGTCGTCGGCAGCGGCGACGAACGCAACCGCACGATCTTCGCCGTCGGCGACACCAAGCAATCGATTTTCAGCTTCCAGCGCGCCGATCCGCGCAAGCTCGCGGAGATGCACGACTGGTTCGCCGGCCGCAGTCGCGAAAAGCACCGAGACAACAGTGCCAGGCGCCTGAAGCGAGTCGATCTCAACGTCTCCTTCCGTTCGACCGCGGCGGTCCTCGACGCCGTGGACTGGGTGTTCGCCACCGGGGCCGCCGCCAAGGGCCTCACCGGGCCCGAGCAGGAGGTCTGGCATCGTCCGAGTCGCGTCGGCCAACCCGGCCGGGTCGAGCTGTGGCCGGTCGTGGCCGCCGAGGCGAGCGGAGTCGACACGACCGATCTCGAGGCGAAGCCCGACATGATCCGGGCGCCGCATGAGCGGCTCGCCCGCCTCATCGCCGTGCACATGCGTGGCCTGATCGGCACGGAGCGCCGTGCCAGCACCGGCGAGGTGCTAAACGCCGGGCACTTCATGGTGCTCGTGCGCCGCCGCAACGCCCTGGTGACGGCACTGGTGCGGGAGTTAAAGCGCGAAGGCATCGACGTCGCCGGCGTCGATCGCCTCGATCTCGGGAGCGAGTTGGCGATTCAGGACCTGCTGGCGCTGGCGCGCTTCGTCCTGCTGCCGCAGGACGACCTCAACCTCGCCTGCCTGCTCAAGTCGCCGCTGGTTGGTCTCGATGAGGAAGCGCTGTTCGCCCTGGCTTGGGACCGCAAGGGCCATCTATGGCAGGCCTTGCGTTCCCGTTCGGAGGACCGGCGTTTCGGCTTCGCGCACGCCCGTCTCTCGGCCTGGCTGACCCGTGCCGACTTCACCACGCCCTTCGACTTCTTCGCCGAGGCCCTAGGACCGGAGGGCGGTCGCGTCCGCTTGCTGGAGCGGCTGGGCCGCGAGGCGGCCGATCCAATCGACGAGCTGCTGTCGCGCGCATTGCAATACCAGCAGGCCGAGCCGGGCTCACTGCAGGGCTTCCTGCGCTGGTTCGAGGCGGGCGGCGGCGAGATCAAGCGCGACCTCGACCAGAACCGGCGACGGCAGGTGCGCATCCTGACCGTGCATGCTGCAAAAGGCCTGCAGGCGCCAGTCGTCTACATGCCGGATACGACACGCGTACCGGCCAGCCACGAACGCCTGCTGGTCGCCGACGACGGCGAGGCGCGGCTCTGGCTGCCGCGCACCGGCGATGCCAACGAACTGGCACGCGCCTGGCGTGATCGTGCCAAAGCCCGGGCACTCGAAGAGCAGAATCGCCTGCTCTATGTCGCGATGACGCGCGCTGAGGACCGACTTTATGTCGGCGGATGGACCGGCGCGAAGAAGCAGGATGCAGGCTGCTGGTACGAGCACATCGAAGCCGGCTTGAGGTCGAGCGTCGACACCCCGCTGACGGCCTACGGCCCGCAACGACTGCGCGCCGTGGTGCGCGATTTCGACTTTGCGAAGGAGCTACTCCGCGACGGCTGGTCCGGACTCGGCTTCGAGCTGGTGGGCCCGGGCGAGATCGCACTGCCCAAGCAGGCCGAACTGGAAATGCCGACCGAGGCCAAGCTGCCGGCGTGGTGGGGCAAGCCGGCACCTCACGAGCCCGATCCACCCACGCCGCTCGCCCCCTCCCAGCCGTTGCCCGACGAGGCGACAGCCGCACCACGCGCCTTCAGTCCGCTCGCCGCCGACGATGCCCAGCGCTGGCAGCGCGGCCTGTTGCTGCACGAACTGCTGCGCCATCTTCCGTCACTGCCGGCAGCCGAACGCGCCGCAGCGGCACGCCGCTTCCTCGCGCAGCCCGCCCATGGCCTCGCGCCGGAGGATGTCGAGCAGTGGACCGCCGAAGCGCTTGCCGTCACCGAAGCACCGGCGCATGCCGCGCTGTTCGCCAAGGGCTCTCGTGCCGAGGTGCCCCTGATCGGCACGGTGAAGACGCCACGCGGCACCTTCACCGTCAGCGGCCAAGTCGACCGGCTGGCCGTATCGACAAGAGAAGTCCTGATCGTCGACTACAAGACCAACAAGCCGCCGCCGGAGTCGCCCGACGGCGTGGCGATCGCCTATCGCCGCCAGCTCGCGCTCTATCGCAGCCTTCTCCAGGCGATCTATCCGGGCCGCCCGGTGCGCGCCTTTCTGCTGTGGACAGCAGCTCCCAAGTTGATGGAAATCGATGCAGAAACACTTGATAAATCAATGCCTTATGTCGTTGCATCTTGACTCGGACAGTCGCGGTTCCTAGCTTCAGATCAAGGGCGGCGCCGGTCCATTGACCGGCCTGTATTGTTTTTGGAGAACCCACCATGACCGTCAAAGCAACCGATGCTTCCTTCGAGCAGGAAGTCCTGAAGTCGGACACGCCCGTGCTCGTCGACTTCTGGGCGGAGTGGTGCGGCCCGTGCCGCATGATCGGCCCGTCGCTCGAGGACATCGCCAAGGACATGGACGGCAAGCTCAAGGTCGTGAAGGTCAATATCGACGAGAACCCGATGGTACCGACGCGCTATGGCGTGCGCTCGATCCCCACCCTGCTGCTGTTCAAGAACGGCCAGGTCGCCGCGACCAAGATCGGCGCCGAGCCCAAGCAGAAGCTGGTAAGCTGGATCAACACCGCAATCGCGTAGGGATCTTCAACCGTTGCGGACCAGCACGGCTCCCGCGAGGTAGAGCGAACCACAGATGAGAATGCGCATTGGCGCAGGCTGGGTGGCCAACAGGTCTTCCAGCGCCGCGCCGATGTCGTTTACGGGCACGCAATCGAGGCCGACTTCCGCCGCTTTGGCGCAGGCTTCGACCGGTGTATAGGCGGCGTGGCCCTCTGGGAAGGGCACGGCCCGCGCGGCCACGGCGTGACGGCTGAGCGGCCGCAGGAAGCCCGAAGCGTCCTTGGTCGTCTGCATGGCAAACACAAGGTAGAGCGGCAGCGGAGCCGGCTCCTTGGCCCAGTCGCTGGCCATGCGCCCCAGCACCAGGCCGCAATCCTCGTTATGGCCACCATCGAGCCACAGCTCGCAGCCCGGCGGCAGGGCCTCGACCAGTGGCCCCTTGGTGAGTCTCTGCAATCGCGCCGGCCATTCGACCGACTTCAGCCCGGCGCGGATCGCCTTCTCGTCGATATCGAACCTGGCCGCACGCAGGCGCTCGATGCAGGCGACTGCGGTCGCGGCATTGTCGAGCTGGTGTGCACCCGCCAGTGCCGGCGCCGGGAGGTCGAGGCTCACCAGGTCGCTTTGGTAGGCGAAGCCGGAAGCCGTGGGTGCCACCTGCCATTCGCGGCCGAGGCGAAAGAGCGGCGACGCGAACTTGGCCGCTTCGGCGGCGATCACCGAAGCCGACACGGCGCGCTGGCGGCCGATCACCGCCGGCACGGCGCGCTTGAGGATGCCGGCTTTCTGGCCGGCAATACTTTCGAGCTTGTCGCCCAGGAAGCCGGTGTGATCATAGCCGATCGGCGTGATTGCCGAGACCATGGGATTGACCACGTTGGTGGTATCGAAGCGTCCCCCCATGCCAACCTCGATCACCGCCAGGTCGGCCGGCACACGGGCAAAGGCGAGAAATGCCGCGACGGTTGTGATCTCGAAGAACGTGATGGGCTTTCCATCGTTGACCTTTTCGCACTCCGCCAAAATGGCGTCGAGTTCATCGTCCTCGATCAGGCGTCCGGCGACCCGGATACGCTCGTTGAAACGGACGAGATGCGGCGAGGTGTAGACGTGCACGCGATAGCCCGCTGCCTCGGTCATCGCCCTGATGTAGGCAACCAGCGAGCCCTTGCCATTCGTGCCGGCGACGTGAACGACTGGTGGCAGTTTGAGATGCGGCGACCCCAGGGTCTCGAGCAGCCGTTCGGTGCGTTCCAACCCGAGGTCGATCAATCGCGGATGGAGCCGCAGGAGGCGCTCCAGAATGGCATCCGTCACGCTGGGACCCTCAGCGGACCGCGACCGCGAGGCCGCGACCTTCCGAAACGACGGGATCCATGAACAGCGAGGTCAGGCCGATCAGCGTCTCACGCAGCTTGTGGCGGTGCACGACGGCATCGACCATGCCGTGTTCGAGCAGATATTCGGAGCGCTGGAAGCCCGCCGGCAGCTCCTGGCGGATGGTGTCCTGGATCACGCGCGGACCGGCGAAGCCGATGATGGCGTCGGGCTCGGCGATGTGGACATCGCCCAGCATCGCGAAGGACGCCGACACGCCGCCGGTCGTCGGATCGGTCAGGACGACGATGTAGGGCAGGCCCGCTTCCTTCACCTTGCGTACGGCGACGGTGGTCCGCGTGAGCTGCATCAGGGAAAGGATGCCCTCCTGCATGCGCGCACCGCCCGAGGCCGAGAAGACGATCAGCGGCGCCTTGCGTGCCACGGCCAGTTCGGCGGCCATCACCAGCCCCTCGCCCACCGCGGTGCCCATCGAGCCGCCCATGAAGCCGAAATCGAGCAGCGCCACGATGGCGACGCGACCGCCCATCGGGCCGCTCGACACCACCAGCGCATCGGTTGTGCCCTGGGCCTTGGCCTGGGCCTCCTTGAGCTGCGCATCGTAGCGCTTGGCGTGGCGGAACTTGAGCGGATCGACAGTGACGCGCGGCAGGGGATGCAGTTCGTACCGACCCTCGTCGAACAGGTACGGCAGGCGCTTCAGGGGCCTGATGCGCATATGGTGGCCGCAGTGGGTGCAGACCTCCTGGTTGGCCTCCCAGTCGCGCATGAACAGCATCTGTTCGCACTTCTGGCATTTCAGCCAGAGGTTCTCGGGGGTTTCCTTGCGGGCGACCAGCGCACGCAGTTTGGGCCGGACGAAATTGGTCAGCCAATTCATGGCGGCGGTATCGCACGAATGGCCGGCCCGGCCAAGATCAGGGCGCTAGGATCAGCGCCAGAAGCCGCCGAACGGCGCCACGAAGTCGTGCGGTTTCTTCACCTGGCAGAACAGTTTCCGCGCCTGGTAGTCGGCACAGAGTCTCTCGGCCGCCGCGGGCTCGAGGTCGGCGATGATGGCGGCTTGACGGGTCGCCTTGTTGACGGTGACCGGCAGGATGTACTCCTTGCCCAACCGCTGGAAGCCGAGGGTGGCGAGCTGGGCCTGACCCTTGTCGAAGGCGGTGCGTGCCGTGCGCCAGTCGCCGTAGGTGCCGAGCCAAGCTGCGTCGCCGGGCATATCGTAGCGGATCGTGCCGCATACGCCATAGGGCAGCACGGTCGCCGGGCCGCTACCGCCGTTGCGCAGTTGCCAGATCTTCGGCCGGCTGCCGGCGGTCTTGAGCAGATAGGCCTCGTCGAGCAGACGGACGATGAACTCGTCGCGCAGGTCGGCACGCTTGAAGCCGAGCGCGACGGCCACCAGCCGACGCCCGTCGCGGACCGCGCTGCCCACGATATTGAAGCCGGAGGCGCAGATGAATCCTGTCTTCAGCCCGTCGGCATAGGGCGAATAGAGATCGAGAAACTTGATGCCCGGCCCGATCTTCTGTTTGCCGAACATGAAATCCTGGGTGCGGAAGTAGCCGTAGTACTGTGGGAACTCCGTCACCAGCGCAACGCCGAGCAAGGCGAGGTCGCGCGCCGTCGTGACCTGGCCGGCGTCGGGCAACCCGTTGGCGTTGCGGAACTGGGTGGCCGTCATTCCGAGTCGCGCGGCTGTCTCGGTCATGCGATGGGCGAAAGCGGCCTCGGTTCCCGAGATCCGCTCACCGAACGCGGTTGCGACGTCGTTCGCCGACCGCGCCACCAGGGCCCGCAGGCCCTGCTCCACCGTGATCGATCCACCTGCCGCAATGCCGAGCTTCGACGGCGGCCTAGCATGAGCGTTCTGTGAAAAAGGCACCAGTGAGGTGAGCGTCAGCCGCCCAGACTTCAGTTCCTCGAAGACGATGTAGATCGTCATCATCTTGGTGAGAGAGGCCGGATACCAGGAAGCGCCCGCGTTGCGCTCGAGCAGGGTCTCGCCGGTGGCGGCGTCGACCACCACGTACGGACCGGCCATGACGGGCCCCGACGGAGACGCCACCGGGGCGATCTGGGCCTGGGCAGAGACCGAATAAAGGCCGAGGAGGCCCAAGGCACAGAGGAGAAGACGCAATTTCATCGCCGTCGACGCATGAGGGGCCTTCAGCATACGCCCTTCCGCTGCCGCGCGGGAGGCATTAGATCGGAAACATGCTCAAGGTCATGATCGCCCCCGTCACGCCGTTCCAGCAGAACTGCTCCCTCGTCTGGTGCTCCGATACCATGGAGGGCACCGCCGTCGATCCCGGCGGCGACTTCGACATGCTGAAGCAGGCGATCGCCGAGCAGGGCATCAAGATCACCAAGGTCCTGCTGACCCACGGCCACGTCGACCATGCCTCGGCCGCCGGCACCATGGCCGAGCACTATGGCGTCAAGATCGAGGGGCCGCATCAGGATGACCTGTTCCTGATCGAGGGCCTGCCGGAGTCGGGCCGCAAGTACAATTTCCCGGCCTACAGGCCGTTCGTTCCCGACCGTTGGCTCACCGGCGGCGAAACGGTGAGCCTGGGCAATCTCACGCTCGACGTCGTGCATTGTCCCGGCCATACGCCCGGCCACGTCGTGTTCGTGAACCGGCCGGCAAAGGTCGCGTTCGTGGGCGACGTGTTGTTCCGGGGCTCGATCGGCCGCACCGACTTTCCGCGCGGCAATCACGAGCAGCTCCTGAACTCGATCCGCAAGAAACTGTGGCCGCTGGGCGATGACATCACCTTCGTACCCGGCCACGGCCAGACCTCGACCTTCGGCTGGGAGCGCAAGACCAACTCCTTCGTCGCCGATCTTCTGTTTGACGACGACGAGGAAGAGGCGAAAGCCTAGGCCTTTCGAACGCCGCGCACGCCATCGGCCAGCGCCCTGATATAGGCGAAGACACCGGGCACGAGATCGGGCTTGGGCCTGCCCTTGTCGTCGAGGCCCGCCTTGACGCGCTCGACGATGGCAGTGCCGACGACCGCGGCATCGGCATGGCGCGCCACGGCGGCGGCCTGGTCGGGCGTGCGGATGCCGAAGCCCACGCCAACCGGCAGTCTGGTGTGGCGCTTGATGCGCTCGACGTGGGTGCGCACGGCCTCCTCGGTCGCCGACTTGGTGCCGGTGATACCCAGCACGGAAACGAAATAGACGAAGCCCGAGGAGTATTTCAGCACGGCGGGCAGGCGCTTGTCGTCGGTGGTGGGCGCCGTCAGCAGCACCGTATCGAGGCCGGCGGCAACAGCGTGGGGCTTGAGCTCGTCGACCTCTTCTGGCGGCAGGTCGACCAGGATGAAGCCGTCGACGCCGGCGGCGGCGGCTTCCTTGCAGAAACGCTCGGGGCCGCGCTGGTAGATGAGGTTGTAATAGCCCATCAGCAGGATCGGCGTGTCGTTGTCGCCGGTCTCCTTGCGGAAGCGCCGCACCATGTCGAATGTCTTGTCGACGGTGATGCCGGCCTTGAGGGCGCGCTGACCGGCGATCTGGATCGAGGGACCGTCGGCCATCGGGTCGGTGAAGGGCATGCCGAGTTCGATGAGATCGGCCCCGGCAGCCGGTAGGCCCTTCAGGATCTGGTAGCCGATCGCAACGTCGGGATCGCCGGCGGTGATGTAGGTGACGAGCCCGGCGCGCTTGTCGGCCTTGAGCTGGGCGAAGCGCCTGGTGATACGGCTCATGATTCGATCTTCATCCCCATGCGCGCGGCGACCTGCGGCACGTCCTTGTCGCCACGGCCGGAGAGGTTCATCACCAGCAGATTGTCCTTGGGCAACGTCGGCGCGAGCTTGATGACATGCGCCAGGGCGTGTGAGGATTCCAGCGCGGGAATGATGCCCTCGAGCTTGCAGAGAAGCTGGAACGCCTCGAGCGCTTCGTCGTCGGTCGCCGAGACATATTCGACGCGGCCGTTTTCCTTGAGCCACGAATGCTCGGGACCGATGCCTGGATAGTCGAGGCCGGCCGAGATCGAATGCGCCTCGGTGATCTGGCCTTCCTTGTCCTGCAGCAGATAGGTGCGATTGCCGTGCAGCACGCCGGGCCGGCCGCCAGTCAGCGAGGCGGCATGCTGGCCGGTATCGATGCCGTGGCCCGCCGCCTCGACGCCGACGATGCGCACGCCCTTGTCGTCAAGGAATGGATGGAACAGCCCCATGGCGTTGGAACCGCCGCCGATGCAGGCCACCAGCGTGTCGGGCAGCCGGCCCTCGGCCTTCATCATCTGCTGGCGCGTCTCGTTGCCGATGACGCACTGAAAGTCGCGCACCATCGCCGGATAGGGATGCGGGCCCGCCACCGTGCCGATGCAATAGAAGGTCGTCTCGCAGGTCGCGACCCAGTCGCGCAGCGCCTCGTTCATGGCGTCCTTCAGGGTCGAAGACCCCGCCGTCACCGGCCGCACCTCGGCACCCAGCATCTTCATGCGAAAAACGTTGGGCGACTGGCGCTCGACATCGACCGATCCCATGAAGACGACGCAGGGAATGTCGAACAGCGCGCAGGCCGTGGCCGTCGCCACGCCATGCTGGCCGGCGCCGGTTTCGGCGATGACGCGCGTCTTGCCCATGCGCTTGGCCATCAGCACCTGGCCCAGCACGTTGTTGATCTTGTGGCTGCCGGTGTGGTTCAGCTCGTCGCGCTTGAGGTAGATCTTGGCGCCGCCCAGCTTCTTGGTGAGCCGTTCGGCGTAATAGAGCGGACTCGGCCGGCCGGCATAGTGCTCGAGCAGATAGTCGAGCTCGTTCTGGAACGCCGGATCGGCCTTGGCGGCATTGTAGGCCGTTTCCAGCTCGAGGATCAGCGGCATCAGCGTTTCGGCAACGTAGCGGCCACCGAAAATGCCGAAATGCCCGCGCTCGTCGGGGCCGGTGCGGAAACTGTTGGGTGAAATGGCCATCGCTGTTCCTGTCGGGACGGGCGGACTTAGCAGTCCCGACAGGGGTCGGTCAAAAGCCCTAGCGTTTCTTTTTCCTGGCCGACTTCTTCTTGGCCACCCTCTTGGGTTGGGGTGCCGCCTTCCGCTTGGCGACAGGCTTGGCGGCGGCAGCACGGCGCGCCGGCGCGTCCTCGACTTCGACGATCACCTCGACCTCGACCGGAATGCCACGCGGCAGCGAGCCCATGCCGACGGCGGAGCGTGCGTGACGGCCACGCTCGCCGAACACTTCGACAAAGAGGTCGGAGCAGCCGTTGATCACCTCCGGCTGGTGCCCGAATTCCGGCGTGGCGTTGACCATGCCCAGCACCTTGACGATGCGCTTCACCCGGTCGAGGTCGCCCAGTTCGGCCTTCATGGCGGCGAGCAGGCTGAGGCCGGTTTCGCGCGCGTGGCCGTAGGCCTGCTCGATGGTCATGTCGCGGCCGACCTTGCCGACCGGCAGCGGCTTGCCCGGCGCACCGGGGCCCTTGCCGGCGAGATAGAGCAGGTTGCCGGTGCGCACGGCGTTCACGTAGCTGCCCACCGGTGTCGTGGGCTTGGCGAGCTCGATGCCGAGCTCCTTCAATCGCTTCTCGACCTTCATGCCTGTCCCCTTCAGAGCGCCTTCACCCGATTTAGGAAGGCACGAATCAGTTCGACGGATTTCACACCCCGGCTCGATTCGACACCAGAGGAAACATCAACGATGCGTGCCCCCGTAACCCGGACCGCTTCGGCGACATTATCCGGCGTGAGCCCGCCCGCCAGGAACCACGGCAGTGGGACAGTGCGGCCGGAGAGGATCGTCCAGTCGAAGGCCTTGGCATTGCCGCCCGGCAGCGTGCCGTCGGCCGTGTCGAACATCAGCCGATCGGCCACCGAAGCATAGGCCGTGACGCCGCGTTCGACGTCTTCAGGTTTCGCGACCTTGATCACTTTCATAACGTGCTTTCCAGTCCGCTGCTTGACGGCGGCCACGCGCTCCGGCGTTTCCGATCCGTGGAGCTGCAGCATGTCGATCGCACCGGTCGCCAGCCGCTCATCGAGCAGCGCATCGTCGGGGTCGACGAACAGCCCGACCCGGCCGACGCTTTTCGGCACGCGCGCACCCAGCGTGCGCAGCAGGGCGGTCGAAATGTGGCGCGGCGAGCGCGGATAGGTGACGAATCCCACCCAGCGGGCACCACCCGAGACCGCTGCATCCAGCGTCTCAGGGGTCGAGAGGCCACAAATTTTGGTCTCGACGGTCATAGGTCGTTGACGCCGGCCTCGCGCGCGATGGCTTCGGCCGCCGCACGCGGGTCGGCCGCCTGGTAGATCGGCCGGCCGACGACCAGGTTGGTGGCGCCGAGGTCGACTGCCTGGCGCGGCGTCATCGCCCGCTTCTGGTCGTTGGCCGCGCTGCCGACGGGGCGGATGCCCGGCACCATCAGAACGAAATCCGGACCGCATTGCTTGCGCAACGCCGCGATCTCGAGCGGCGAGCAGATCACGCCGTCGAGGCCGTTCTCATGGGCAAGTGCCGCCAGCCGCACCACCTGATCCGAGGGATCGGCATCGACGCCCGTCGCCTCGAGGTCGGAGCGGTCGAGCGAGGTCAGCACGGTGACGCCCAGAAGCTTGGGCCGTGGCACGTTGAATTTGGCGGCCTGGGTGCCGGCCTCCTCGACCGCCGCCTTCATCATCTCGCGGCCGCCGCTCGCATGAATGGTAATGAAGGTGGGCGCGAGTTCGACCACGGCGCGGATGCCGCCGGCCACCGTGTTGGGAATGTCATGTAGTTTTAGGTCGAGGAAGAAGCCCACACCCGTTGCCCGGACCGGTGTCGGGAAGGCATAGCGTACGCCCGGCGCGCCATGGGCGAGGAAGAACTCCAGCCCGAGCTTGATGCCGCCCACGGCCGGCTTTGGCCCGCCGGCGATGCTCTGGATGAGCCTGGTGGCCTGGGCGAGATCGATGGTGTCGACGCCGCAATAGACGGGGTTCGTACGGGTCAGCATGGCGGGCGCAACCTAGAGGCCGCGCCCTACTGCAGCAATCAGGAACTGCGCACCCGGCGCACCGCATCCTGCCAGCCGGCATAGCGGCGGTCGCGCGAGGCAGCGTCCTCGGCCGGCTTAAAAGCCCGGTCGAGCGCCCAGGTCTCCGACAGCGCTTCGAGCGAGGGCCACAGCCCGGCCTGCAGGCCGGCCAGGAAGGCAGCACCCAGGGCGGTGGTTTCGATCACCCGCGGCCGTTCGACCGGTGTGCCGACGGTGTCGGCCAGTCGCTGCATCAGAAGGTCGTTCACCACCATGCCGCCGTCGACCCTGAGCTCGTCGATCTGGGCGCCATCGCCTCGCATTGCCTCGACCAGATCGCGGGTCTGGTAGCAGACCGAATCGAGGGTGGCGGCGGCAATCTCGGCGGGGCCGGAATCGCGCGTGAGACCGAGCAGCGCGCCGCGGGCATCGGGATCCCAATGCGGCGCCCCCAGGCCGACGAATGCCGGCACCAGATAGACGCCATGGCCGTCGCGGGCACGCGCCGCCAGGGCCTCGACCTCGCCCGACTTGTCGATCAGGCCGAGGCCGTCGCGCAGCCATTGCACGGCAGCGCCGGCGACGAAGATGCTGCCCTCCAGGGCATAGGTCCGCCGGCCCGCGAGCTGATAGGCGATGGTGGTGAGCAGGCGGTGCCGCGACTGCACGGCCATGCTGCCGGTGTTGAGCAATGCGAAGCAGCCGGTGCCGTAGGTCGTCTTGACCATGCCGGGCTTGATGCAGGCCTGCCCCACGGTTGCCGCCTGCTGGTCGCCGGCCATGCCAAGGATCGGCACCGGCGCGCCGAGGAAGTCGGCCGTCGTAACACCGAGATCGCCCGAGCAATCCACCACGCGCGGCAGCAGGGAGGCTGGTACATCGAGCAGCTTCATCAGCTCGGGATCCCAGGTCCCCGTACGGATGTCGAGCATCAGCGTGCGGCTGGCATTGGTGGCGTCGCTCGCGTGCACCTTGCCGCCGGTCAATCGCCACAGCAGGAAGCATTCGATGGTTCCCGCGGCCAGTGCGCCCTTCTCAGCCGCGGCGCGGGCGCCGGCGACGTGCTTCAGAATCCACTCGATCTTGGTGCCCGAGAAATAGGGATCGAGCAGCAGGCCCGTCTTGTCCGTGACAGCTTTTTCATGTCCCGCCTTCTTCAGCTCGGTACAACGCTCGGCGGTGCGACGATCCTGCCAGACGATGGCATTGTACACCGGCTTGCCGGTGGCGCGGTCCCACACCACCGTGGTCTCGCGCTGGTTGGTGATGCCGATGCCGGCGAGGGCGGCGGGCTGGAGCTTGGCCTTGGCGAGTGCTGCGCGGCAGACCTCTACCGTGGCCGACCAGATCTCCTCCGGGTCGTGCTCGACCCAGCCGGATTTCGGAAAGATCTGCGGCAGCTCCTTCTGCGCCGACGCCAACGGCCGTCCCATGGCATCGAAGACGATGGCGCGGGAGCTGGTGGTGCCCTGGTCGATGGCGAGAACGTGCTTGCCGGCCATCGCGCGGGACGATCAGTGGGCCCGGTCGATGGCGAAATCGACCGCTTCGAGCAGGGCGGCCTTGAGCGGCGTGTCGGAAAACAGGCCGAGCGCGTCGCGCGCCATGGCGCCATAGTGGCGGGCGCGCTCCAGCGTGTCGGCCACCGAATGGTGGCGCTCCATGAGCGCCTGAGCGTGTTCGAGGTCGCCCTCGCGCTGGTCCAGCTTCTCGATGGTTCGCTTCCAGAATTCGCGGTCGACGGCGCCGCCGCGCAGAAAGGCCAGGATGACCGGCAGCGTGATCTTGCCCTCGCGGAAGTCGTCACCCACGGCCTTGCCCAGGTCGGCTTGCCGACCGACATAGTCCAGCGCATCGTCGACCAACTGGAAGGCGATGCCGAGGTTCATGCCGAAGCTTTCCAGCGCCACGCGCTCCGGTCCGTTGCGGCCGGCGATCATGGCGCCGACCTCGGCTGCCGCCGCGAACAGCTTGGCGGTCTTGGCCTTGATCACTTCGAGATAGGTCGCTTCCGGCGTGCTGGTGTCGCGTTGACTGACGAGCTGCAGCACCTCGCCCTCGGCGATCGTCGAGGAGGCGCGCGACAGCACGCCCAGGATGTCGAGCGAGCCGACATCGACCATCAACTCGAAGGCGCGCGTGAACAGGAAGTCGCCCACCAGCACCGAGGCCTTGTCGCCCCACAGTGAATTGGCCGACGGCTTGCCGCGCCGCAACGCGCTGACGTCGACCACGTCATCATGCAGAAGGGTAGCCGAATGGATGAACTCGACGCAGGTCGCGAGCTTGATGTGGCGATCGTCGTCGCTGTGGTAACCGCAAAGTCTGGCCGACGCGACCGTCAGCAGGGGCCGCATCCGTTTGCCACCGGCGCCGACCAGATGGCTGGCGAGCTCGGGAATCAAGGCAACCGGCGAGCGCATTCGCGCCAGAATCTCGCGATCGATCCGTGCCATATCGTCGGCACAAAGCGACAGCAGTGGCTCTAGGCTGGGTGCCCTGCGCTTTCCTTCGAGGGAGACGACCGTTGCCATGGTGCGAAGATAATTATCCGATGAAGTCTGGTTGTTGCGACACGATGTCGTGAGATGATCCCTAGCATGGAAACGGCTCCGACCGAAAATGCGTTGCTCGGCGGTCGTGTCCGGTTGTTGCAGCCATCACGAGGCTATCGCGTCGCGGTGGACGCGGTGCTGCTGGCAGCTGCCGTCGCAGCGACGCCGGGCGATCGCGTGCTCGACCTCGGCGCCGGCGTCGGCGCGGTGGGCCTCTGCCTGGCCGCGCGCGTGCCGGGTTGCACCATTGTGGGCGTCGAACTGCAGGCCGGGCTGGCGGCGCTCGCCCTCCGCAATGCCGCCCTCAATGGCGCCGGGAGCCGGATGCGAACGATCGTGCACGATCTCGCCCAGCCCCTGCCATCCGACCTTGCACGCTTCGATCACGTCGCCACCAACCCGCCCTATCTGTCGGCCGCGGTCGCCGATCCGTCACCCAATCCGAGCAAGGCGTTGGCCACGGTCGAATCGAGCGCTGACCTCGCGCGCTGGCTCGCGGTCGCGGCGGGCGCTCTGAGGTCGACAGGCATCTTGACCATCATTCATCGCAGCGATCGCCTGGAGGAGATCGTGAGCCACCTCCTGCGGTTGGGCCTGGGCGACGTGACCGTGAAGCTGCTCCCGCCTGCTGCACGCGTTCTGATTCGTGCCCGACACGCCAAAGTGCCAGTGCGACACTCGTCACCGCCGCTCGTCCTGCATGGTCCGGCGGGCGGCTATACGGACGAAGCCGAGGCGATCCTGCGCCATGCCGCTCCGCTTGCCTTCTAGCGCGCACACCGCGACAGTGCCGGCCATGTTGAATTGGATCAGAGACCGCTTTCGCCGTACCCCCATGGTGCCGGTGATCCGGCTGTCGGGTGTCATCGCCTCCGCAGGCGGCTTGCTGGCCGGCCGCAGCCTGTCCATCGATTCGGTGGCGCCGCTGCTCAAGCGGGCCTTCGACATGCGCGGCGCCAAGGCCGTGGCCCTGGCGATCAACTCACCCGGTGGCTCCCCGGTGCAGTCGGCGTTGATCGCCCAGCGCATCCGCCTGCACGCCGCGGAGAAAAACCTGCCGGTGATCGCTTTCGTCGAGGACGTGGCGGCCTCGGGCGGCTACTGGCTTGCCTGTGCCGCCGACGAGATCATCGTCGACCCCAGTTCGATCGTGGGCTCGATCGGCGTCATCAGCGCCGGCTTCGGCTTCCAGGACCTGATCGCGCGTTACGGTATTGAGCGCCGCGTGCACACGTCGGGAGAGCGCAAGGCGATGCTCGATCCGTTTCGCCCCGAGAATCCTGAGGATGTGGAGCGGCTGAAGCGCCTGCAGGCCGAGATCCACGACGGCTTCAAGGATTGGGTTCGCCAGCGCCGGGCCTCGCGCCTCAAGGGCGATGAGGCTGCGCTGTTCAACGGCGAGTTCTGGACCGGCAAGCGCGGCCTCGAGCTGGGCTTGGTGGATGGTCTGGGCGAACTACGCGCCACCCTGCAGTCACGCTACGGCGCCAAGGTGCGCCTGCCGGTGATCGGCCCGCGCCGCCGCCTGCTGTCCCGTTTCGGCCTTGCCGCCGGACTGAACGAGGTCGGACCGGCGACCCTTGCCGCGATCGAGGAGCGCCTGCACTGGCAGCGCTTCGGACTCTAGGAGCCCTTGCGATGAATCTGCGTAACCCCGTTCAGCCCGACGACCTCGCCGCCGTGCGCGCCTGGTTCGACACGTTGTCGAAGCACTGTCGCGCCGTCGACTATGAAGCGGCGCGACCGATCTTCGCCGACGACATGATCGCCTTCGGCACCTTCACCGACTTCATGCATGGCCGCGAGCTTGCCGAGCAGAAGCAGTGGCGCAACGTATGGGGCACGATCCGCAACTTCCGCTACGACCTCGACAAGATCGAGGCCATTGTTTCGGCCGATCGACTGACGGCCGTCGGCATGGCGGTATGGCAATCCGACGGTTTCCATCCCAACGGCGATCCTTTCGACCGTCCAGGTCGGACCACGGTCGTCCTCGGCCGCAAGGCGGTGGGCGATCCGTTCGTCGCCACCCACACGCACATGTCGCTGTTCCGCGGCACGCCGGAGTGCAGCTTCGGGAAATTCGGCTGACGCGACCTCAGGCAGGAGTCGCGAGCTTCAGCCCGACGATTCCGGCCACGATCAGCGCGATCGAGGCCAGACGCATCGGCTCCATCGACTCGCCGAACAGGATGATGCCCAGGACGGCGGTGCCAACGGCGCCGATGCCGGTCCAGATCGCATAGCCGGTGCCGACCGGCAGGGTCTTGAGCGCGACGCCCAGCAGGACCATGCTGACGACCATCGCGCCAACGGTAAGCACCGATGGAACGAGACGTGAGAAGCCCTCCGTGTATTTCAACCCGACGGCCCAGCCGATCTCGCAAAGACCGGCAGCGAAAAGAACGAGCCACGCCATGGTGGATCTCCCGAGTTGGAGGCCGGGCCGTCCCGACCGATCCCCTCTGCATAGCAGGGGCGTCCCCGCGGGGCTGTCGCCCTACATGGGGCCGCAGGTGTTGGAATCAACCCGTCGATAAGGTGGCCCCGCCGGTGCGCGGACTCCATCGCCAGGCAGGCGCCGCGTGCGCGACCTCGATCCCGCCGACCCAGCGGTCGAGCGGGCCTGTCGTTTGCCAGTCGAGTTTGCCGGCGAGCAGCGCCCTGCCAACTGGCGTGAGACGCAGAACCCGCTTGCGCCAGGACGCGCGGCGTGTGGTGGCACTTACCGCGATCGGCGGGCGAGGCGTCCCGATCAAGTCGCGCAGCACCGACCAGAAGAAGAGATCGCCCATGAAAGGCAGCGGATCGCGTTTCAATTGGGCGTCGGCGTAGACTTCTCCCGCCGACCGAGGCCCCTTGGCGAGAGCCCTGAGCGCATTGCGTTCGGTCAGCGAGAGGCCGTCCCTGGTCCAGGGCAATTCCTGCAACTGTCGCCGTAGAGCAGCCTTCAGGAACGGCAGCGCGCGGAGATCGCTCTTGCACAACGCCTCCAGTGGTTCGGGCGTCGGCGCGCGCAGGGCCGCCCACGCCTTGGCGCCAAGCCCCAACTGTTGACGGCCGACGCGCTTGCGCCGGGGCCAGAGCGACGCGAGTTGGGCGGCCGAAAGTTGGCCGAGTCCGATGAATCGCTTGATGCCGCGAAACCGGTCGATGCAGATCAGGTCGATCGAAGGCAGCTTTTTGCGCGCGGCAAAGGCCGCCAGTACGCGCACGAGCGCTGCCTGATCGTAGAGATCGTGCTCGAACCACAGGACGATACACCCATATTCGGCCGGCGCCCGGGCCAGCCGCCAGTAGGCGTCGCCGATGTCGGCGCGGATCTTCTGCCGCGGCAGGCCGGTGCGCTCGGCGATCAGCGCGGCGCGGCCGGAGATCCAGGCGTTCGACGCCGGCGGCGGTCCGAGCCAGGCCGGATCGGCGAAGGAGAGGTAGTCGCCCTCGACACCGGCGTCGACGAGCTTGTCGCGGATATCGTCGCCACAGCGGATATGAAGGGTGCGCGGCGCACCCTTCATGATGGATCCACCGCACCCTTGCGTTCGACGATCATGCGATACTGATCGGGCTGGCGGTGGATGGCAAAATTGAAGGTGGTGCGCTTGTAGCTCTGGCCGGCGTCTAGGTCGCAGCGGTGCACGATCAGCTCGTCGCCGTCGCCGCCGGCGCGCGCCACGACCTTGCCCGACGGCGCCACGATCATGCTGTCGGCGAGCGAGGGCACGCCCTCCTCGGTTCCGCCCTTGGCGACGCCGACCACCCAGCTGCCGTTCTGGTAGGCGCCGGCCTGCATTGAAAGCTGGTTGTGAAACCAGCTATGCTCGTCATGGTCGGGCGACGGCGCATTGTGCAGCGGCGTGTTGTAGCCCAGCAGCACCATCTCGACATTCTGCAGGCCCATGACGCGGTAGGTCTCGGGCCAGCGTCGGTCGTTGCAGATGCACATGCCCATGTTGCCGCCGAACGCCTTCACCACCGGGAAGCCGAGATTGCCGACCTCGAAGTAGCGCTTTTCGAGATGCTGAAACGGGCGCTCCGGCTCGTGTTCGGCGTGGCCCGGCAGGTGGATCTTGCGGTACTTGCCGACGATGCTGCCGTCGCGCTCGACCAGGATCGAGGTGTTGAAGCGCCGGATCTTGCCGTCCTCGCGGGTGAGTTCTGCGTAGCCCAGGCAAAATCCGAGACCGAGCTGCTTGGCTTCGTTGAACAGCGGCGCCGTCTCGTTGGAGGGCATTTCGCGCTCGAAGAACGAATCGACTTCCACCCGGTCTGCCATCCACCAACGAGGGAAAAACGTGGTGAGGGTGAGTTCGGGGAACACCACCAGATCGCAGCCCATGCGCCTGGCCTCGCGCAAATGCGCAACCAGCCGCTCGACCACGTCGCGGCGCGTGTGGCTACGCTGGATGGGGCCCATCTGTGCGGCCCCGACGGTCAGAACACGAGTCATTGTCACCTCTCGGCGACGATTATAGCCTCTAGGGGCCCGCGCGCTTCACATCGTTGGTGAACTCGGCCGAGCAAAAAGTACCGCCCTGGAAGAGATCGCCCTCGGGATCGGGCCCGATCTTTGCTTGCTCCGCCACGGCGTGCGCGCGGTGATCCTCGGCCTTGCCGGTCGGACGGTAGCCGAGCTGGCGTGCGCGCGAATTGTCCCACCAGCTCGCTTCGTTGTCCGACGCGCCATAGAGAATATCGAAGCGGATGTCGGGATGTTCCAGGCCGATGCGGATCAGCTGCACGATGTCCTCCGGCGAGATCCAGATCGACAACCGCCGCACGTCGAGCGGGCGCGGACCGACATTGCCGATCCGGAGACAGGTCACGGCCATGCCGTGCTTGTCGGCATAGAGCGCCCCCAGCGCCTCGCCGAAGGCCTTGCTGACGCCGTAACGGCTGTCGGGTCGGACCGTGACATCGGTACGGATCTTGCGCTTGCGCGGATAGAAGCCGACGGCGTGGTTGGACGAGGCGAAGATCACGCGTTTCACGCCGGCCTGACGTGCCGCTTCGAAGAGATTGTAGCAGCCGATGATGTTGGCCTGCAGGATGGTCTCCCACGGCCCTTCGACCGAGTGACCGCCGAGATGAATGACGCTGTGGGCGCCCTTCACCGCCGCGGCCACCTCCTCCGGCCTAGTGAGGTCGGCGGCCACGAAGGTCTCGCCGGGCTGCAGATCCTTGGGCGTCACCCGATCGCTCAGCACGAGGCCGGGATAGAGCTTGGCCAGCAGCGGGCGGATCATGGTGCCGATACCGCCCGATGCGCCGGTGAAAACGATGCGGCGCGCCTTGTCGTCAGCGTCGGTCATGTCGGTATCCTCCGGTTTCGTTCATTCCTCGGCCAGGTCCAGCATCAGGTTGAGCAGGATCTGCGCCCCGGCCGCGAGGTCGGCCGCTTCGGTATGTTCCTTGATGTTGTGGCTGAGGCCGGCAACCGACGGCACGAAGATCATCGCCGTCGGGCAGATCCGCTGCATCATCTGGGCGTCATGGCCCGCGCCCGAGGGCATGCGCCGCGTCGAAAGCGACAGCGCCTTGGCGTGACGCTCGACGCGATCGACGAGGCCCGCGTCGAACACCACCGGCTCGAAGCGCGCCAGCACCTTCGCCTCGACCTCGACCCGCTCGGCCTTGGCGACCTCGGCGACGTGGGCGGCGACACAGGCCTCGGCCTCCTTCAGCTTCGCCTCGTCGGTGTTGCGCAGGTCGACCGTGAACACCGCGCGATTGGGCACGACGTTGATCAGGTTGGGCCGCAGCGTCAGCGCCCCAACCGTCGCCACCTGGTTGCCGCCCATCTCCTGCGCGAGTTTACGCGCGAAGACGTTCACTGACGCCGCGAGATAGCCCGCGTCGCGGCGCAGCCGCATTGGCGTCGTGCCGGCGTGGTTGGAGACGCCCGTCACCGTGTATTCGATCCACGAGATGCCCTGCACGCTCTCGACGACGCCGATCCGCACCTTCTCCTCGTCAAGGATCGGCCCCTGCTCGATATGCAGCTCGAGGAACGCATGCGGCTTGAGCGCGCCCGGCTTCGTTGTGCCGAGATAGCCGATGCGGCGCAGCTCGTCGCCGACCGAGCGCCCGTCCTTGTCGGCGGCGGCATAGGCCTCGTTGAGGCCGAGCCCTCCGGCATAGACGAGGCTGCCCAGCATGTCGGGCTGGAAGCGCGCGCCCTCCTCGTTGGTGAAGAAGGCGATGGCGACCGGCCGGCGCGTCGTGATCTTGGCCTCGTTCAGCGCCCGCACGACCTCGAGGCCGGCCAGGACGCCGTAGTTGCCGTCGTAGCGGCCGCCGGTACGCACGGTATCGATGTGGCTGCCGGTCATCACGGGCGGTAGGTTCTCGCGGCCGGCGCGGAGCCCGATCACATTGCCGATGGCGTCGACGCGGACATCGAGGCCCAGTTCCTTCATCCAGCCCACGACCAGGTCGCGGCCGAGCCTGTCGTCGTCCGTGAGGGCCAGCCGCGCGCAGCCGCCGCCCTCGATGGCGCCGATCCCGGCCAGTTCGTCGAGCGCACTCAGCAGGCGCCGGTCATCCAAACGCAACATGATTTCCCCAATGAAACCAGAACCTTAGTCCGTAGATCCCATAAGGGCAAAATATCACGCCAGCTTGATCCGGATTGCCTTGCAAGCGCCCCAAGCGAAGGTCACTTAGTTGGCGGTGATGCCGCGTTTGCTTGCCCTTCTCCTCGCGTTCCTGACCACCGGCCCGGCCTTTGCCCAGGCGGTGGTGCAGACCGACAACGTGCGTGCCGAGCTGGTGTCCGAGGTCGCGACGGTGAAGCCCGGCGAGCCCTTCTGGGTCGGGCTGCGCCAGATCATCCGGCCGAAGTGGCACACCTACTGGAAGAACCCGGGCGAATCCGGCCTGCCGACCGAAATCTCGTGGACCCTGCCGCCGGGCGCCAAAGCCGATCCGATCGTGTGGCCGACGCCCGGCCTGTTCGATATCGGCGGCATCACCAACTACGGCTTCAAGGACGAGGCGATGCTGCTGGTGCGCATCACGCCGCCGGCCGATCTCGTGGGACCCCTGAAGCTGGCGGCCACCGCCAACTGGCTGGTGTGCGAGGACGTCTGCATTCCCGAAGACGGCAAGTTCGAACTCACGTTGCCCTCGGGCGCTGCCGCGACGCCGGCGCCGCCGGCCGTGCGCGCGCTGTTCGAGACGGCCCGGCGCAGCGTGCCGATCGAAAGCCCGTGGCCGGCCCGCTACGGCCTTTCCAAGGCGGGCGATCCCACACTGATCGTCGAGGCCAAGGGCCTGAAGCCGGACACGATCCGCGACGTCTATTTCTTTCCCGCCGAATGGGGCCCCGTCGCCACCATGGCGAAGCAGAACGCCAGTGTGACGGCCGAGGGCATCCGAATCCCGCTCCGCAAGGGCGAGGCCAAGACGGCGATGCCCGAGCGTCTCGCCGGTACCCTGGTGCTCACCGAAAAGACCGCCGATGGCAGCGTGAAGCAGGCCTTCGACGTGTCGGCCACACTCGATCCGGCGTTCGTGCCGGCGCAGGCGTCGCTCGCGGGTGCGGCCGGCAGCGAGCAGCTCTCGCTCGTGCAGGCGCTGCTGTTCGCGCTGCTGGGCGGTCTGATCCTGAACCTGATGCCTTGCGTCTTCCCAGTGCTCGCCATGAAGGCCGCCGCCTTCGCGCGGCTGGCCGGCCATGCGCAAACCGAGATGCGGCGCGACGGGCTCGCCTATACCGCGGGCGTGCTGGTCTGCTTCGCCGCCATGGCCGCGGTCGTGGTGGCGATCCGCGCCAGCGTCGGCGATGTGAGCTGGGGCTTCCAGTTCCAGTCGCCGGTGTTCTCGCTGTTGATCGCCTATCTGTTCTTCACGGTCGGCCTCAACCTCTCCGGCGTGTTCGAATTCGGCGGTCGCCTGGCCGGCGTCGGCCAGGGACTGGCGGCGCGCGGCGGCACCACGGGCGCCTTCTTCACCGGCGTGCTGGCGGTGATCGTGGCCACCCCCTGCACCGCGCCGTTCATGGCGGCAGCCCTGGGCTTTGCGCTGAGCCAGCCCGCGCCTGCGACGGTGGCCGTGCTGCTGGCGATGGGGCTTGGCCTGGCACTCCCCTATCTCGCGCTCACCACGATCCCGGCGCTGCATCGGCGGATGCCGCGGCCCGGCCCGTGGATGGACCGGCTGCGCCAGTTCCTCGCCTTCCCGATGTACGCCTCCGCCGTCTGGATGATCTGGGTGCTGACCCAGCAGACCGGGTCGGACGGCGTGCTCTATGCGCTGGGCGGCATGATCCTGATCGCCTTCGCCATCTGGCTGCTGCGTCTGCGCGGCGACTCCCCGTCCGGCAACTGGACGCGCCGCGGCGTGGCGGCAGCAGCGGTCCTGCTGGCCTTTGCCGCCACGCTCAAGCTCGAGGACGGTCCGGCCACCGCCGCCTCGGCGTCGGGCGGCTCGACGTCGGGCGTCAGCTTCGAGGGCTGGGAGCGATTTTCGCGCGAGCGCATGACGGCCGCCCACGCCGCCGGCAAGCCGGTGTTCGTCGACTTCACCGCCGCCTGGTGCATTACTTGCTTGGTAAATGAGCGCGTCGCCCTCGAGACGCCGGCCAGCCGCAAGGCCTTCGAGCAGGCGGGCGTGGTCAAGCTCAAGGGCGACTGGACCAACCGCGACGATGAGATCACGGGAGTCCTCAAGGAGCTCGGCCGGGCCGGCGTGCCGCTCTACCTGCTCTGGGCACCCGAGGCCAATCAGCCTAAAATTTTGCCGCAGGTTCTTACCGAAGCCATGATTCTGTCGGAGCTTTCTTCCATCCAGCAAGCCAAGCGCTAGGAGGCGAACATGTCGAATTTCAGCGTTCCCCGTCGGTCCCTGATCCTGGGCGGTACAGCCCTCGCCCTGGTCCCAACCACTGCCTTCGCCACCGCCGGCCCCGACGTCGGCAAGCCGGCGCCGGCCTTCACCGCCGTCGACAGCAACGGCAAGACGTGGTCGCTGGCCGACCTGAAAGGCAAGGTCGTGGTCCTCGAGACGACGAATCACGACTGCCCCTACGTGCGCAAGCACTACAACGGCAAGAACATGCAGACCCAGCAGCGCGAAGCCGCGGCCAAGGGCGTGGTCTGGCTGACCACGGCGTCGAACGCCGCCGGTGAGCAGGGCGCCGTGACGCCGGCGCAGGCCAACGAGCTCACCAAGAGCCGCGATGCCGCGCCTGCCGCCGTGCTGATCGACCCGCAAAGCAAGATCGCGCGCGCCTACGGCGCCACCGTGACGCCGCACATGTACATCATCGATGCCAAGGGCGTGCTGGTCTACAAGGGCGGCATCGACTCGATCCCCTCGTCGAGCCCGGGCGACATCCCCAAGGCCAAGCAGTACGTCCGCCTGGCACTGGACGAGGTGCTGGCCGGCAAGCCGGTGACCGAGGCCTCGACCCGGGCCTACGGCTGCTCGATGAAATATCCCCGCACCTCGACCTGAGGCGAGGCCATGCCGCACGACGGCTGGCATTCGCACGACGAGGAGCCTCACCACCATCACCACGGTCCGCCGACGCGGCGGGCCGTTCTTGCGGCGGCGACCCTGCTGCCGTTCGGCACCGCCAGTGCCCAGACCGCGGATGCCGGCCAGCGCATCGCCGACGCCGCCAACCGCTTCCTCGGGACGCTCGACGACAGCCGGCGCCAGAAGGCGCTGATCGCCTTCGAATCCGACAACCGCCTCGACTGGCACTACATCCCGCGCAGCCGGCCCGGCCTCAGCCTGGGCGAGATGCGGCCGGCGCCGGCCGAAGCCGCCCGCGCCCTGTTCGCCTCGGTGCTGAACGACCGTGGCCTCGAACTTCTGGATGGCGTGCGCCTGCTCGAGGGCGTGCTGCGCGAACAGCAGGGCAGCTTCCGCGATCCCGACCGCTACTACGTCTCGGTGTTCGGCGCGCCGGGCCGCTTCCCCTGGGGCTGGCGCTTCGAGGGCCATCACCTGTCGCTGAACGTGACCTTACCGGCCGCCGGCCACATCGCCGTGACGCCGTTCTTCGCCGGCGCCAATCCGGCCACCGTGCGCGACGGCGCCAACCGCGGCTTCCGGCTGCTCGGCGCCTCGGAAGATCTCGCCCGCCAGATCATGGCGGGTCTCTCCGCCCAGCAGCAGCAGGCCGCGATCATCGCCAACCGCTCGTTCGGCGAGATCGTGGCCAGCCCGCAGCGCGAGCGCGACCTCGGCCAGCCGCGCGGCCTGGAGCTCGGCCGGATGGACGGCGCGCAGCGCGCCCTGGTCGAGGCCCTGATGGACCGCTTCCTGGGCACGCTCGCCCCCGACCTCGTGGCCGCACAGAAGAAGCGGGTGACGGACCAGGGGCTCGCGGCCTTCCGCTTCGCCTGGGCGGGTTCGCTCACGCCGGGCGAGGCGCATTATTTCCGTGTCCACGGACCCGCCACCCTGATCGAGCACGACAACACCCAGAACGGCGCCAACCACATCCACGCGGTGTGGCGCGACCTTGCCGCCGACTTCGGCCGCGACGCGCTGGCCGACCACTACCGCCGCCAGCCGCACCGCTGAACGCGGCGTGTCACACCCGAAGGTGTCACACCAAGTTGAGACATATGTTGTGACACAGGCTGAGCGCCCACCTGTGACATCGTCGAGAATCTGACCCCGCGGCCCCACCTCGGGCGGCCGCAGACGACCGTCAAATGGCAGTCCTCGGACGCGTTGTTCGCGCCTCGGTCCACCCCACAGCCGGACGGATCGTCGGCGGGGGCAGCCTTTGCTTGCTACGCACGGCTCAGTACCCGGTACTGGGCAAGGCCGCGGGACGGCCCCTCATCCTCCAGGGATCGTACCCGGCGGGCGCGCCGGGCGGGGCATGGTCAAAGGTTCAGGTCGGCGTCGTTTGCCGACAGAACGGGGGGAATGAACAAGTTTTGACGCTCAATCCCTCCGAATCGCGTTTTTTCAGAATCAGACCCTGAAAAAGGCCCGTAAACCGGGCCTTTTACGCACGTCAAAAAGGACACCGACTGTGCGGAGTTGTGCGGAGTTGTCCGGCGTTGTTCGCCCGGCGCGACCCATCGGCCATAGACATTTGTGGACACGGCGCGGTGCGCAGACACGCGCCGACAGACCGAAAGCCAAGCCATCGCAGGCACTTGGACGGCAAAGCGGGACAAAGGACCTGTCACCTCTTGCTGTCTCCCGGCCGTGTCCACCAGTTGCAGGCGTGGGCGAAGCGGCGGTGAGGCGGCGGCGGCGAACAATGGCGGATATGATGGAAGACATGAGGCAACTCCCTGGTCATGAAAAAGCCCGCCGAAGCGCCTTTAACAGGGCGCTGGCGGGCCGAACGGGTGGATGGGCGGCGGAAACGCACGCCCGCCAGAATAGTCTTTTTCCTAGCAGAATCCTGTCGAACTTGCAACTTTCGTTTTGCAATCCTGCCATGCGAATACCGCCGGGCTGCTGGCATTTTGCCAGCACTTGTCACTGGAGGTCGAATTCGACGAACACCGGCCCGTGGTCCGAGGCATTGGTGCCGTAGCCGATCCAGGCCTTGCGCACCCCGGGTGTGCATGTCGCGGCCGACCCGGTCAGGGCCGCTCGACCGCCCGGACGCGCTTGCGGATGAGGCTGATGAAGGTGCGCGCCGCCGGCGGCAGCGTGCGGTCGCGCTTGTAGGCGACACCCATCTCGGCCATTGGCTGCCCGGTCCGCCATGGCAGGTCGAGAACCGCCAGCCGGCCGGCCGCGATCCCTTCCTCGATCTGGCTGGCATGACCGAGACTGATCGCATCCGTGCCGGCGACGATCTCCAGTCCCAGGCGGAACGACGAGACGGCGACCGACGGCAGGATGTCGCCCGTCGTCGAATCCACGGTGAAGCCGGAATCGATGTCCTCAAGGAGAGCAGCCTTGTCCCGCGACATGCCGGTGAAGACGAACGGATAGGGACGCACGTCCTCCGGCCGCAACGACGTCTTCTTCAGGAGCGGGTGGCCGGCCCGGCAGTAGTAGACTCCCAGCAGCTTGCCGAGCGGCTCGACGCGTAGCGCCGGCATGCCGCGCAGGGCGACGATGTCGAGGACGGCAAAATCGACACGATCCACCATCAGCATCGAGAGCGCGGCCGTCCATTCGCGCTCCAGCAGTTCCAGGCGAATCGAAGGGCTCGCCTTGATCATCTCGATCGCCGCCGGCCGGACCGCGATGTCGTGGACGTAAACCCCGGCAGCCACGCGCAGGCGACCGCCCCGCCCGTTGCGCACCAGTTGCAGGTTGTTGGAGATCGCCTCGGCTCGGGCGACCAGTTCGTCCGCCATCTTGAGCACGTCGTCGCCCGCCGGCGTCGCCACGACGTCGCGGCGCGACCTTTCGAACACACGCAGGCCGAGCTGCCTTTCGAGAGCCGCGATACTGCGGCTGAGCGTCGGCTGGCTGATCCTGAGCGCCGCGGCCGCCCGGCCGAAATGCCGGTGCCTGGCCAGGACGACAGCGTACTGCAACAACTTGAGGTCGATTTCCATTCGCGAACTGTATCGTCAGTCGTGTTGTTTTGCATCGAAGTCCGAACGAGTTTGGCACCATTCGTTGAATTGGGAGGAAAAACCGATGACCAAAGTCAGACTCGGCCGCCTGCTGTCCGCAGCGGCGCTCCTCATCGGTTTATCGGGCGGCGTCGTCCCGGCCAGCGCCCAGACGCCGGCCAAACCCAATATCCTTGTCATCTTCGGCGACGACATCGGCTATTGGAATATCAGCGCCTACAATCGCGGCATGATGGGCTACCGCACGCCCAACATCGACCGCATCGCCCGCGAAGGCGCGATCTTCACCGACTATTACGGCCAGCAATCCTGCACGGCGGGACGCGCCGCCTTCATCACCGGCCAGTCGCCGATCCGCACCGGTCTCTTGAAGGTGGGCCTGCCCGGCGCGCCGGAAGGCCTGTCGGACAAGGACCCGACCATCGCCGATCTCCTGAAGCCGCAGGGCTACGTGACCGGCCAGTTCGGCAAGAACCACCTCGGCGACCGCAATGAGTTCCTGCCCACCGTCCACGGCTTCGACGAGTTCTTCGGCAATCTCTACCACCTCAACGCCGAGGAGGAGCCCGAGAACGTCGACTACCCCAAGGACCCGACCTTCAAGGCCAAGTACGGCCCGCGCGGCGTGCTGAAGTGCGTCGCCACGGCCACCGAAACGCCGGGCGAGGATCCGCGTTTCGGCAAGTGGGGCAAGCAGAAGTGCGAGGACACCGGACCGCTCACTAGGAAGCGCATGGAGACGATCGACGAGGAGGTCTTCACCGCGTCGATGGACTTCATCGACCGCGCCAACCGCGACAAGAAGCCGTTCTTCGTGTGGGCCAATTCCAGCCGCATGCACATCTGGACGCATCTCAAGCCTTCGTCCGAAGGCAAGACCGGCCTCGGCGTCGTGGCCGACGGCATGGTCGAGCATGACGGCATGGTCGGCCAGCTCCTGAAGAAGCTCGACGACCTCAAGATCGCCGACAACACCATCGTGATCTACACCACCGACAACGGCGCCGAGGCCATGAGCTGGCCCGACGGCGGCACGACTCCGTTCCGCGGCGAGAAGAACACCAACTGGGAGGGGGGCTATCGCGTGCCCGCCATGGTGCGCTGGCCCGGCCTGGTGAAGCCCGGCACCGAGATCAACGACGTGTTCTCGGCCGAGGACTGGATGCAGACCCTGCTGGCCGCCCTCGGCGACACCGACCTCAAGGCCAGACTGATGAAGGGCGCCACCGTCGGGGCCAGGAACTTCAGGGTCCATCTCGACGGCTACGACCAGCGCGATCTCCTGAAGAACGGCACCGGCAGCGCCCGCAAGGAGTTCTTCTACTGGACTGACGACGGCGGGCTGGCCGGCCTGCGCTACGGCAAGTGGAAGCTCGCCTTCATGGAGCAGCGCAAGCACGGATTCGACGTCTGGCAGGACCCGATGGTGACCTTGCGCGTGCCGAAGCTGTTCGACCTCAAGGCCGACCCGTTCGAGCGCGCCGACCACGAAGGCATGGGCTACGGCCGCTGGCGCCTCGACCGCGTCTTTCTGCTGGTGCCGGCCCAGGCCTTCGTCAGCCGCTTCATCCAGACCCTGGCCGAGTTCCCGCCGCGCCAGAAGCCGGGCTCGTTCAATCTAGAGGGTGTGCTCAACAAGCTGACGTCCCCGCCGCAAACCGCAAACTAGGCGGGGCAACACGCGACAGGAGAAGCGACATGAAAGCCCTGACGATGACCACGGCCATGGCCGCCTTCGTGGTGGCCATGGCTCTGCCGGCCGTCGGCCAGGACGGCGCCATCCAGTTCCGCTTGGCTGCCGCGACCGGCAATCCAAGCAACTGCATCAGGTACGATTCGACCCTGTCGCGTGTCCACGCGCTCACGGTGATGGGCAACAAGGCGACGCTGAAGTCGGCTGGTGGCGTCAACGAGACGCTGAAGCAGACCGCGCCGATGGTCTACAAGTCGACCATGCAACTGGCCGGCGCGATGCTCGCCATCGTCGCCGATGCCTCGAAGTCTCCGAGGACCCTGAAGGTCACCGAGACCAACCTCGGCTGCCACTGGGCGGCCACCGCGCCGTAAGGCGCCCCGGCGGCGGGCGGACGGAGAGTACTGCATGTTCGACCCCGGCCGCCGACTCTTCCTCGCCCTGTCGCTGGCCGTGATCTGCACCACGGGGCTCGTCTGGGCGGCGCTGGGTTACTTCGTCCCTGTACCGCCCAAGAAGATCACGATTGCCGCAGGCTCGAAGGGGGGCGCTTACGAGTTCTACGCCCGGAAATATCGGGACGTTCTGGCGCGGCACAGTGTGACGGTCGATGTCCGGTCGACTGAAGGTAGCGCCGAGAACCTGAGATTGCTTCAGGACCCTGCCGCCGGTGTCATTGCCGGCTTCGTCCAAGGCGGCGTCTCCAATAGCACGCAGACATCGGACCTCGAATCGCTCGGGCGTATCAACTATCTTGCGTTCTTCGTTTTCTGCCACGCGAGCGATGCCTTCACCAAGCTCACCGAACTCAAGGACAAGCGCATCGCCATCGGGCCGGCTTCGAGCGGGACCAATCTCGTGGTCACCAAGATCCTCAGGACCAGCGGGGTCACGGCGGAAAACGCGACTCTCGTGCCACTCGGCGGACGCGCCGCGGCCGACGCGCTCCGCTCCGGCAAGGTCGATGTCGCGATCATGGGGAGCGTCCTGGAAGCCCCCCTCATCCAGAACCTGCTGCGCGATCCGGGCATCCGTCTTGTGAGCCTGAAGCGTATCAAGGCGATCACCCGCAAGTTCCCGGTACTGACGCGGCTGGAACTGCCAGGCGGCGTGATCGACCTCGAGGAGAACATCCCGGATGACGACGTCAGCCTGATCGGCACGACGAGCTCGCTGCTGGTGCGCAACGACGCGCACCCGGAAATCGTGGGACTTCTGGCCCGCGCCATGGTCGAGGTGAACAGCGAGCCCGGCGTCTTCCAGCAGTTCGGCGAATTCCCGACGCAGACCGACCCCGAGTATCCGATGGCCGAGGCCGCGCGCGACTACTACAAGAACGGGCCTTCGCTGTTGCATCGCTATCTGCCGTTCTGGGTAGCCAACTATGCCAGGCGGACACTGGCGATCCTGGTGACCGTGGTCGCCATCGTCGTGCCGGTGTTCAGCTATGCGCCGCGCGTCTACCAATGGTTCGTGCGCCGCCGCGTCCTGCTGCTCTATCGCGACCTGCGGGCCGTCGAGCACGAGCTACGGCCGGAGCTGCCATCCGCACGGCTCGAAAGCTGCTACAGCGAAATCGACCGCATCGATCGTGCCTCGAAGGCGTTGCCGCTACGTCATTCCGACGCCTTCTTCGCCCTGCGCAATCACATCGACCTGACGCGGGCCCGTCTCGCCTCGGCGACCGCAACGGCGGTCCGCCATAACTGAGGCGGCCGGCCCGGCAGAGGAAATCGGCGCAAAGGGCGTGTAGGAATCGGCCATGGACAACTCCTCCGGATCCCCCTCTCCTCATCCCGGCATGGTCAGGATTCCCGGCGGGACGTTCCGCATGGGTTCGGACCGGCACTATCCCGAGGAAGCGCCCGCGCACTCGGTCGCAGTCGACGGCTTCTGGATCGACGCCACCCCGGTCACCAACGCCCAGTTCCGCGCCTTCATCCAGGCGACGGGATATGTCACCTGGGCCGAGATCGCCCCCGCGGCGAAGGACTATCCCGGCGCCAGGCCGGAAATGCTGAAGGCCGGCGGCCTCGTCTTCACGCCGCCCGCCGGGCCCGTCGACCTCGCCGACTGGAGCCAGTGGTGGCGCTTCACCTTCGGCGCCAACTGGCGGCGGCCCCGCGGCAAGGGCAGCCATATCGGCGGGCTCGACGAGCATCCAGTGGTGCAGATCGCGCTGAAGGATGCCGAGGCCTATGCCCAATGGGCCGGCAAGGAACTGCCAACCGAGGCCGAGTGGGAGTTCGCCGCGCGCGGCGGCCTGGACGGCGCGGAGTTCGCCTGGGGCGACGAGCTGACGCCCGGCGGCAAGCACATGGCCAATACCTGGCAAGGTGCGTTCCCGCACGACAACACGCGGGCCGACGGCTGGGCGCGCACGTCACCGGTACGCACCTATCCGCCCAACGGCTACGGTGCCTACGACATGATCGGCAATGTCTGGGAATGGACGACCGACTGGTACTCGACCAGGCACGAGGCCGATGCGGGCAAGGCGTGCTGCGTGCCCGAGAATCCGCGCGGGGCGACAATGAAGCAGAGCCACGATCCTCACGACAGGGTGCGGATCGCACGCAAGGTGCTGAAGGGCGGCTCGCATCTCTGTGCGCCCAGCTACTGCAAGCGCTACCGTCCCGCCGCCCGCCATGCCGAGCAGGTCGACACGACGACGAGCCATGTCGGCTTCAGGTGTGTCGTGCGGCAGCCGACGGCGTGAACTACAGGTCGAACTCCACGAACACCGGCCAGTGGTCCGAGGCATTCGTGCCGTAGCCGATCCAGGCCTTCCTTACCTTGGGCGCGAGGTCGTGCGTCACGAAGACATGGTCGATGCGGCCCTCTCGGGGGCAACTGTCGACCCCCTCCTCGCTGTTGCCGGCGGCGATCCAGGCGTCGGCGAGATGAAGCGCCGTCGCCTCGGGGCCGAACGAGCTCGGCGCACCGCAGGCTAGCGGATATTCCGGATGGGCCGGCGTGAAGTTGAAGTCGCCGGCCACGATCGCCGAGGCCGGCACCACAGGCGCCGGCTCCGGGAACATGAACCAGTCCTGATGCCTGGCATCCCAGGTGGCACCCGTTACGGGCGCCCGATTGATTGCCTCCATCAAGGCCGCCACCTGCGGCAGGCGCTGTTGCGAGCCGATGTGACTGAGGTGCGTGCAATAGATGCGGAGCGGCCCCGAGGGCACCGCGATCACTGCCTCAACATAGCCGCGCTGCAGATCGAACATGTTCACCAGCCGCGTCTTGGGCAGCATCACGCCGCGCGACCACAGGATCGGCCAGCGCGAGACGATGGCGTTGCCGAAGCAGCGGCGGCGATTGGTGATCCTGCCGTCAGCGCCGACCGTGCTAGCGTCGCTTTCCATCGCGCCGTGATAGACGGCATAGCGGTTGAGGCGCTCGGCGATCTCCGCCGTCTGATCGGCATGCGCGTTCTGCGCCCAGCCGCTCACCGCCTCCTGCAGGCAGACGATATCGGCTTCAGCGAACGCATCGGCGATGCGGGCCACGTCGTACTTGCCGTCGGCGCCGACGCCGTAATGGATGTTGTAGGTGCAGAAAAGCATCCGGCCTCCCCTGGAACGGCCGCGAAGCTACCGCCGGACGGGCATAAAAAGATAGTATGCCGCGGCAGAAGAGAACGCGGCACTGGAGTCCGTAGACGGAGGACTGCCTTCGACAAGGACGCTCGCATGGCGATTGAAGACCCGGCCTATCGCTTGATCTCCCAGGAAGAGTTCCTGGCGAAGGCTGCCGCCGACCGGACGTTCAGGGGTCTGCTGTTGCCGCCGGATCTCGCCCTGGATGAATGCGATCTCACGGAGAGCCGGTTCGACCGGTGCCTTTTCCAGGTGCCGATGATCCGCGGCGCCGATTTCTCGGGTTCCGAATTCACGGACTGCCGGTTCGCGCCGACCCGCTTTGCCGGCTGCAAGTTCGCCAAGACGCGGTTTCACGGCTGTAGCCTGTTCGACGTGGGCAAGAAGCAAGGATGCATCTTCGCCTTCTGCGACATCCACGCCGCCGGGATGACCAAGTGCAATTTCTCGACCAGCTCGTTCGAGCGCTGCGATCTCTACGATTTCAGTGCCGTGGAATCGGGCTTCCGGGGCGCGCAATTCCACCGATCGACTTTCACCAAGACGATCTCCAGGCGATCCATGCTGACCAAGGCCTCTTTCGACAAGTGCAACCTCAGCTTCGCCGATCTGTCGGGCCTCTACCTGCAGAGCTGCGAATTCCTGTCCTGCAGGTTTTCGGAAACCTCCTTCATCGACACCGACCTCAGCCACGCCACGATGCTGGCCTGCGACCTCGATCGTGCCGACTGGGACCGGGCCAAGCTGCGGAAGGCCGATCTTCGCGGATCCACTCTTTCCGGTCTGAACCTGGCGGTGCTCTCCGACTATGCCGGGCTAAGGATCAGCGAGAGCGAGCAGTCGGAAATCCTCCGACAACTCGGCGTCGAGGTGCACGCTTCTTCCTAGCATAGCCGATATTCGAAGGATGATTGCCGAGGCGCCATCCAGCCCTGCAACTCGTCAGGGCGGCCGGCGTTTTCAATAAGGGATGGTTGCGGACCCGAATTCGACCCTGCGAACCGTCACATCGAGGACACTCCGTCGCGCCCGGTACGAAAGAAAGGACGAGACATCGTGACCCACCGTTTCCGACACGGCCGTCTGCCGGGCGTCCTGCTGATCCTGGCCGCGGCCGCCAGCCTGGCCGGCTGCGGCGTGGCGGCGTTCCCGGTCCGCACCACCAGTGCCGCCGTCAAGGTGGTGCCGGTGGCCGGCGACGTCGTCGCGGCGCCGCTCGACGTGACGGCCGACGTCATCGACTGATCGTCAGCCGAGCCAGCTCATCGGGTCGAGCTTGTCGAGGTGGCGGTAGGGGTCGTCGACCACGCCGAGCGACCAGTAGGCGATCGTCGTCGTCGTCGCCAGCAGGGCGAGCGCCAGTGCGCCGGCGCGCGGCCGGTCGAGATGCACCGCGGCCACGGCGAGGTGGGTCATGAGCCCGATCAGCAGCACCGCGAACCAGGTCGTGAATTCGGTGTGGTTCTGTCCGATCCACAGCCGGTCGGTTCGCGTGCGGGCGATGTCGTCGACCAGCGCAAAGGCCTGCGCCGCCACCGGACCGGGCGTGTCCCGGGCGATCCGCACGGCGAGGGCCAGGAGGTCGCGCAAGGCGTCCTCTGCGGTGTCGCTGGCCTTCTGATTCCGGTGCTTGGTCCACTCCTCGTCCTTGACGGCCACGACGAAACGCCGCACGGCGACGGCAGCCTCGGGCACATTGAGCTGCCCCGGTCCGGTCAGTTCGCCGAACCTCTTGATCGCCGAGCCGGCCTGGAGGAATGCCCGTTCGGCTTCGCGCTTGTGCGTCCAGATGTCGGCCGCGTGGAAGGCGAGGAAGAGGGCAAACACCATCGAGATTGCCGCGAAGAACGGACCGACCGGCATCCACTGGGTGATCTGCTTCGATCGGGCGTTGAACAGCGTGAGCAGGCCGAGGCTCAACCCGAAGACGACAAGGCCGTGCGCGGTGAAGATTGCGAACTGGGTGAGTGCTGAGAGCCCGAAGATGTAGTCCGCCCATTGTTCTGCCGTGCGCACGATCGCCCCCGGTTCGCGTTGGGATCTAGCGGTGCGCCAGCCGCGGCGCGGCAAGCGCGGTGGCCAGCGTCGCTTCGACGTCGGCGGCTTCGCTCACGCTCACGCCGAGATCGTGGAGCAGGCCGTCGTGGATGCCGTAGATCCAGCCGTGGATCGTGAACTCCTGGCCGCGCCGCCAGGCCTGCTGGACGATCGATGTCTTGCAGACGTTGCGCACCTGCTCGATGACGTTGATCTCGCACAACGCGTCGACCTGGCCGGCCTTGTTGGGGAACGCCGTGATGGCCTCCTCGTAACGGCGGCCGAGCGCATTGATCCCGTGCAGCCAGTTGTCGAGCAGACCGAGTTCGTGGTTCTTCAGCGAGGCCTTCACGCCGCCACAGCCGTAATGGCCGCACACGACGACATGGCGCACGCGCAACGCCTCGACGGCGTATTGCAGGACCGCCAGGCAATTGAAGTCGACCAGCATGACCTGGTTGGCGACATTGCGGTGGACGAAGACCTCGCCCGGCATCATGCCGATGATCTCGTTGGCCGGGACGCGGCTGTCGGAGCAGCCGATCCACAGCACGCGCGGCGCCTGCTGCTTGGCGAGCTTGTCGAAGAAGCCGGGATTGTCGGCCTCGATCCGCTGCGCCCAGCTGCGATTGTTGGCGAACAGTCCGTCGAGGAAGTGGTCTTCGTCCGAATCAGCCATTCTGGAGATATCGCGAAAACCACGCGCCCTTGCAAGCAAATGAACGGACAGCCATGCCCCCGTCGCTCGGACGTGGAGGCCGTTCAGGATGCCGATCCCGCTGAGGGGCCCGGAAAGTCATCCCGCGTCGGCGATGCGCTTGCCGGTCTGCGAATCGAACAGGTGGAGGTTGCCGGAATCGGCGGCGAAGCGCCGCTTGTCGCCGGACCTGGCCAGCACGTGGCCGCTCTGGCGCACCGTCACCAGCTCACGCGCATCGCCGAAATGGCCGTGCAGCAGGGTATCGGCGCCCAGCGGCTCGGCCAGCTCGATGGTGAATTCGAGCGGGCCGTCCGGCACAGGCAGCAGGTGCTCGGGCCGGATGCCAAGGGCGATCGAGGTGCCCTCCGGCGCCGACGTCGGGCGCAGGAGCGGCAGCGCCACGCCGGCGATGCCGAGGCCCGCGACGTCGACCGCCTTGCCGCCGGTCGACACCTTGGCGGCGAGGAAATTCATCGACGGCGAGCCGATGAAGCCCGCGACGAACGCCGAGGCCGGCCGGTCGTAGACGTCCATCGGCGTGCCGATCTGGTCGGCGACGCCCGAGTTCATGACGATCAGCCGGTCGGCCAAGGTCATGGCCTCGACCTGGTCGTGGGTGACGTAGATCGAGGTGACGGCCAGTTCGCGCTGCAGGCGCTTGATCTCGAGCCGCATCTGGACCCTGAGCTTGGCGTCGAGATTGGAGAGCGGCTCGTCGAACAGGAACACCGCCGGCTCGCGCACGATGGCGCGGCCCATGGCGACCCTCTGGCGCTGGCCGCCCGAGAGCTGGCGCGGCCGGCGCTGGAGGAAGGTGCCCAGTTCGAGGATCTTGGCGGCCTTCTGCACGCGCTGATCGATCTCGGCCTTCGACATGCCGCGGATCTTCAGGCCATAGGCCATGTTCTCGTACACGCTCATGTGCGGATAGAGCGCGTAGTTCTGGAAAACCATGGCGATGTCGCGGTCCTTGGGCTCGAGCTCGTTGACCACGCGATCGCCGATCGCGATCTCGCCGCCGGTGATCCGCTCCAGGCCCGCCACCATGCGCAGCAGGGTCGACTTGCCGCAGCCCGAGGGTCCGACGATGACGACGAACTCGCCGTCGACGATCTCCATGTCGATGCCATGGATGATCTCGAGCTTGTCGTAGCTCTTCCTGACGCCGCGCAGGTGGACTTGCGCCATGGCCTATTTCTCCAACCTTCCTACTTCTCGGTCTCGACGAGGCCGCGCACGAACTGGCGTTGCATGAAGATCACGACCAGGACCGGCGGCAGCATGGCGAGCATCGCCATGGCCATCAGCAGGTTCCAGCTCGGCACCGAATCGACCGCGTTGGCCTGGCGCGAGACGGCCATGACCACGGTGTAGTAGCTCTCCTTGGTGGTGATGAGCAGCGGCCACAGATACTGGTTCCAGCCGTAGATGAACTGGATGACGAAGAGCGCCGCGATCGAGGTCCGGCTCATCGGCAGCAGGATGTCCCAGAAGAAGCGCATCGGCGAGGCGCCGTCGACGCGGGCCGCCTCGGTGAGTTCGTCGGGGACGCTCAGGAAAAACTGCCGGAACAGGAACGTCGCGGTGGCCGAGGCGATCAGCGGTATGATCAGGCCGGAATAGGAATCGAGCATGCCGAGGTCGGCCACCACGCCGTAGGTCGGCACGATGCGGACCTCGACCGGCAGCATCAGCGTGATGAAGATCGCCCAGAAGAACCACATGCGGAACGGGAAGCGGAAATAGACGATGGCGAAGGCCGAGATGATCGAGATGGCGATTTTGCCCAGCGCCACGCCCAGCGCCATGATCGTGCTGTTCATCAGCGTGATCCAGATCGGCGCGCCGCCGAAGCCACGTCCGAAGCCCTTGGTCAGGACCTGCGTATAATTCTCGATCAGATGGGGGCCGGGCAACAGCGGCACCGGGGATGTCAGCATCGTCGTCTGATCGTGGGTCGAGGCGACGAAGGTCATCCACACCGGGAAGCAGATGAGGACGACGCCCAGGATGAGGACGACGTGGCTAAGGATCGTCACGAAGGGACGGTTCTCGACCATCAGTAATGCACCCGGCGTTCGATGAAGCGGAACTGCACCACGACGAGCAGGATGACCACGATCATCAGGATGACCGACTGCGCCGACGAGCCGCCGAGGTCCTGGCCGCGGAAGCCGTCATTGTAGACCTTGTAGACCAGGATGTTGGTGGCCTGACCCGGTCCGCCCCTGGTCAGCGCATCGATCACGCCGAAGGTGCCGAAGAAGGCATAGATGATGTTGACCACCAGCAGGAAGAAACCTACGGGCGAGAGCAGCGGGAAAATGATGTCCCAGAAACGCCGGCCGGGTCCCGCCCCGTCGATCGCCGCCGCCTCGATCAGCGATTTCGGGATCGACTGGAGGCCAGCCAGGAAGAACAGGAAGTTGTAGCTGACCTGGTTCCACACCGCGGCAAACACCACCAGCATCAGCGCCTGGTTGCCGTCGATCACGTAGTTGAATTCAATGCCGATGGCCTGGAGCATCCAGGCGACGATGCCGACCGAGGGGTTGAACAGGAAACCCCACAGGACGCCGACGACGGCGGGCGCAACGGCATAGGGCCAGACCAGAAAGGTCTTGTAGGCGGTGGCGCCACGGATCACGCGGTCGGCCATCACCGCCAGCAGCAGCGACACCGCCAACCCGATGGCGGCGACCAGGAAGCTGAACACCACGGTGAGCCGCACCGAGGCGTAGTAGTCGCTGTCGTTGAAGAGACGGATGTAGTTGTCGAACCAGACGAACTTGGAATTGCCGCCGAAGGCGTCCTCGATCAGCACCGACTGCCAGATCGCCTGGCCCGACGGCCAGAAGAAAAAGACCAGCGTGATGATGATCTGCGGCCCCACCAGAAGGTAGGGCAGCCACCGCTCATTGAAGGTGACGCGCTTTTCCATGCCTGCTTCAGGACAGACTAAACCTCACCCTGAGGAGCACCGCGCAGCGCTGCGTCTCGACGGGTGGGCAACACCATGACTGGTTCCCACCCTTCGAGACGCGGTCCTGCGGACCGCTCCTCAGGGTGAGGTCATTGCTCGTCCTCCCCGCCCATGCGGGCGGAGAGGGGTTATGAGCGACTGATGTAGACACCAGCCTACTTGTTGGCGGCTTCGAAGCGCTTGAGTTGCTCGTTGCCGGCCTTGACCGCGTCGTCGAGCGCCGTCTTGGCGTCCTTCTTGCCCGACCACACATTCTCAAGCTCGCCGTCGACGATGTCGCGGATCTGCACGAAGTTGCCGATGCGCAGGCCCTTCGAGTTCTCCGTCGCCGGGTTGAGCGTCAGCTCCTGCACCGCGATGTCGCGGCCGGGGTTGGTCTTGTAGAAGCCGGCCTTCTCCGTGACGTCGGCGGCCGCCAGGGTGACCGGCACGTAGCCCGTCTGCTGGTGCCACTTGGCCTGCACCGGCGTGCTGGCGAGATAGCTCAGGAACTTGGCGACACCCTCGTACTCGGCCTTGGGCTTGCCTTGCAGCACCCACAGCGTGGCGCCGCCGATGATGGAGTTCTGCGGCTTGGCAATGACGTCCGGCGAATAGGGCATCATCGAGATACCGACCTTGTCCTTGCCGAGCGCCTTTTCGATGGCCGCCGCCGATGCCGACGAGGCGACATGGAACACGCAGTCGCCGGCGTTGAACAGCGCCGTCGACTTTCCTTCACGACCGCCATAGACGAAGGTCTTGTCCTTGCTCCAGTCGGCCAGCATCTGGATGAACTTGACGCGCGGCGCGTCGTTGAACTTGAGCTCGATGTCGGTGCCACCGAAGCCGTTGGCCTTGGTCGCATAGGGCAGGTTGTGCCAGGCGCCGTAGTTCTCGATCATCGTCCAAGTCTGCCATTGCGGTGTGAACCCGCACTTGGCGCC
>JAUXWB010000444.1 GCA_030684475.1 Reyranella sp. | reverse complement strand
GAAGCATCATGGCGTAGGAGAGCGTCTGGGCGATGGGATTGGCGAGGCCCTTGCCCGCGATGTCGGGCGCGCTGCCGTGGATTGGCTCGTACAGCGCCTTGCGCCGGCCGGTCGCGTCGGGCGCGCCGAGCGAGGCCGAGGGCAGCAGGCCCAGCGAGCCGGTCAGCATGGAAGCCTCGTCCGACAGGATGTCGCCGAACAGGTTGTCGGTGACGATGACGTCGAAGTCCTTGGGCGAGCGCAGCAGCTGCATGGCCAGCGCGTCGGCATACATGTGGCTTAGCGCCACGTCGGAGTACTTCTCCTTGTGCAGCTTTGTCGCTTCCTCGCGCCACAGCACACCGGTGTGCATGACGTTGGCCTTCTCGGCCGAGAGCACCTTGTTCTTGCGCTTGCGCGCCAGTTCGAAGGCGACGGCGCAGACGCGGCGAATTTCGGGTGCCGTGTAGCGCTGCGTATCGAAGGCCTCGACCTCGCCGTTGGCGTTGGTGTGGCGGCCGCGCGGCTCGCCGAAATAAACGCCGCTGGTCAGCTCACGGATGATCATGATGTCGAGACCTTTTATGATCTCGGGCTTGAGCGAGCTGGCATCGACCAGGGCGTCGAACACCTTGGCCGGCCGCAGGTTGGCGAACAGGTCCATTTCCTTGCGCAGTCGCAGCAGGCCACGCTCGGGCTTCTTGCTGAAGTCGGCTGTGTCCCACTTCGGGCCACCGACCGAGCCGAACAGCACGGCATCGGCCTCGAGCGCCGTCTTCATGGCGTCGTCGGAGAGCGGCACGCCGTGCTTGTCCAGCGCGGCGCCGCCCACCAGGTCTTCCTTGATGTCGAAGCCGACGGCGCGCTTCTTGCCCATCCAGGCGATGATCTTGCGCACTTCGTTCATCACTTCGGGGCCGATGCCGTCGCCGGGCAGCACCAGCAGATTGCGGTTGGACGCCATTGTCTTCTTTCTTCTTTCTTCGGATCAGGTCGCGGGATGGAGCCAGGGCTGGGAGTCCTTCTGGCGGCTCTCGAAGGAGTCGATGGCGGCCTTCTTCTCCATGGTGAGGCCGATGTCGTCGAGGCCTTCCATCAGGCACTTCCTGCGAAAGGCGTCGATCTCGAAATGGACCGTGCCGCCGTCCGGGCCCTTGATCTCCTGCGTCTCGAGGTCGACCTCGATGATGGCGTTGGAGCCGCGGCTCGCATCGTCCATCAGCTTGGCGATGACTTCCTTGGAGACCTTGATCGGCAGGATGCCGTTCTTGAAGCAGTTGTTGTAGAAGATGTCCGCGAAATCCTCGGAGATGATGCAGCGGATACCGAAATCGAGCAGCGCCCAGGGGGCATGCTCGCGGCTCGAGCCACAGCCGAAGTTCGGGCCTGCGACAAGGATCTTGGCGTTCTGGTAGGCTGGCTGGTCGAGGATGAAGTCCTTCTTCTGGCCGTCGGCCGTCCAGCGCATCTCGTAGAACAGCCCATCCTTCAAGCCGGTACGCTTGATGGTCTTCAGGAACTGCTTGGGAATGATCATGTCGGTATCGACATTGACCATCGGCAGCGGCGCTGCGACGCCGCGGAGCGTCGTGAATTTCTCCATGGGATCCCCTTGCGAAAACGCCGGAATAAACGGGCTTTCGGCCCCCGGGTCAAGCGGCCCCCGTTCTCCTCCCCCGTTTCGGGGGAGGTGGCGCGAAGCGCCGGAGGGGGAGTCCCAAAGGCAATATCCGCCATTCTCCGATCTGAAAGCGGCAAGCGGCGGTACTGAGGCCTTCCCCCTCCGCCCTACGGGCATTTTTCCCCCGAAACGGGGGAGGAGAAGAGGTCTCAACCGCCTCCCCCGTTTCGGGGGCGGAAAGCGGCGTTACCGAGTCTTGATGACCAGGGTGCCGGCAATCATGTCGTGCAGGCCGCGCTTGCGGTCGGTGAAGGCGATCATGATGAAGCCGATGCACAGAATGATTGCCGAGATGATCTTGGCGAAGTAGCGGCCGGTGGCGTTCAGGAAGCTGAGCCGCTGGCCCTGGTCGGTCACGACCCGAAGACCCATTGCCATCTTTCCGACCGTGGCGCCGCGCTCGGAACTCTCGAGCAGCGCGAAATAGAGCCAGCCGGCCAGCAGGGAAAGGAAATTGGCCGAAGCATTGTAGGTCTCGAAGTCGGCGTCGAAGAAATTGATGCCTGCCACGGCGCCCACGACGCCGACGGCAATGCTGAGCAGGATCGCGTCGATGATGTAGGCAACGAGACGAATCCAAAAGCCGCCATAGGCGACCTGGGCGGACCCCATCGGCCTGGCGTCCCAGACGGGCGGCGGCGGGGCGGCGGGACCTGAACTCGGAACGCTCATGGCAGCTTCTCCCTGGAGGTGGGCGGAGCAATCCTACCACAAGGCCCATGCCTCTTCCCGCTTCGAATGAAAATCGGGCGGTGCATTGCTGCCCCGCCCGGGTTTCGGTCAGTCGTCGGAGGACGACTACTGGAAGTCGCGCACGTCGGCGAGCGTGCCCTTGATTGCGGCGGCGGCTGCCATCGCGGGGCTCACGAGATGTGTGCGGCCGCCGCGGCCCTGGCGGCCCTCGAAGTTGCGGTTCGAGGTCGAGGCGCAGCGCTGGCCGGGCTCGAGGCGGTCGGCATTCATTGCAAGGCACATGGAGCAGCCCTGGATGCGCCACTCGAAGCCGGCCTCCAGGAAGATCCTGTCGAGACCTTCCTTCTCGGCCTCGGCCTTCACCAGGCCCGAACCCGGCACGACCATCGCCGACACGCCCGCCGCGACCTTGCGACCCCTGGCAATCTCGGCTGCGGCCCGCAGGTCCTCGATGCGGCCATTGGTGCACGAGCCGATGAACACGCGGTCGATCGGCACGTCGACGAGCTTGGTGCCCGGTGTCAGGCCCATGTAGGCCAGCGACCGCGCCCAGGCCTCGCGCCGGTTTTCGTCCGGCGCGTTGACGGGATCGGGAACGACATCGGTGATCGGCAGCGCATCCTGCGGGCTGGTGCCCCAGGTCACCATCGGCGGAATGTCCGAGGCGTTGAGGTCGAGCTGCGTGTCGAAGTTCGCGCCCTTGTCGGATGGCAGGCGACGCCACTGGCCCAGCGCCAGATCCCACGCGCCGCCCCTGGGCGCGTACGGCCGGCCGTCGAGATACTTGAAGGTCGTTTCGTCCGGCGCGATCAGGCCGGCACGCGCACCCGCCTCGATCGACATGTTGCAGACGGTCATGCGGCCTTCCATCGTCATCTCGCGGATGGCGCGGCCGGCATACTCGATCACGTAGCCGGTGCCGCCGGCGGTGCCGAGGCGGCCGATGATGGCGAGGATTACGTCCTTGGCGGTGACGCCGAGCGGCAGGCTGCCCTCGACCGCCACGCGCATGTTCTTGGCGGGCTTCTGGATCAGCGTCTGCGTGGCGAGCACGTGCTCGACCTCGGAGGTGCCGATGCCGAAGGCCAGCGCCCCGAACGCGCCGTGCGTCGAGGTGTGGCTGTCACCGCACACGATCGTCATGCCGGGAAGCGTCAGGCCCTGCTCGGGGCCGATCACGTGCACGATGCCGCGGCGCGGATCCTCCATGCCGAAATAGGGCACGTGAAAGTCGGCGACGTTCTTCTCGAGCGTCTCGATCTGGATCCGCGATTCCTCGTCCACGCCGCCAGCGCTGACCGGCAGGGTCGAGGTGTTGTGGTCGGCCACGGCGACGGTCGCGTCGGGTCGGCGCACCGGGCGGCCCGCCATGCGCAGGCCTTCGAAGGCCTGCGGGCTCGTGACCTCGTGGACGAGGTGACGGTCGATGTAGATGACGCAAGTCCCGTCGTCCTGGCGATGGACGACGTGGCTGTCCCAGATCTTCTCGAACAGCGTGCGCGGCGCGGGCGGCTCAGGTGGCGGCGCAGCCGCCTTCTTGCGGAACGCCATGCTGCACCTACTTCCTGCCGCCCTTGGCGGCGCGAATGTTGCCCTCGGCCTTGGGCTTTTCCTTCTTGAACTTCTCGCGGCGCGGACGCTTCACTGCCTCCTCGGCCTGTTCCGCGAGCAGCTCGCGCTGGGCCTCGGTGTCCTCGGCGATGCGGCTCGCCTTGCCGCGCAGGTCGCGCAGGTAATAGAGCTTGGCGCGGCGCACCACGCCCTTGCGGACGACCTCGATCTCCCAGATGCCCGGTCCGTAGAGCGGGAACACGCGCTCCACGCCTTCGCCGAAGCTGATCTTGCGCACCGTGAACGAGGAGTTCACGCCGGCGTTCTTGCGGCCGATGCAGAGGCCTTCGTAGACCTGGATGCGCTCGCGGGTGCCTTCCTGGACCTTGACGTGCACGCGCAGCGTGTCGCCCGGTTCGAAACGCGGCACCGGCCGCTCGGCCTGCACCTTGTCCATCGTGGTTTGGCCGACCATATCGAGAATGTTCATCGCATCCATCCTTTCGTCACTTCTCTTCGGTTCCCGTCGCGGTCCGGTGTCGTGCCCACAGATCGGGCCGCCGCCGCCGCGTGATCTCTTGTCGTCTCTTCATCCGCCATTCCCCGACCTTGCCGTGGTGACCCGAGACCAGGATCTCCGGCACCTGCCGTTCGATCCCATCGGGTCCGGTCCACGATGCGGGCCGGGTGTAGTGCGGATATTCCAGCAGTCCGTCCTCGAAACTCTCCTCGCTCGCCGATGCCGGCTCGCCCATCACGCCGGGCAGCAGCCGTACGCAGCAATCCAACACCGCCATGGCCGCGATCTCACCGCCCGAAAGCACGAAATCGCCGACCGAAATCTCCTCCAGCGCATGGGCCTCGATGACACGCTCGTCCACGCCCTCGAACCGACCACATACCAGCAGCACGCCCGGCCCTGCCGCCAGCTCCCGCCCGCGCGCCTGACTGAACGGCGCGCCCCTGGGCGACAGCAGCACCTTCGGCACTTCCGGTACGGCGACCGCCTCGATCGCCGCCGACAGCACGTCGGGCTTCATCACCATGCCGGCGCCGCCGCCGAAGGGGGCGTCGTCGACCGTGCGATGACGGTCCTTGGCGAACCGCCGGATGTCGATGGCCTCCAGCGACCACACGCCGTCCCTCAACGCTTTGCCAGCCAGGCTTTCGCCCAGCGGCCCCGGAAACATCTCCGGGAAGAGCGAGAGCGCCACTACTTTCCACATTGGGCGCGCCACACCTTAGTCCTACGCCTCCTTCGTTTCTCCGCCCGCCAGCACACCTGCCGGCGGGTCGACCACAACCTTGCCGCCCTCGACGTCGATCTCGGGCACCGCTTCGGCGGTGAAGGGCAGCATCACCGAACTCCGCGATGCGCTGCCGCCCGAGACCTCCATCGTTCGCCCGGCGCCGAAATCGTGGAAGGCGATCACCTTCCCCCAATCCCTGCCGTCCCGGCCCACCGCCGCGAGGCCTATGATGTCGGCCTCGTACCACTCCCGTTCGTCCGTGGCCGGCAGGCGCTCGCGCTCCACATAGAGCCGCAAACCCCGCAATGCCTCGGCCGCCGTCCGGTCGGCTACGCCCTCGATCCGGGCCAGCACCGCGTCCTTCACGGTGCTCAACGCTTCGACCCGGTACTGCTTCCGTCCCGTCTCATCCGACAGCGGGCCGTAACGCGCCACTGCCATCGGGTCCTCCGTATAGCTCCTGATGCGCACCAGGCCGCGTACACCGTGCGGCGCCGCCACGACGCCCAACAGGACGCGGCCCTAGGTCAACACAAGAACTCCAACACGAGGCCGCGGCCTCCTTGGCGGGCTCGGCCGTCGCCGCGGCCGCCGCTGCGGCCTTCATGCGCTCCTGCGTCTTGGCGCGCGGCAGCGGCTTCTTGCTCTGCTCGCGGCGCTCGCGCGGCTTCATCAGCTCGGCCTGGGCGAGGAACTTCGCGACGCGATCGGACGGCTGGGCGCCGACCTTCAGCCAGTGCGCGATGCGCTCCTTGTCGAGCGTGATGCGCTGGGCATGCTCGCGCGGCAGCAGCGGATTGTAGGTCCCGAGCTTCTCGATGAAGCGGCCGTCGCGCGGGCTGCGCGCGTCGGCGACCACGATGTGGAAGAACGGCCGCTTCTTGGCGCCGTGCCGGGTCATGCGGATGGCTAGCATACTTTCGATCCTCTCTTTCGATACGTCCGATTCACGAGTTCCTAAATAGCTTCAGCGCGGAAAGCCCGGCGGCTGCATCATGCCCCCGAGCCCGCGCATGAATCCCTTCTCGCCGAGCTTGTTGACGCGCTTCATCATCTTCAGCATGTCGGCGTGCTGCTTGAGCAGCTTGTTGACGTCCTGCACCTGCACGCCCGATCCCTTGGCGATGCGCTTCTTGCGCGACGCATGGATCAGGTCGGGGTTGCGGCGTTCCTTGGGCGTCATCGAC
>JAUXWB010000436.1 GCA_030684475.1 Reyranella sp. | reverse complement strand
CAGGCAGTCGAGCGAGGCGGCCCAGGTATCCTTGCCGACGCCGTCGAACACGACCGGCACCTTCTTGCCCTTGGTGATCTTCATCACCTGCTCGACGACGTTTTCCTTGCTGTAGTCGATCACCCATTTGTAGCCGTTCTTCTTGGCAAGGGCCGCCTTCGCCGGCGACGATACGGTGCCGATCACCTTGTAGCCGCGCGCCTTGGCCCACTGGCCGAACAACAGGCCGACGCCGCCGGCGGCGGCATGGAACAGGACGGTGTCGCCCTTCTTCAGCCACGCCTTGGCAGTGTGATCGACGAGGTATTCCGTGGTCATGCCCTTCAGCATGATGGCCGCGGCCTGCTCGTCGCTGACGCCCTTGGGCACATGCACGAGCTGGTCGACGCCCATCAGACGTTCCTGACAGTAGGCACCCAGCACGCCGCAATAGGCGACGCGGTCGCCCTTCTTGAAGCCCCGCACCTTCGGTCCGACCTCGACGATCACGCCGGCGGCCTCGCGACCGACCGCGTTCGGCATCGGCGTCGCATAGAGACCCGAGCGCGTATAGACGTCGATGAAATTGAGGCCGATCGCGGTATGACGGATCTTGACCTGGCCGGGACCGGGGGCGCCGACCTCGACATCGTGAAGCTGCATCTTCTCCGGGCCGCCGTTCTCGTGCATCAGAATCGACTTGGACATCTCTCTCTCCCTTGAAATCCGGTGGCTATTCAGTGGTGGCTATTCAGCGGCGCGCTTTGACTTGGCGGCCTGGTACTTCTCGATCTCACCGGCCACGGCGGCCTGCGATTGCACCGAGTAAATCTCGCGGTTGCCGACGGCGACGTCGTAGCTCTGCTGCCTCGGCGCGTTGGCGTTGCGCTGGAAGTGCGGATGGACGAAGCGCGCCATCAATTCGTAGGAGCGCTGCGTCGCCGGCCAGTCGGCCCAGTTGTGGGCGAGCAGCAGGACGGCGCCGAAGCCGCCCCCCGAACCCTTCCACAGCCGCTCGAAGTGCTTCACGCAATCGTCGGGCGTGCCGATGCAGGCGATGCCTTCCTTGGTCAGGTACTCCGCCGCATTGGTGATGCCGGGCGGCAGAATCGGGAAGGTAGCGACGTCGGTGAAATACTTGGCGAAACGGTCGATGCCGAAGTTCACGTCCTTGAATGCCTGCTCGCGCGTCTCGGCGACATGCGCGAACGTGACGATGCGCCATTTCGAGCGGTCGGCCGTCCGGCCGTTCTTCCGCGCGTTCTCGACATAGACGCCCCAGTTGGCGGCGTGCGCCTTCAGGGCATCGTCGGACGTGCCGCCGATCGACAGCATGCCGATGCCGTGCCGGCCCGAGGCGACGGCGCCGACCGGAGAGCGCGAACTCGCCACCGCCATTTCCATGCCACCCGGGCTGTAGGGCAGGAGCTGAAGCTGGGCGGCGTTGAGCTCGAACCAGTCGGTCTTGCGCGTCACCGACTTGCCCGCCATCAGCTCCACGATGATGTCGAGCGATTCGGCCATGCGGTCGCGCTGCGCGGCCGGCTTGATGCCGAGCTTGGCCGCATCGTGCACCAGCGAGCCCGGCCCGACGCCGAACATGGCGCGGCCGCGCGTCATGTGGTCGAGCTGGGTCATGCGCGAGGCCAGCATGAAGGGGTTGTGGTAGGGCAGCGACACGACGCCGGTGCCGAGGCGGATGTGCCTGGTGCGCTCGGCCGCGGCGGCGATGAACATTTCCGGCGAGGCGATGATCTCGAAGCCGCCGGAGTGGTGCTCGCCGATCCAGGCCTCGTGATAGTTCAGCCGGTCCAGGTGTTGGACCAGTTCCATGTCGCGTTCAATGGCGAGCGTCGGGTTCTCGTCGAGCGTGTGGAATGGCGCGAGAAAGATGCCGGTGCGCAGGAAGCGGTCGGTCACGGAAAGTTCCCCTCAGGGTTATGGGGTCGGTTGCGGCGGTCGAGTATAGTGTCCGGCATTCCGCGCGCCAGCCCGGCCGGGCTGGCACATCCCTGTTGATACGAGGGTCTATGCGCCGCCGCCGATTCCTTGCCGCCGCAACCGCCGCCGGCCTCGCCACGCCCGTCTTCGCACGGGCGCAGGACGTCACTCGCAGTGACAAGGCGGCATACCGCCTGACGACGCTCAGCCGCGACCTGGAGCAACCCTGGGGCATGGCCTTCCTGCCCGATGGCCGCCTCCTGATCACCGAGCGGCCCGGCCGTCTGCGCATCTTCGCCGATGGCCGCCTCCAGCGCGCGCCGGTCGGCGGCGTACCCAAGGTCTACGCCCGCGGCCAGGGCGGCCTGCTCGATGTCTGCCTGCATCCGGCCTTCGCACAGAACCGCTTGCTGTATCTGTCCTCCTCGGCCGAGGGGGCCGGTGGTGCGGCGACAGTGGTGGCGCGTGCCGAACTCGCAGGCGACGGCTTGCGCAACGTGACGCCGATTTTCGAGGCCCTGCCGCGCACCTCGGGCGGCCTGCACTTCGGCTCGCGCATCGCCTTCGACCGCGCCGGACTGATGTACGTGACGGTGGGCGAACGCTACCAGATGCGCCGCGCCCAGGATCTCGGCGATCTTGGCGGCAAGGTGATCCGCCTGCGCGACGACGGCTCGGTGCCGCCGGACAATCCTTTCGTCGGGAGGACCGGCGCCCGGCCAGAAATCTTCACCTATGGCCATCGCAACCCGCAGG
>JAUXWB010000162.1 GCA_030684475.1 Reyranella sp. | reverse complement strand
GGACGTCTTGGCGGCTATGGCGGGCTTGCCATGATGGGCACGCCCAGGATGATCGCGGATCAGATGGAGGAGTGGCTGGTGACGGAAGCCAGCGACGGCTTCAACGTCATGTTCCCGTACCTGCCGGGCGGCCTCGACGATTTCGTCGACAAGGTCGTGCCGGAGCTGCAGCGCCGCGGCCTGTTCCGTCGCGAGTACGAGGGCGCGACCTTGCGCGAGAACCTCGGCCTGCCGCGGCCGGAAAATCAGTTTTTCCCGGCCGCCAGCCGCAAGGCTGCAGAATAGTCGACTACTGGCGCGGCGCGGCCGGAGCGGCCGGAGCGGCCGGCGCCGCCGGGGCAGCCGGGGCGGCGGCCGGCGGGGTTGCCGGTGCGCGCGGTTGCTCGATGGTGATGCTGGTCTGGTTGTCCGGTGTGGTGGCGATACTGGATCGATCGCCCGGAATCCCGAACATGAAGTAGGCGCCCACCAGGACGGCCACCACGAGGCCGCCGACGACGAAATAGAGACCCCCACCGGTGCTACTGGTGGTGGTGTGCGTCGTACCCGGCTCTACATTGACGGTGGTCTTGCGATCGAAGTCGGACATGAGGAATCCCTTTCCTGTCGACAGAGGATAAGGGTCAACGCGCGGATCGGCGGGGTGTTCCCCTGATTGCGTCCGGTAAACCGGCCTAGTATGCCGATTGGATGAGCTTCGAGATCAATGTCGCCGGCGCCGACGATATCGCGCGCATGGCCGAGTGGGCCGCCGACGAGGGCTGGAACCCCGGCAACACCGATGCCCTGGCCTTCCAAGCCGCCGATCCCGGCGCCTTCCTGATCGGCCGCCTGAATGGCCGGCCGGTCGCCTGCATCTCGGTGGTGCGCTACGGCGCGGCCTTCGGTTTTCTCGGCTTCTACATCGCCCGGCCGGAAGCGCGCGGCAAAGGCTACGGCATAAAGATCTGGGACGCCGGCATGGCGCGGCTGAAGGGCCGCAACGTCGGCCTCGACGGCGTGGTGGCCCAGCAGCACAACTACAGGAAGTCGGGTTTCAGGCTTTCCTGGAACAACGTCCGCCACGAGGGCCCGCCGCCGCCCGATGCGAAGCCGCCGGCCGGCGTCGCGCTGGTCGATGCCCGCACCGTGCCGTTCGACCTCATAGCCGCCTACGACCGCCGCTTCTTCCCCGAGGCGCGCGACTCTTTCCTGGCGCCGTGGGTCGGCCTGCCGGAACGGGCCGGCCTGGTCGCGATGAAGGACGGCGCGCTGCAGGGCCTGGGCGTGATCCGCGCCTGCCGCGCCGCGTCGCGCATCGGCCCGCTCTACGCCGCCTCGCCGGAGATCGCGTCGGCCCTGGTCGGCGCACTCGCGGCGAAGATCGGCGCCCAAGCCGTGGCGATCGACATCCCCGACCGCAACAAGCCCGCCGTCAGCCTCGCCGACCAGATGGGCCTGAAACCCGCCTTCGAAACCGCGCGCATGTACACCGGCCCGGATCCCGCGGTCGACTATGCCGGCCTGTTCGGCGTGACGAGCCTGGAGCTGGGGTAAGGCGTCTTCCAACCAACGCCATCACCTTCATGCACCTCTCCCCCTAGCGGGGGAGAGGAATTTGAAGGAGACGAACTTGAGGGCAGTGCCTAAGCCACCGCCAACGCCGCGTGACGATTTTGGAATTGGGCTGAAACCTTCATGCACCTCTCCCCCGATAGGGGGAGAGGACGGGTGAGGGGGTGACGCACGTCGATTCCCCCTCTGAGCAACCGGGACGAAGGGTAACACTATGGACCGGGAGGATGGGTGACAGATTGAGTTGGGGTACCGGCTTCACGGCGCCCCGGCCGGGGCGCCGTGAAGCGGCGCAGTTTTCGGGTCGTGCGGTCGATGATGCCGAGATCGACATCAATGAACCGCACGATCCAATCGCCAGCCTCGGTCTCGGCGACGCCGACCAGCTCGCCGATCAAGGCCTCGCTGATAAAGACGAGGTCACCACCCCACTTGATCTCACCATTCGATCGGACCCGGCGCATCGCATGGTCGGGGCGATAGACCGGGTCCTCGATCCGAGCGGGATAGGAGCGCAGGCTGGGCCGCCACACCGTGGCCGGTGGAACCTGGCCCAGCGCTTCGTGCGGACGCTCCTCGTTGTAAACTTGGCGGAAGACGTCGAAGCAGACCTGCTGGGCCACCGGATCGGCAGCCGGTGGGCGGGCCGTCTCGGCCTTGAGCGTGCGATGCATGCGCTCGTGCCGACCGTTCTGCTGCGGACATCCGGGCTCGATGCGCTCCAGGCGGATGCCGAGCTTGAGCCACGACACCGACAGCCGGCTCAAGCCACCTGCCGCCGTACTGGCAAAGGGTGGACCGTTGTCGCTGCGGATGGCACCGGGCAGGCCGTGCTCGCGCAGCAAGCGTTCGATCACCGGCTGCACCCCTTCGCCGGTTGGTGGCACGATCCGGCAGCTCAGCAGGTAACGGCTGTAGGCATCGCTCACCGTCAACGGATCGCAACGCTGTCCGTCACCGGTGCGGAACCAGCCCTTGAAGTCCACGCACCAGGTATCATTGGCCTGGGTGACGCCCGCGAACGGCTGGGTCTGCACCAAAGGAGACGATCGGCACCGGCGACGCTGCACGAGACCTTCGCGGCGCAGCAGGTCGCCGATCGTGCTGGCCGCCGGCCACCCTCGCTCGGGCTCGCGGCGCATCAGCGCCGCCCGCAGCTTGCGGGGGCCCCAGCTCGGGCGCTGCCGACGCAAGGCAACGATCAGGGCTGCGACACCGGCTTCGATCTTGTGGGGGATGTTGAGCGGCACATGCGTTCGGTTCGCCAGCCCGCCCAACGGATCGGCGGCGTAACGGCTCGCCCACTTGTAGCCGGTCTTGCGGCTGATCCCGTGACGCGCGCACAAGCTACTTCGCGACTCTTCGCCCTCCAGCCACGCCGCCATGAACTTCACGCGTTCATCCATCCTACAGGTCTCCCTCCACGGCATCGGCAGCCCTCCTGCCGACTAGAGAAACCTGTCACCCATCCTCCCGGTCCAATCTGTTACCTATCTACCCGGTCCGTACC
>JAUXWB010000420.1 GCA_030684475.1 Reyranella sp. | reverse complement strand
AGCCGGAGCGCGTTGGCGATCACGCTGACCGAACTCAGTGCCATGGCCGCTGCCGCGATGATCGGCGACAGCAGGATGCCGAACGTCGGGTAGAGGATGCCGGCGGCGATCGGAACACCGGCGGCATTGTAGACGAAGGCGAAGAACAGGTTCTGGCGGATATTGCTCATGGTCGCCTCGGAGAGCCGCTTGGCCTTCACGATGCCCATCAAGTCGCCCTTGAGAAGGGTGACGCCGGCGCTCTCGATCGCCACATCCGTGCCGGTGCCCATGGCGATGCCGACCTCGGCCGCCGCAAGCGCGGGCGCGTCGTTCACGCCGTCGCCCGCCATGGCCACGATCCGTCCCTCGCGACGCAGCTTCTCGACCACGGCGCTTTTCTCCTCGGGCAGCACCTCGGCCTCGACCTCGGAAATGCCGAGCCGTCGTGCGACGGCCTCCGCGGTCGTGCGGTTGTCGCCGGTCAGCATCACGACCCGGATTCTGTCTTTCGCCAGCGCCTTGAGCGCCTCCGCCGTGGTGGCCTTCACCGGATCGGCGACGGCGAACACCGCCGCAGCCTTGCCGTCGATGCCGAGGAAGATTGCTGTTGCCCCGTCCTGTCGCAGCCGCTCCGCCGCTTCCTCGAGCGCCGCCGTATCGACGCCGCTTTCACCCAGGAACCTGGCGTTGCCCAGCACCAGCTTGTGGCCGTCGACCGTGCCCAGCACGCCTTTGCCGGTGGGTGAGTCGAAGGCGGATACTTCCGACAGGGTGAGCTCGCGTTCCGCGGCGGCGGCGACGATCGCCAGCGCCAGCGGATGCTCGCTCGCCTTTTCGGCGCTGGCGGCCAGGCGCAGCACGTCGTTCTCCTCGAAGCCTGCCGCCGGAACGATCGCCACGACCTTCGGCTTGCCTTCGGTGAGCGTGCCGGTCTTGTCGACAACGAGGGTGTCGACCCGCTCCATCCGCTCCAGGGCCTCGGCATTCTTGATCAGCACGCCCGCCTGCGCACCGCGGCCGACACCCATCATGATCGACATCGGTGTCGCCAGCCCCAGCGCGCAGGGACAGGCGATGATGAGGACGGTCACGGCGGCGACGAGCCCGAACGCCAGCCGCGGCTCGGGACCGAACACCGCCCAGGCCGCGAAGGCGACAATGGCCACCGCGATCACGACGGGAACGAAATAGCCCGAGACCTGATCGGCCAGCCGCTGGATCGGCGCGCGGCTGCGCTGCGCCTCGGCCACCATCTGGACGATGCGCGCAAGCATGGTGTCGCGCCCGACCTTCTCGGCGCGCATGACGAAGCCACCGGTCGCGTTCAGCGTGCCGGCGATCACTTTGGCGCCGCGCTCCTTGGTGACCGGCATGGATTCGCCGGTGACCATCGATTCGTCGAGCGACGAGCGGCCGTCGATCAGCTCGCCGTCGACCGGGACCTTCTCGCCGGGCCGGACCCGGAGGCGATCACCGACCGCGATGGCATCGAGGGAAACCTCTTCGTCGGTGCCATCGTCCTTCAGCCGGCGAGCGGTCTTGGGCGCCAGGTCGAGCAGCGCCTTGATGGCACCCGAGGTCTGTTCGCGCGCGCGCA
>JAUXWB010000418.1 GCA_030684475.1 Reyranella sp. | reverse complement strand
GCGGCATTGAGCGCCAGCGCCCGCTTCACCACCTCGCGGGGATAGACCGGCGTGTGGTCGATGGTGCCGCGCTGCTGCACCTCGTCGGCGATCAGCACGTTCTTGCGGTCGAGGAACAGGATGCGGAACTGCTCGGTCTTTTCGTGCGCCAGCGCGGCGTGGCAATAGTCGATCAACTGTTGCCAGTTGGTCAGCACCGGCATGTCCTTGACCTTGCGCTCGGCCAGCCGCCGGCCAGCCTCGCGTATCGCCTTGAAGTGCACCAGCGTCCTCTGGTCGATCTCGAATTCGCGCAGTTGCGCCGGCTCGGCCGCGAACACGTCGCCCAGCGTGCCGAAGCGCTCCAATAGCCGCTTGGCCAACGGCTTGGTGTCGACCCGCTCGATCGAATAGAACAGCAGCAGCTCCAGTAGCTCGTAGTCGGCCAGCGCCTCGACACCCGCCTTCAGCACGCGCTCGCGCACCCGGCCGCGATGGCCGAAATAGTGCGGCTTGGGCGCCTCGGCGTTATTGCTGTTGTGGCCGGCCGTGGGCGGTCGGGCAGCCAGCGCCGCGGCGAGCTTTGCCGTCGGGTCCTCACCCGCGAACTCCCAGCATTGATCCAGCCGGTTCCAGGCGCCGCCCGCCTCGCGCAGCAGCATCCGGTGGGGAAGGGTGTTGCCGCTCACCCGCCAGAGACTGTCCGATGCCTGGAGGCGGAGGCCGGCAGCCAGCAGCGCGACCAACGCCTCGTCGTCGCCTGTCCCCGCATCGAGAGCCGCGCGTTTGGCCTTCCCCATGCGGCAACGATCCGATGCAACCGCGGCAGAAAGTTGGCTATGGTGAGGCGATGTTTGCCGAAATCGACGTCGCTTGCGCAGGCTTTGCCGAGCAGGAGCAGATCCCGGGCCTGATCGCGGGCATCGTGCAGGAGGGCCGGCTGGTCCGCGTGACGACGGTGGGCTTGGCCGACATCGAGGGCGCGCGCAAGGTCGGGCCCGACACCGCCTTCCGCATCGCCTCGATGACCAAGAACATGACGGCACTCGCGATCCTGGCGCTGCGCGACCAAGGCCGGCTCGCCCTCGACGCGCCGCTCAGTGAATACGTACCGCAATTCGCCGCGGTCGCGCCCGCGACGCGCGACAGCCCGCCCGTCAGCCTGCGCCATCTGCTGACCCACGTGGCGGGCTTCGTCACCGACGATCCCTGGGGTGATCGCGTGCTGGGCATGACCCCGGCCGAACTCGATGCGCTGATCGCCACGGGCACCCTGTTCGCCCGTCCGCCCGGCATCGCCTTTGAATATTCCAACCTGGGCTATGCGCTGCTGGGCCGTGTGCTCAGCAACGTGAGCGGCGAGCCCTACCAGGCCTTCATCCGCCGCACGATCCTGCAGCCACTCGGCATGGCGCGCACCACCTTCGATGCCATCGAGGCCCAGCGTGGCGACTATGCCTTCGGCTATCGCCTCGACGAGGGCCAGTGGTCGCGCGAGCGCATCGAACCCGACGGCGAGGTCGGCGCAATGGGCGGCCTCGCCACCACCGTGCCCGACTATGCACGCTGGGTCGCTTTCCTCCTGAGCGCCTGGCCGGCGCGTGACGATCCCGACTCCGGTCCAGTGCGCCGATCGAGCGTGCGCGAGATGGGCCTCTGGCACGCGCCGCCCTTCCCGCCCGATCCCGTCGACGGGCTTGTGCCGCCGCCCAGCGCCTATGGCTATGGCCTCATGAACTCGGTCGACGCGCCGCTCGGCCGCCGCCTGCACCATGCCGGCGGCCTGCCGGGCTACGGCTCGCATGTGCTGATGCTGCCCGACCGCGGCTGGGGCGTCTTCGCCTTCGGTAACCGCACCTACGCCCAAATGTCGCGCCTCACGCCGCGGTTGGCGGAGATCCTGCACGCCGCCGCGCCGCAGCCGGTATCCGCCACGCCGTCACCTTATCTTGCCCGCGCGGTGGCGGCGGTGGTTGCCGCCTACGCCGTCGGTCGCATCGAGACAGGGGCGAAAGTCTTCGCCGTGAACTTCCTGCTCGACATGCCCGCCCGCCTGCGCGACGCCGAGCTCGCCGCGCTGAAGGAGAAGCTGGGCGAGGGTAGTCTGGACAAGATCGAGCCGGTCCATGCGCTGGCTGGCGACTTCACGCTCGCCTGCGACCGCGGCCGTTTGAAGGGCACGATCGCGCTGTCTCCGGAAGCTGAGCCCGGTATCCAGAAGCTGACCTTCGCCGTCGAGGAATGACTAGGCCGTTGCGGCCTTCTGCGCTGCCGCGAGATCGTAGGGCGGCTTGGCAAGTTCTTTGGGCGACAGGGTGAAGAATTCCACGCCGGTCTCGGTGATGCCGACCGAGTGCTCGAACTGGGCCGAGAGCTGCTTGTCGCGCGTGACGGCGGTCCAGCCGTCGCTCAGCACCTTCACCTGCCAGGTGCCGGCGTTCACCATCGGCTCGACGGTGAAGAACATGCCGGGCTTCAGGATGGGGCCGGTGCCGGCCTTGCCGTAGTGCAGGATGTTGGGCGCGTCGTGGAAGATGCGCCCGAGGCCGTGGCCGGAGAAATCGCGCACCACCGAGAGGCGCTGGGCTTCGACGTAGCTCTGGATGGCATGGCCGATGTCGCCGACCCGGCCGCCGGGCTTGGCGGCGGCGATGCCGCGCATCATCGCCTCGTAGGTGATGTCGCAGAGCCGGCGCGCCTTCACGCCGACGTCGCCGGCATAGAACATGCGGCTGGTGTCGCCGTACCAGCCGTCGAGGATGACGGTGACGTCGATGTTGACGATGTCGCCCGACTGCAGGCGCTTGTCGCCGGGGATGCCGTGGCAGACGACATGGTTGATCGAGGTGCAGATCGACTTGGGGAAGCCGCGGTAGTTGAGCGGGGCGGGGATCGCTTGGTGATCGACGATGTAGTCGTGGCAGAGCTTGTCGAGCTCGCCCGTGCTGACGCCCGGCACCACATGGGGCGTGATGAAGTCGAGCGTCTCGGCCGCCAGCCGGCCGGCCCGGCGCATGCCCTCGAAGCCCTCGGGGCCGTGAAGCTTGATGGTGCGGTCGTCGCGCCGCCAGTAGTCGTCGCTGTCGTCGACGAAGTCGCGTGGGCTGCTCATGGCCCCTATTTGGCACGCGATACCGGCGCTCACAAGGCCATGCTAAGCTGCTGATACCATGACAGAAACCAAGACCGTCACCGCCTGCATCCTGGTCATCGGCAACGAGATCCTGAGCGGCCGCACCCGCGATTCGAACATCCAGTACCTCGCCACCGAGCTCGGCAAGCTCGGCGTCCAGGTGAAGGAATGCCGGGTGATTCCCGACATCGAGGCCACCGTGGTGGCCACGGTGAACGAGGTGCGCCGGAAGTTCGACTATGTCTTCACCACCGGCGGCATCGGCCCGACCCACGACGACATCACCGCGGACTGCATCGCCAAGGCCTTCGGCGTCGGCATTTCCGAGCATCCCGAGGCGGTCGCGCGCATGACCAGGCACTATGGCGACGTGGCGCTGTTCACGCCGGCGCGGCGGCGCATGGCGCGGGTGCCGCACGGCGGCTTCCTGGTCGACAATCCGGTCTCGGTGGCGCCGGGTTTCCAGATGGAGAACGTCTATACCTTCGCCGGCATCCCCAAGGTCGCCGAGGCGATGTTCCAGTCGATGAAGCACCGGCTGGTCGGCGGCACGCCCGTGCTCTCGCGCACGGTGCGCACCAACCTGCCCGAGGGCATCATCGCCGAACCGCTGGGCGTGCTGCAGAAGCGCTACGACGACCTCGACATCGGCAGCTACCCTGCCTTCCGCGGCGGCAAGCCCAGCGTCTCGCTGGTGCTGCGCGGCACGGATGATGCACGGCTGGCCACGGCCGCCACCGAACTGATGGCCACGATCCGCGGCATGAACGGCGAGGCGGAGGAGTTCGTGACCTGAAGCCCCCTCGCGGGGCAGAGGCTGGGCGAAGTAACCTTCGCCCTTAGGTGAGGGGGGACGCAGCCTGAAGCACATGGCCTGGCCGGCGCTGATCGTGCTCACGGTGCCGGTGACGGCGCTGCTGCTGTGGTTGCACGTGCCGGCCGCTCTGATGCTGGGGCCGCTGGTGGCGGGCATCGCCTTCGCGTCGTGGGGCGGGCAGGTGCGGTCGCCCGTGTCCATCTTCGCCGTCGCCCAGGGCATCGTGGGCTGCCTGATCGCCAAGATGGTGCCGCTCTCGATCGTGGGCGACATCCTGGGCCACTGGGTGCTGTTCTCGACCGGCGTCGTCTCCGTTCTGGCCGCGAGCTGCGGGCTCGGCTGGCTGATGACGCGCCTGCAGATCCTGCCCGGCACCACGGCGCTGTGGGGCATCAGTCCGGGTGCCGCCTCGGTCATGACCTTCATGGCCGAGTCCTATGGCGCCGACATCAGGCTGGTGGCGCTGATGCAGTATCTCCGGATCTTTCTGGTGGCGGGGATCGCGGCGCTGGTGGCGCGGATGTTCGGCGTGAGCTCGTCCTATGGCGCCGCGGCGATCGTATGGTTCCCCGAGGTGCACGCGTTGCCGCTCGCCGAGACGCTGGCGCTGGCCATCGTGGGCCCTGCGATCGCCTGGGTCGCCCGCATTCCCGCCGGCGCGTTCCTGGTGCCGATGGTCGCGGGCATCGTCCTCACCCATCTCGGCTGGATGACGATCGAGCTGCCGACCTGGCTGCTGGCGGCGAGCTACGCGCTGGTCGGCTGGAACATCGGCCTCCGCTTCACGCGGCCGCTGCTCGTCCATGCCGCGCGCGCCCTGCCGCGCATCCTCGTCTGCACCCTGATCCTGATCGCGATCTGCGGCGGCATCGCCGCGCTGTTCGTCGTGGTCGCCGGCGTCGATCCGCTCACCGCCTACCTCGCGACCAGCCCCGGCGGCTCCGATTCGATCGCCATCATCGCGGCCTCGACCGACTGCGACGTCTCCTTCGTGATGGCGATGCAGACGGTGCGCATGATCGCGGTCCTGCTGCTGGCACCGGCGCTCACCGGCTTCATCGCCAGGCGACTCAAGGTGCCGCCCGGCGGGCTGCCCTAGACGGCACGGCACGTTGTGTGAGACCGTTCACTGGTCGGCACGTAGTGTTGAACAACCGTCATGCAGCAGCAAGATACCACCCTCCCGCCGTCGTTTCTTGAGCGGGTGCTCCGGCGCTGAATGGCCAATGGTTAAGGCACGGAGAAGGAATGACCGTCTTTGTCATCGGCGGGACCGGTTTCATCGGCTACCGCCTGGTCCGTCTGCTGGTCGCGCGCGGCGAGACCGTTGTCTGCATGGATGCCGACCCCGGCGCGCACTCATTCGCCGATCTTGGCGGAAAGGTGTCCTCCGTCCGTGGGGACGTGGCGCAGTTCGACGACGTGATGGCCGCGATGGCTGTCGCCAGGCCGGAGCGCGTCGCCAACCTCGCCTACCTCATCGGTAGCGGCCATCCTCCGCACGCAGCGATGAGAATCAACGTGCTCGGCATGGACAACTGCTTCGAGGCCGCGCGCATCCTGGATGTGAAGCACACGGTTTACGCTGGGTCATTCGCAGCGAACGGTCGGCAAGCCAACTACGGCGAGCGTCCTGTGAGGGAAGACGACCCGGTGTATGGCGAATACCAATACGCCAGGCACAAGATCATGAATGAGTGGCAGGCACTGGACTACATCGAAAAGTATGGCATGTGCGTCACCGGCATTCGGGCCGCCTACGTCACGGGCCAGGACAAGGTGCGAGGCTCGGTCGACCACGTGCGCTGCATCACCGAGCCCGCGCTCGGCAACGCCGTATCCCTGCCGTTCAAGGACGCCATGTCTTGCGTGATCCATGTCGACGACATGGCAGAGGTGTTTGCCCGCGTACTGATGGCCGACCGGCCCGCCCATCGCGTCTACAACTCGGGCGGGACGACGGTCAGCTTGGGCGAGATCGCCGAGATCGTCCGATCCCACCTGCCAGATGCCATGATCAGCTTCGAGAAAGAGAGCGGGGCGCGCGAGGCAAACTCCACTTACCTCCTCGACAATAGCCGCCTCGTGTCTGAGTTCGGCATCCAGTATCGCCCGTTCCGGGAACGGGTGCTGCAGATTATCAACGCCACCCGGCGTCGCGCCGGGCTGCCGCCGCTCACCGCACCTTGAACACCAGCTTGCCCTTGAGGTGACGCGCCTTGCTGATGCCGACGGCTTCCGCGGCGTCGGCCAGCTTGAACAGCCTGACCGGGGGCGGGCGGACGGCGCCGGTGCGATGGAGCTCGGCGATGCGTTCGAGCGCGGGTCGGTCGCGGCCGACCGCCGGCCGCAGGGATGTGACGTCGCTGCGATCCGGCTTGGGCGCCTGCGGGCCCGAGGCGATGAAGGCCGCCCGTCCACCGGGCCTGAGGACCGCGAAGGACTGCATCGCGACGTCGCCGCCCACGGTGTCGAATACCGCGTCGACGTTGCTCACGACCTTCCTGAAGTCGGTCGAGTTGTAGTCGATCACCTGGTCGGCGCCGAGCGCACGCACATAATCGAGGTTGCCGGCGCTGGCCGTGGTGATGACGCGCGCGCCGAGATGCTTGGCGAGCTGGATGGCGAAGCCCGCAACGCCGCCTGCGCCGCCCTGGATCAGGATGGTCTCGCCGGATTTGAGCTTAAGCGTGTCCTCGACCGCGCGGATCGCCGTGAGCCCGATCAGCGCCAGCGCCGTCGCGTCGACATGCGACAGGCCTGAGGGCTTCTTGGCGACGACGGCGGCACCGACGGCGATCTTCTCGCAATAGGTGCCGTCGCGGCCCGCCTCCAGCACGCCGAACACCTCGTCACCAACCTTCAGATCCTTCACGTCCGCGCCCACGGCGCTGACCACCCCGGAGAAATCGCGCCCCAGGACGACCGGAAATTTCGGATTGGCATATTCGCCGGCGCACACCTTCCAGTCGGCGCCGTTCACGCTGGCGGCATGGGTATCGACCACGACCTGGCCGGGCGCGGGCGAGGGATCGGGCAGATCGCCGTATTTCAGGACTTCCGGTCCGCCAAACTTCTCGATGTAGGATGCCTTCATGGTGTGTCGACCTTTGCGATGAGAGTTGGGACTTCGGACTCGATGACATCGAGCGGTTCGTCGGCCATCAGCGCCTCGAAGGCCCGCAGCCGCTTGTAGATCGAGATCAGCGACACGATCGTCGTCCACGACCTGACCAGGTACTGGAACGATCCCTCGACCCGGTTGAAGGCGCGGATGATCTGCTGCATGACGCCCAAGGTCAGGCCGCCGGCGACGATGGACGGCGCCAAGGCGATGTAGGGGACGAGGACGCTGGCCTGCAGGTAGCCGTAACGGCAGACGTTGAAGTAGAGGAAGTTGAAATAGAGGCGGAAGTAGTTTGCCCGCACGTCGCGAAACAGGGCGCTAAGCGTCGGCGGTTGCGCGCGGTTGGCATCGTCTTCGCCCAGCACCAGCTCCTTGCGATAGGCCGCCTCGACGCGCTGGTTGCGGAACTCGAGCCCCGGCAGCCGAATGCCGGCAATTGCCAGCAGTGCCGTGCCGAGCGCCGCCCAGATCACCGCGACGAAGACCAGCGCCTGCGGCAGCTCGCCGATCAGCGGCAACTCCTTCACGTGGGCCGACAGGACCCACAGGATCGGCACGAACGCGATCAGGGTCATCAGCGCGTCGATCAGGCTCGCGCCCAGCTGTTCCAGGGTCGTGGCGAAACGCTGCGTGTCCTCCTGGATGCGCTGCGAGGCGCCCTCGATGTGCCGCAGGCGATGCCAGCTGGCGACGTAGTAGTCGTTCATCGCCGTGCGCCAGCGGAAGATGTAGTGGCTGGTGACGAAGGCCAGCAACACGGCGGTGGTGATGTAGACCAGCGCGATGCCGGCGAACGTCGCGAGCTGGCCGAAGAACTGTTCCTGCGTGACCGCGTTCGGCTTGGCCAGCGCCTGCTGGATCATGTTGTAGAAGGTGCCGAACCAGTTGTTGATCATCACGTCGAGCTGCACCTGGAACCAGATGAAGAAGATGATGACCGCCGAAACGCCGACCGACCAGCGGAACCAGCGGTGCGGCATCAGCCAGCCGACCAGGATGACGAAGAGCGCGCCGGTCGCGATCATGTACTGGTAGAGCCAGATGTTGCGCGCCGTCTCGACGGCGATGGACGCCCCGTCGGCGGTGGCCGGCGGGTAGGCGAAGCCTATGAGGCCGCCGAGGCTGAGCTGGGGGCCGAGGTCGCGGCCGATGCCGTACCACAGCGCCATGATGAGGGCCGTCCACAGGACCGCGGCCGGAAAGAAGAGTTTTGGGTTCGGGAAGAAGGATGAGAACATCGGCCATCAATAGCGCTGGAGCCTCTGCCGGGCCATGGGAGTTCCAGGCTGTCCCAGGGCATGTCGGTGCAGAGACCCGATCGCCGCGAGCCGGCGGTGGCCTGAGCGACTCTCATGGTTTTCCGGACCGCGAGCCTCCGGCTCGCTCATGATCATGAGCGAGCCGGAGGCTTGCAGTCCCTATGAGCATGAGCGCCGAGGAGTGTATAGACTGACGTAAACGCCAGCTGGGGAGACGAGACATGAAGATCGGCATCACGATGTTTCCGACGGACTACGCGATCCAGCCGCACGAACTCGCCATCGAGGCCGAGGCACGCGGCTTCGAATCGCTCTGGTTTCCCGAGCACAGCCACATCCCCACCAGCCGCAAGTCGCCGTGGCCGGGCGGCGCCGAACTGCCAAAATGGTACTACGACACCTACGATCCCTTCGTGGCGATGGGCGCCGCCGCCGTCGTCACCAAAAAGATCAGGCTCGGCACCGGCGTCTGCCTGGTGATCCAGCGCGATCCCATCCACACCGCCAAGGAAGTTTCTACCGTCGACCGCCTGTCCAACGGCCGCCTGCTGTTCGGCATCGGCGGCGGCTGGAACGAAGAGGAGATGGCCGACCACGGCACGGCCTTCGCCACGCGCTTCAAGCTGATGCGCGAGCGCATCGAGGCGATGAAGGCGATCTGGGGGAGCTCGAAGCCGACGTACGCCGGCGAGCTCGTGAAGTTCGACGAGATGATGCAGTGGCCCAAGCCGGTGCAGAAGCCGCATCCGCCGATCATCGTCGGCGGCGGCTTCCCGCAGGGCGCGCGCCGCGCCATCGCCTACGCCAACGGCTGGATGCCGATCGGCGGCCGCGGCGGCGACACCTTGGCGATGCTGCCGCCGTTCCGCGAGATGCTGGCGGCGGCGGGCCGCAAGCCGGACGAGGTGCCGGTGACGCTGTTCGGTGTCGCCATGGACGGCGAGGCGCTGAAGCGCGCCCGCGATGCCGGCGTCGACCGCGTCGTGTTCGGCGTGCCCTCAGAAGGCAAGGACAAGGTCCTGCCGTTGCTCGACAAGGGCGCGGCGCTGATGCGCGCGATGTGAGGATGGGGGGCCGCATGAAACCGGTATGGAGGTCCAGTCGGCCTGCCGTGCTCCTGGTGGCCCTCCTGTTGATCGCCGTTCCGTTCGCCGTCGCCCGCGCGGCCCTATTGGACAGCGTATGGCTGATGGACGGCGAGGTGGCCGTGCAGATCTTCGACTGCAACGGGCTGCTGTGCGGGTGGGTCCTCTGGCTGCAGATACCCCGCGATCCCCAGGGCGTCCTCAATCGCGACAAGCACAATCCCGATCCAGCGCTGCGGCAGCGCGGCTTGTGCGGCCTCACCGTTCTCTGGAATCTCCATCCCGATGGTCCCAACCGCTGGAAAGATGGCTGGTTCTACAATCCGGACGATGGCAGGACCTACAAGGTGACGGCGGAACTCACGTCGGACGACCTGATCACGGCGCGCATCTACACGCTGCTTCCCCTCCTAGGCCGGACCAAGATCCTGCAGCGGGTACCGCACGGCACGTCGGATGGCTGGTGCTGACCCGGCTCGCTGGGTTTGGGATGAACCGCCTTGCGGCTCCGTGGTGCGGTCGCCTGGGAACCGCAGGGCCTCGGATCGCGTTTCTTCCGATGTAACTGGCGTTGGGGAAACGGATGGCCGACGGAAACAATGGCATGCTCTACATGATCGTGGGCGGTGGACATATGCCGGGCCAGAGCGACTCGAAGACCATGAACATCAAGGTCGAAGTCCCAGCGTTCGAGAAGAAATAGCGCCATGAGCTTCGCCCGGCCAGCGATGGCCGCAACATCTTCGCAAGAGCTCTGGCGAACGTAGGGCAACCCGCATGGCGCATGGCAAACTCACCAACGTTCTGGTTGGCGCCCTCGCGCTCCTGCTGTTTCCGATTCCGACGTGGGCGCAAGCCAACGACACGGCCTACTGCGTCGAACTTGGCGAACTGGTCCTTCGATATGCCGGTAGCCCCGGCGCCGACGGCGAGACCAGGCCGACTTTCGCGGCCATCGAA
>JAUXWB010000412.1 GCA_030684475.1 Reyranella sp. | reverse complement strand
CCTGCTCGAGCTCAGCGAGCCCGAAATGGAGCGTATCCGCGGCAACGAGATCTCGATGATCTTCCAGGAGCCGATGACCTCGCTCAACCCGCTGTTCACCATCGGCCGCCAGGTGAGCGAGGCGATCGCACTGCACCAGGGCCTGTCGCGCAAGGAGGCGATGGACCGCGCCGTGGAAATGCTGCGCCGCGTCTACATCCCCGAGCCCGAGCGACGCGTCCATGCCTACCCGCACCAGATGTCGGGCGGCATGCGCCAGCGCGTCATGATCGCCATGGCGCTGTCGTGCAATCCCAAGGTGCTGATCGCCGACGAGCCGACGACGGCGCTCGACGTCACCATCCAGGCCCAGATCCTCGACCTGATGCGCGAGTTGCAGGAGACCTACGGCACCGCCATCGTGCTGATCACCCACGACATGGGTGTGGTCGCCGAGAACGCCGACCGCGTCGTGGTCATGTACGCCGGCCGCAAGGTCGAGGAGGCTGCCGCCGCCGAGCTATTCGACAATCCCGGCCATCCCTATACGAAGGGGCTGCTGGGCTCTATTCCGCACCTCGATACCGCGGCGCAGAGCAACGGCGCGCGCGCGCGGCTGAACGAAATCAAGGGCATGGTGCCGTCGCTGTTCGACCTGCCGCCCGGCTGTAGCTTCGCGCCGCGTTGCGGCTTTGCCACCGACCGCTGCCGCAGCGAGGCGCCAGCGCTCGAGGAGCAGCGGCCCGGCCATTGGGTCGCCTGCTGGCACGCCGACCGCCTGCTGGGAGGGGCGGCATGAACGAGCCGCTGCTCGAAGTCTCCGGACTGAAGAAGCATTTCCCGATCCACAAGGGCGTGTTCAGCCGCGTCTCGGGCCACGTCTACGCCGTCGACGGTGTGTCGTTCAACCTCAAGCGCGGCGAGACCCTGGGGCTGGTGGGCGAAAGCGGCTGCGGCAAGTCGACGGTGGGCCGCACGCTCCTGAAACTGCTCGAGCCGACCGGCGGCACCATCCGCGTCGGCGGCGAGGACATCACCGGCCTCGACGCGCAAGGCATGCTGCCCTACCGGCGGCGCATGCAGATGATCTACCAGGATCCCTACGCCTCGCTGAACCCGCGCATGACGGCGGGCGAGATCGTAGGCGAGCCGCTGATCATCCACGATGTCGGCACGCCGGCCGAGCGCCGCCAGCGTGTCGCCTACCTGTTCGAGCGCGTCGGCCTTAGGCCCGCCGCCATGCTCTCCTACCCGCACGAATTCTCCGGCGGCCAGCGCCAGAGGATCGGCATCGCCCGCGCGCTCGCCCTCAGCCCCGAGCTGATCGTGGGCGACGAGCCGGTGTCGGCACTCGACGTCTCGATCCAGGCGCAGATCATCAATCTGCTGATCGATCTGCAGGAGGAGTTCAAGCTCTCCTACCTGTTCGTCGCCCACGACCTCGCCGTCGTCGAGCACATCAGCCACCGTGTCGCGGTGATGTATCTCGGCCGCATCGTCGAGATGACAGACAAGCGCAGCCTGTTCGAGATGCCGTTGCATCCCTACTCCGAGGCGCTGCTCTCGGCGGTGCCGATCCCCAAGTCGGGCATGCGCGGCCGCAAGCGCGTGATCCTGACCGGCGACGTGCCGAGCCCGATCAATCCGCCGCCGGGCTGCCACTTCCACACCCGCTGCCCCTACGCCATGCCGCGCTGCAAGGTCGACGTGCCGACCTTGACCGAGGTCAAGCCCGGCCACTGGGCTTCGTGCCACCTGCACGACGGCGGCGTGACGTTCCCGCTGAAAGCGCCGGCGGCTTAGTAAAAAAGAGTCCTAAACCGAGCCGCGCAGCCTGGGATCGAGCATGTCGCGGATGCCGTCGCCCAGCAGGTTGAAGGCGAGCACTGTCAAGGTGATGGCGGCGC
>JAUXWB010000411.1 GCA_030684475.1 Reyranella sp. | reverse complement strand
AACAGGTTGCAGCGCGCCGGATAGAGCGTGTTGTCGAGGTCGAACAGCCAGACGTCAGGGTCGTGGAATGGGGGATCGTGAAGTGGGGGCATGGGCGCTGAATTAACGGGCAGCCGTGCTCTTGTCGAGCGGGGGGCTTATAAAGGAGCCAATGGATGCCCTGACGATCGTGCTTCTGGCGGCTATCGCGCTGCTGATCCTGGTGCTGGTGCTCGTGCTGACCCGCCGCGGCGGCAACGAGGCCGATGCCATGCGCCAGCAACTGGCTCTGGCGCTCAGCCAGCAGGCCGAAACCGTCCAGCGGGTCGAACGTTCGCTGCGCGAGCAGGAACAGGCCCTCAGCAAGGTGGTCGACGAGCGGCTGGACCGCACCGAGAAGGCCACCGGCCAGATCGTCACCGACCTGCGCGAGCGGCTGGTCCGCATCGACGAAGCGCAGAAGAAGATCGGCGAGCTCTCGACCCAGGTCGTGAGCCTCCAGGAGGTGCTGTCCAACAAGCAGGCGCGCGGCGCCTTCGGCGAGGTCCAGCTAAATGACCTGGTGCAAAGCGCGCTGCCGCCCTCGGCCTACGAATTCCAGTCGACGCTGTCTTCAGGGGTACGCGTCGACTGCCTGCTGAAGCTCCCCAACCCGCCTGGCTCGATCGCCATCGACGCCAAGTTCCCGCTGGAAAGTTATAGCGCGCTGCGCGCCGTGGCGGCGGGCGATACGGCGGCCCTGGCCATCGCCCAGCGAAGCTTCCAGCAGGCGATCCGCAAGCACATAGGCGACATCCGAACCAAGTACATCGTGTCCGGCGAGACTGCCGAATCGGCGCTGATGTTCCTACCCTCCGAGGCGGTCTACGCCGAGCTGCACGCCAACTTCACGGGTCTGGTCGAGGAATCCTACCGCGCCCGCGTCTGGATCGTGTCGCCCACCACCATGATGGCGACACTGAACACCGTGCGCGCCGTCCTGAAGGACGTGCGCATGCGCGAGCAGGCGGGCGAGATCCAGAAGACGGTCGGGCTGCTGCTGGAGGACGTCCGGCGGCTCGACGACCGGGTCGAGAAGCTGAAAGCGCACTTCGCCATGACCGAGAAGGACCTGCGCGAGGTCGACATCTCGGCCGACCGCATCACCAAGCGCGGTCAGCGCATTTTGGACGTCGATCTCGGCGAGGAGCCGGCCGCTTTACCGAAGCCTTAGCTCAGCCCCAGGGGCCGCGACGCGGCGCCTGCGGGACCGCAGTGGTCCAGGGATTGGTGGTCGGCCGCGATGCCGCGCGATAATCGCCGCCCATCTGGCCCGCCATCGCCTCCAGCCGCGCGATACGCTCCTCCATCGGCGGATGGGTCGAAAACATACTGCGCAGGCCGCCGGCCGACAGCGGGTTGGCGATATACATGTGCGCCGTCGCCGGATTGGCTTCGGCCGCCCGGTTGGGGATCTGCTGGGTGCCGGCATGCAGCTTGGCCAGCGCCGAGGCGAGCCACAGCGGCTGGCCGGAGATCTCCGCGCCCATGCGGTCGGCCTCATATTCGCGGCCGCGGCTGATCGCCATCTGCACCAGCGCCGCGGCGAGCGGCGCCAGGATCATGGCGGCGATGGCCACGATGGGATTGACCAGCGGCCGGCCATCCGAATCGCGCCCGCCGCCCATCAGGCCGCCGAAGCTCGCCAGCATACCGATGGCGCCCGACAGCGTGGCGGCGATGGTCATGATCAGCGTGTCGCGGTGGCGGATGTGGCTCAGCTCGTGCGCCATCACCCCCGCGACCTCCTCGCGGCTGAGATGGCGCAGCAGGCCGGTGGTCGCGGCGACCGCGGCGTTTGCGGGATTGCGGCCGGTGGCGAAGGCGTTGGGCTGCTCCTCGTCGATGATGTAGACGCGCGGCATCGGCAGGCCGGCGCGCTCGGCCAGGCTTTGGACGATGCCGTAGAGTTCGGGCGCGTTTTGCGGTCCGACCTCGTGGGCGTTGCTCATGCGCAGCACCATCTTGTCGCTGTTCCAGTAGGCGAACAGGTTCATGCCCAGCGCCGCGACAAGCGCGATGACCAGGCCGGACTCGCCACCCAGCAGATAGCCCGCGACCAGGACGAAACCGGTGAGGGCGGCCAGAAGAAGAGCAGTCTTGAAGTAGTTCATGGCGGGAAAGATGGTCCCCAACTGTGGCGAATCAAGACGCCCCGGGGCATCATGGGCCATGACCGATACCAAGAAATCCACGCCTCCCGAGCCCGCAAAGGCCGAGCCGACACCGCCTGTCCCGCCCGAAAAACCCAAGAAAGTCGAGGAGATCGGCGGCCCTCCAGGGCCCGAACCGACGCGCTACGGCGACTGGCAGTTCAACGGCAAGGTGACGGATTTCTGATGCGTACCGATATCTTCCATCCCGAGTTCAAGGCCCAGCCCTGGTGGTGGGAGGCGTGGACGCCCAACAACGCGCTGAGCGTCGACCCGCCGGCGAGGACCGACGTGGCGATCGTGGGAGCGGGCTATGGCGGCCTTTCGACGGCGCTCGAGCTCAGGCGCAACGGCATTGACTGCGTGGTGCTGGAACGCGGCGTGTTTGGCATCGGTGCCTCGACGCGCAACGGCGGCATGATCTCCGGTGGCACCAACATCGCCAAGGGGCTGGGCGGCAAGAACCCTAAGGTCGATGCGGAGTTCGAGCTCAAGAAGGCGGAGTTCCTGGGCAGCGGCGCCGACTCGCTGCAGACCCTGATCGACATCATCGCGCGCGAAGGGATCGATTGCGGGCTGATCACCACCGGCCGCTTCACCGGCGCCTGGACGCCCAAGCACTATGACGACCAGGCGCGCAAGGTCGAGATGTTCAACAAATACGCCAATGTCGGCGCCGAGATGATTCCGCGCGAGCGCGTGCGCGAAATGATGGCATCCGACTATTACTACGGCGGCATGTACGTGAAGAGCGGCGGCAATCTCCATCCGGCGCGCTATTACAGGGGCCTGCTCGAAGCCGCGCACAAGCAGGGCGCCGTGTTGTGCGGCAATGTCGAGGCCGAGCGCATCGAGAAGACCGGTGTCGGCTGGCGCGTGCTGACGGCCAAGGGGCCGATCGCCTGCCGTGAAGTCGTGATCGCGACCAACGGTTATACCGGCGATCTCACGCCGAAGCTGAAGATGCGCGTCGTGCCCGTAGCGAGCCACATCATCGCCACCGAAGAGCTGCCGATGCCGGCGACGGAACTGATCCCGTTGCAGCGCTCGATCGGCGACACCAAGCGCGTGCTGACCTATTACCGGCCCTCGCCCGACGGCAAGCACCTGATCTTCGGCGGTCGCGCCCGTTTCACCGCGGCGCCGCCGGAGGTGAGCGCGCCGATCCTGTACCAGTACATGATCGACCGCTTCCCGCAGCTCGAAGGCATCCGCATCACGCATGTGTGGACGGGCAACGTCGCCTTCGCGCTCGATTCGATGTCGCATATGGGCCAGGACGACGGCATGCACTACCTGCTCGCCTGCAACGGCAGCGGCGTCGCCATGATGACCT
>JAUXWB010000408.1 GCA_030684475.1 Reyranella sp. | reverse complement strand
TCCTTCAGCGAGACCGAGTTGTTGGAGTTCTGGCCGGAGACCGTGAGATAGGCCTCGGAATCCCAGTCGGTGTCGTAGACCGGGAAATCGATCTCCTTGTAGCCTTGTTTGGCGAACTGAATGACGCGCTTGATCATGCCGTCGGCGACCATGGCGCGGCGCGCGAGTTTGATTTCGCGGCGCAGGGCAGGGTTCTTCTCGGGATCAAAACAGTCGTCGCCTGAGCCTTCGCAGTTGACGCAAGCCTTCAGCACGGCCTTCAGATGGCGCTGGTTGAGTTTCGAGCCGGTGACGAGGGCGGCGACCTTCTGCTCTTCCTTCACCTTCCAGTCGATATAGGTCTCGATGTCGGGATGATCGGCGTCGACCACCACCATCTTGGCGGCGCGGCGCGTGGTGCCGCCGGACTTGATGGCGCCGGCGGCGCGGTCGCCGATCTTGAGGAAGCTCATCAGGCCGGAGGAACGGCCGCCGCCGGACAGGCGTTCGCCTTCGCCGCGCAAACGGGAAAAATTGGAGCCGGTGCCGGAGCCGTATTTGAACAGGCGCGCCTCGCGCACCCACAGATCCATGATGCCGCCCTCGTTGACGAGGTCGTCATTGACGCCCTGGATGAAGCAGGCATGCGGCTGCGGATGCTCGTAGGACGACTTTGATTTGGTCAGTTTCTGGGTGAAGGGATCGACGTAATAATGGCCCTGGCCGGGGCCGTCGACGCCGTAAGCCCAGTGCAGGCCGGTGTTGAACCACTGCGGCGAATTCGGCGCCACCATCTGCTTTGCCAGCATGTAGCGCAGCTCGTCGTTGAAGGTGCGGGCGTCCTCTTCTGACGTGAAGTAGCCGCCCTTCCAGCCCCAATAGGTCCAGCAGCCGCTCAGGCGGTCGAATACCTGTTTGGCGGAGAGTTCGCTGACATAGCGCTCGGCTTCGGGCAGGGTGGCCAGCGCCTCGGTGTCGGGCACCGAGCGCCACAGCCAGGACGGCACGGTCTCTTCCTCGACCTTCTTCAGGCGGGCGGCGACGCCGGCCTTGCGAAAATACTTCTGCGCCAGCACGTCGGAGGCGACCTGCGACCAGAACTCCGGCACCTCGACGTTTTCCAGCCGGAACACCACCGAGCCGTCGGGGTTGCGGATCTCGGACGTCGTCAATCTGAAATCCAGGCCAGTGTAAGGTGACTGGCCCTGGGTGGTGTTGCGTCGTTCGATTCGCATGGTCGTGCCCCGTTCTAGTTGACCGGATCGCGTTGCACCGCGGAGCCGGGTGTTATTCCTTGAGCGAACCCCTGAGCCCCACAGTTACCGCTGTGCTCAAACATCCGCAGCTCAGCCGGTGGACCGGCCTGTTTCTCTTTCAACGCCCCAACCCTCGAACCGTGGGCCATTGTTGGCCCGATTTTTTCGTTCCGAAAGCCCCCCGAATTCAGGGCAAGCAAGCCCGTCACCCGTGCCGCTAAGGCGCTCGGAATGGTCGATCTGGAACCCTGTCAGGGAGCGTCCGGCGGGACCAAAAACCACCCGGCACCGAACGATCCAAAACTAGGCCGACTCCGCGGCACCCGTCAAGGATTAGTACGAGTTCCTGAATCAAACACTAAATATGGTGCAAATTGGGGAAAACCAGACGCCGCCGGGCCGCTCTGATGCCGCCAAGTATCAGTGAGTCCTCAGAGAATCCCAAGCGAAAAAATTTTGTTTTCGGTCCCCCGATCGGGCTTCACCCCGCTGTTCACAGGGCAACTATATTTTGTGCTCCGGGGGTTGCTCCGGGAAGACTCACGTAGGGCTACGGAAGTCCGGGCAGGCATGCCGGCCGGCGCATGGCTTCGCCTGCGGAAAACCTTCATGGTGCCGTCGATTCCACCGGTTGAATTCCTTCCCCATGACCGACTCACTCCCGCGAAGCGCGCGTGTGCCCATCACGCCGGCCGGCCTGATGTTCCTCGCCATCACCTCGGTGGGGTGGGGTTTTAATTGGCCGGTGACAAAATACCTTTTGAGCGAGCTGCCGCCGCTGACCATGCGCGGCACCACCGGCGTGATCGGCGCCGGGCTGCTGGCTGTCCTTGCGCTGTTCTCGGGCCAGAGCCTGCGCGTGCCGCGCGCGCTGTGGCCGCGGCTGGTGCTGGCGGCGATGCTCAACGTCGCGCTGTGGATGGCGCTGATGGGGCTGGCGCTGTTGTGGCTGCCGGCCAGCGAGGCCGCTTTGATCGCCTACACCATGCCGATCTGGGCCTCGCTGCTGGCCTGGCCGGTGCTGGGCGAGCGGCCCAATCTGCTGCGGGTGATTTCGCTTGTCATGGCGTTCGCCGGCCTCGCCTCGATCATGGGCGGCAACGGGTTTGCCGCCAGCATGGAAAAGCTGCCGGGCATCATCATGGCGCTCGGCGGCGCGCTCGGCTTTGCCGTCGGCACCGTGCTGGCGAAGAAGCTGCCGCTCAGCCTGCCGCCTTTGTCCGCCGCCGCCTGGCAGATCGGAATCGGCTGCCTGCCGGTCGCCATCGTCGGCCTGCTGGTCGAGACCACCGACCGCGCGGCGTGGTCGAACCTCGGCTGGCTCCTGCTGTTCTCTTCGCCGGTGATTCCGTTCTGCGTCGCCGATGTGGCCTGGTTCGCGGCTTTGGCGCGGCTGCCGGCCTCGGTGGCGGCGATCGGCACCATGGCGGTGCCGGTGATCGGCGTGGCGGCGTCAGCGGTGGCGCTGGGCGAGCCGCTCGGCCCCGGCCAGATCGCGGCCCTGGTGTTCACGCTGGCCGGCGTCGTGCTGGCGACGCGGTCATGAGCGGTCTGCCAACCCAGCGCCTGGCGAAAACCATCTCGCCGCTCGGCCTTGCGTTCCTCGCCGTCACCTCGGTGGGCTGGGGCCTCAACTTTCCGATCATGAAGAACCTGCTGAGCGAGTGGCCGCCGCTGTCGTCGCGCGGGCTGAGCGGCCTCGTCGGCGCCGCGGCGCTGGCGCTGATCGCGGTGGCGCGGCGGCAAAGTCTCGCCGTGCCTAGGCCGATGTGGTCGCGGCTATTGCTGGTATCGCTGCTGACGATCGGCGGCTGGGTCGCCTTCATGGGGCTGGCGCTGCTGTGGCTCAATGCCAGCGAGGCCGCGGTGCTTGCCATTTCGATTCCGGTCTGGGTGGCGCTGCTGGCCTGGCCGATTCTCGGCGAGCGGCTGTCGCCGCTGCGCGCGGTGTCGCTGGCGGTGGCGCTGGCCGGCATCGCGGTCCTGATCGGCGGCCACGGCCTCGAGGCCAGTTTTGCAAAACTGCCGGGATTTCTGTGCGTGCTGGCCGGCGCGATCTGCGTGGCGCTCGGCACCGTGCTGACAAAACATTTTCCGCTGGCGATGCCGCCCTTGTCGCTGGCGGCCTGGCAGATCGGGCTCGGCTGCCTGCCGATTGCGATCGTCGGGCTCGCGGTCGAACAGCCGCAGCTTTCGGCGCTGTCGGCGGTTGGCTGGGCCTCGATGCTCTATATGACGCTGATCCAGTTTTGCCTGTGCTACGTCTACTGGTTCGCCGCCCTGGAGCGGTTGCCGGCGGCGACCGCCTCGATCGGCACGCTGCTGGTGCCGGTGATCGGCGTGCTGTCGGCCGGCGCGATGCTGCACGAGCCGCTCGGCCTGCGCGAAATAACCGCTTTGGTGGTGACGCTCGGCGGCGTCACCATGGCGCTGCGCTCCTGACGAAAAAGGACGGCGCACCGAAGTACGCCGTCCTCCGTCGATGTTCACTTGTATCCGCGCGTTACCGCAATCCGGGACGCATGAACGGGCGGTACATGGGCTGCGGGCGCGGCCCGGGCGCGGTCTTGGTTTGAACCATTGGACGCCGCTGCATCGAAGCGTGCGAGCCCTGCCAGCCGACGCGCCGGTCGGGGACCTGCGCGACCTTCACGCACTGGAACGAGGTGCTGCTCTTTTGGATCGGACTCGTCGCGGGAGGGCAGGCGCATGCGCCGGCCGTGGCCTTGCCGCCGACACAGACAATGCGCGGCGGCGGCGGTGTTACGCGCGGCGGTGGCGTCACGATGGTCGGGACCTTGGCCTCCTTCTGCGGCTTGCCAGCGGGCGGGTTGCGATTGTCGGGATTGGCGTTGCTCTGCGGCGGAGCGTAATCGCCATTGCAGTGAATGGTGATGCTCTTCCACTTGGTCGACGGCGCGAACGTGCCGCCGAGCACTTCGGCCTTGTACTGCACCGTGGTGGTCTGGGTGAAGTGCTCGACCTCGTTCCAGTCATCGCCGAACTTGCCGCCGCCCAATGCTTCCGCGTGCATCTGCTTGCTTTCGCCCGTGATCGCGCCGCCATTGACCTGGCGCCACAGCTTCACATTGACCGGGCCGGCCTTGTCGGTCGCAACCCGGGTCGTGACCTTCAACGGCTTGCACTGGGTGCCGCTCGGGCCGTGTTGGGTGGAGGCGGGGGTCGCGAAGGTCGTGAGAAACAGGTCGATGCCGGTCGCCGTGATCTTGGTCCGATGCGGATCGGGATCGGCATTGCGGTCCGCCGTGTTCCGCGGCGGCCCGAGGCAGTCCACATTGATCTCGAACGTATCATGACGGGTCACATCGCCGCCATTGAACCCCGAGCCGACCTCCACAGGATCGAAATTACCCTCGGCCGTGGCCTTTCGGGTATTGGCGGAAAAGGTCGCGTCGATGGTCATCTTGAAGCTGTGAGGCTCGGTCGCTGGCCTGGAGTTGCAGCGATTCATGATCAGGTCGCGATAGCCGATGGCGCCGGAACGGGCTTCGAGCAGCTTTTCGACCGGGAACGAGAGGCTGCGGTTGACGTCGAAGTCCCGTTGCAACGGCACTTCGAACAGGATTCTCGGATTGGATCCGCATCCGGTGCCATTGCAGTCACCGAGCCAGACGCCGACCCGCTCGACGTAGCCGGGCCATCTTGTATCCACCTTCAGACGGGCGTCGAAGCCGACGCTCCCGGGCAGGACATGCGTCCACTTTTCGCCGTCGTTCTTCACCGTGACGATCGCGGCGAAGAAGGTGGATTGGGCATCGAAAACGGCCTCGTTGATGCTGGCGTCTTCGGCGTGCGCGGGGCCGCCGAGCGAACAGGCGGCAAGCAAGGCGGTCATGGTACCCACGAACAGCGCGCGGGCGCGGTGGGGACGTGTTGAATGTACGACCTGGGTCATGAGGTCCCTCCTGAGGGGTTGGCACGCAAAAGCGCGGTGCTGACGATCGGTTGGCGCGGCGGTGCGGGGGGTTCAGGAAATGCCGGTAGGTCAATAAATTAGGCTGTGAGCGCACAGCGATGTTCGCTGCCGGCCCATCGCCCGGATGCGCCGTGTTGTCGCAGCGTTGAACAAAGCGCGCGGCTGGCTTGACCTAACGACGATCTGCCAATGTCGGCAGCTTTCTGCGGCAATGACGCCTATCGGTTAGCACAAGAGGTGCCGCCCATGAGCGCAACGCCGGATTCGTCAATCCGTGTATCAAGCGGTCCGCTGCCGGCGGGGACCGTCGTGCGTGGCCGGCAGGGTTTCATGAAGCTGAACATGGAGCTCGACGTCGTCAACCGTTCGACCGACGGCCGGCCGGTTTCGGTGGTTGCCAGGAGCTTCGGCGCGGTCGGCGCCGGCTTCATCGACGGCACGCCATCGACGTTTTCGCGAAAGCCCGCGCATATGGCGGACGGGCGCGATCTGATCTCGATCAACATCAGTTGCGGCGGCCGCTTCCGCGTGGAGGGCGTGCGCGGCCTCGACCGCTACGAGCAGCATGGCGCGGTCATTCTCGAAAGCCGTCGTCCGAGTTCTCTGCATTCGCTCGACGACAGCCACGCCTGGACCATCTGCATGGAGCGCGCGCCGATCGAGCCGCTGCTTGCCGGCATCAGGGAGCCGGTACAGCGCTGCGTCGGCGGCGACAATGTCGGCATCCGTCTGCTGGAAGGCTATCTCGCCACGCTGTTCTCGCTCGAACAGGACTGCGACCTCACGCTCGCGACGATGCACATCCGCGATCTTGCGCTCTATGCGCTCGGCGTTCGCGGCGACGCGCAGGCGCTGGTGCGGGAGCGGGGCGTGCAGGCGGCGCGGCAGAGCGTGGTGCTGGCGGAAATCGCATCCCGCGCCGGTGAGGCGGGTCTCGACCCGACGCAGGTCGCGGGGCAACTCGGCATTTCGGAGCGCTATCTGCACCGGCTGCTGGAATCGACCGGGCGCAGCTTCGCCCAGCATTTGCTTGACCATCGGCTCGAACGCGCCGTTACGATGCTGCGCGCTTCGGACTGCACCCGCCTGAAGATCAGTGAAATTGCATCCCGGGCGGGATTTTCAGACATTTCCCATTTCAACCGCAGCTTCCGCCGCCGGTTTGGCGATACGCCCCACGGCGTGCGCGTGCGGGCGGCCCGGCGGCAGGCATTGTCTTGAGCCGGGGCGCTGCATGAGAAAAGGATGGCGCACGGAATGCGCCATCCCCTCATATCAGCCGATCAGATGGTGTTACGGGCAGGCGTGCCGCAAGCCGTCATAGCCGAGATAGGTGCCGCTTCGCACGTCGTAAGAGCGGAAGCGCTGCTTGCAATACTCGACGGCGTCGCCGCCGGCCGGAGCCACCGCAACGACGCCCTCATCGTAATAATCGTCGTCGTAATAGCCGTAGCCCGGTCCATAGCCCGGTGAGCCGTAATAGCCGTAGCTTGAGCCCAGCGCGCCGCCAATCACCAGGCCGGTACCAAAGCCGCCGTAACGCCGGTGGTGGTGCTGGTGCTGGTAATGACGGCCGCCGCCGCTCTGCCAGTTGCTGCCGCCGCCAAGGCTTCCGCCGCCGACAGGGCCACTCCATTTCGTGCCGCCGCCGGGATTGGCGGCAAAACCACCACCGCCGGCGCGCATGCCACCACCGCCGAGGGCCATTCCTCCGCTCCCGCCACCGCCGCCGGCGCGAATTCCTCCGCCGCCTACCGCAGCTCCGCCGCCACCGGGTCCGGACCACTTGGTCTGGGCAAAACTCGCGGTCGGCGCACCCAGCGCCAGCGACATCGCAGCAGCGATACTCAAAACCTTCAGGCTATTCATCATCGGCTCCATTTGCGGGGCTTCATCCAAGACCCTTCCGACGTCTAAACCCTGCCGGCCGAAAGGCGTTCCCGAGCCCCGCATCAATTGTGCGAGGGTCTCAACCTGTCGGAGCGGAACTGTACGCGGCATGAACGGATTGCGCCGATTTCGCGGCCACGGTTCACCGAAAGTTGTCGGCCGCGTGACCCCGGCGGACCCGCTCGCGGGCGCGGACTTCAACTGGACAATTCGGCGCGCCGGTGGCATCAGAGCCTGAAATGTTCTCGAACCGGCCTCGCGCATGAAACTGTTTTTCCTGAAGTTGTTCACATGGTGGAGCGGCCAGACCTTCGGCACCCAATTGTGGACCTGGCGGTTCGGCGAACTGGTCGGCAAGGACGAGCAGGGCAACCTGTATTACCGCACCAAGGGCCGAAAGATCGATCCCACGCTCGGCTTCGAGCGGCGCTGGGTGATCTACAACGGTTATGCCGAGGCCACCCGGGTGCCGCCGTCCTGGCACGGCTGGCTGCACCACACCGTCGACGTCGCGCCGACCGAAGAGAACTACAGCCCACGCGAATGGGAAAAGCCGCATGTCCCCAACATGACGGGGACACCGGCGGCCTACCGTCCGTCAGGCTCGACGCTCGCCAGCGGCCGCCGTCCCAAGGCGACCGGCGACTACCAGCCCTGGACCCCGGGCAACTGAAAATCGGCTATCGTCATTCCGGGGCGCGCGCAGCGCGAACCTCAGATGTGCAAGTGCACATCGGGGAATCTCGCTCACGATCTCCAGATTCCGGGTTCGCTCGCTGCGCTCGCGCCCCGGAATGACGGAGCCAAGGGCCTGTGAATTACGGGAACAGCGGGGACATCGGTCATCGCATCCTTGAGCCCAAAGCGCTGCCATGGCTCAATCGATCATCTTACGGAGATGGGAGACCATCGCGTCGGTTCGGGCAACAGATCGCGACTGCCCCGATATGCAGCGGCTGCCGATCAGGATGTGGCTGGGAGATAGGCCCCCGGCGCTGAAATCCTGAAATCGCCCGTCAATGTGGAGCTGCCGTAGGACAGGAAAGGCCGTCCGGGAAACCGGGCGGCCTTTTTCTTTGGCGGATCCGGGGGATTCCCGGGGCGCCAGCAGGATCAAAACCCCTTGAGATTGTGGACGCAGGAACCCTTGTATCACCGGCGCGTTGGTCGTCCGACAATCCATAAACGAGAGGCCACAAGATGACAGAAAACACCCTCGCGCGGGTCAGAGTGGCCGCGCTGATCTTTTCGATGGTCAATGCCGTGGTGTTCGGTGCCGGCATTGTCGCGATCCTGACCATCCCGGCGCTGGCTGCCCACGCATCGTTCTGGATTCCCGCGATGGTGCTGGCCAGCTTCCTGCTGTCGCCGCCGCTATCCTGGCTCCTTGCGCCGATGATGATGTTGCGCTTCACGCGCGCCAGTCGCTTCGTACATGCCCGTCCGCGCTAGGCGCAATCGTCACGCGGTAGCGGGGTAGCCCGACTCCATCCGGGCGCGTGCGCGGCCGATCATCTCGCCGCGGCGCGCCTGCGAAGCCGCGATCCTGTCCTTCATCAGGGCGAGGATTTCCGGCGGCGCGGTGTCGGGCGAGCCGGCATTGAACGGCGGCGCCGGGTTGTATTCGAGCCGCAACTGGATCGCCTCCGCGGTGGGCCGGTCGACCAGCAGCGACACCAGCGTCAGCGCGAAATCGATGCCCGCGGTGACGCCACCGCCGGTGACGCGGTTGCGGTCGACGCACACCCGGGTTTTGGTCGGGATCGCGCCGAACGCCGGCAGGAAATCCATCGCCGTCCAGTGCGTCGCCGCGCGAAAACCTTGCAGCAGGCCGGCGGCGCCCAGCACCAGCGATCCCGTGCACACCGAGGTGATGTATTTTGCGCCTGCGGCCTGCTTGCGCAGGAAGGCCAGCATCTCCTCGTCATTGATCATGTCGTCGGTGCCGAGCCCGCCGGGCACGCAGATCACGTCGAGCTGCGGGCAATCCGCGAAACTCACGGTCGGCGTGATCATCAGCACCGAGTCGCTGGTTACTGGTTCGATCCGTTTCCAGATCAGGTGCACCTGGGCGCCCGGCACGCTGGAAAACACCTGCAACGGCCCGGTGAAGTCGAGCTGGGTCACCCTGGGAAACAGCACGATACCGATCTGGAGCGGTGCGGACATGAAGCAATCCTCCGACAATTTTAAAGTTCGACTCGGTCGTCATGCCCGGACTTGATCCGGGCATCCATCCACTTCGAAGGAGTCCTGGCAAAGAGGGTGGATTGCCGGGTCAAGCCCGGCAATGACAGGGAATGCGGCGATCGCACCGCTTGACGTCAGGATCATGCCATGGTGGTCTTGTGTCCGAAATGCCATATTTCCCTCATTTCAGGACATAGGCCAAGATCATGATCGGCGTGCTGGTATTTCCGGATTTCCAGTTGCTGGACGCCGCCGGTCCGATTTCGGCATTCGAGATCGCCGCCCGCTTCGCCGGCCTGCCGCCGTCGATCAGGGTGCTGGCGGCAACACCGGGTCCGGTGCGCAGTTCGTCCGGCGTCGAGATGCTGGCGCGCGGTTTGAGGCCGTCGGCTGGTATCACCACCCTGGTCGTGGCCGGCGGCGAGGGGGAGCGGCAGGCGGCAACCTGCGCCAGGACGCTCGGCTTGGTGCGATCGGTGGCAAAGCGCGGCGGGCGCGTCGCCAGCGTCTGCTCCGGCGCCTACATTCTGGCGGAAGCCGGCCTGCTCGACGGCCGCCGCGCCACCACGCACTGGCAGCGCACCCGGCATTTCGTGAAGGCCTACCCGAAGATAAAACTGGAGCCGGACCAGATCTTCGTCCGCGATGGCAACATCTGGAGTTCGGCCGGGATCAGCGCCGGCATCGATCTCGCGCTGGCGATGGCGGCGGACGATTTTGGCGAGGAGATCGCGCAGCAGACCGCGCGCCAGCTCGTGCTCTATCATCGCCGCAGCGGCGGCCAGTCGCAATTCTCCTCACTGCTGGAATTGAAGGCGCCGGCCGGCCGCTTCGCACCACTGCTGGCCTGGGCACGCGAGCATCTCGATGCGCCGCTGACGGTGGAGGACATGGCCGAGCGGGCCGGCATGAGTTCGCGGCATTTTGCCCGCGCCTTCATTGCCGAGACCGGCACCACGCCGTCGAAGGCGGTGGAGCGTCTGCGCATCGAGGTGGCGCGCCAGCGCGTGCAATCCTCCTCCGAGGCGATCGAGCGCGTGGCAGAGGCCACCGGCTTTCGCGATCCGGAGCGGATGCGCCGCGCCTTCATCCGCGCCTTCGGCCAGCCGCCGCAATCGCTGCGCCGCGCGGCGCGGGCGGCGGGGTAGGTGCCCTTAGTCCATCGCCCTCAGCCACGCGCCGATCTCGCTGGCGGCGACGTTAGCCTGCTGCAGCAATTTGCCCATGGTGAAGAAGCCGTGGAACTGGCCGGCAAAGTGCCGGTAGGTGACCGCCACGCCGGCTTGCTTCAGCCTCTCGGCGTATTCGTCGCCTTCGTCGCGCAAGGGATCGGCGCCGGCGGTCAGCACATAGGCCGGCGGCAAACCCACCAGTGTGGTGGCGCGGGCGGGCGAAGCGCGCCAGTCGTGAACGTCGGCGGCGCCGTTCAGATAGTGATCGCGAAACCATTTTATCACCGAATGCGTCAGCAGCAGGCTGGTCTCCGGCTCGCTGTGCGAGGGATGCGTCATCGCGAAATCGGTGGCGGGGTAGATCAGCACCTGGCCGGCGATGGCGGGTCCGTTGCCGTCGCGCGCCGCGATCGCGACCACCGCGGCGAGGTTGCCGCCGGCGCTGTCGCCGCCGACCGTCAGCTTTGATGCATCGATGCCGAGCTGTTTGGCGTTTTCGGCGATCCATTTGGTCGCCGCGATGCTGTCATCGACGGCGGCCGGGAATTTGTGCTCCGGCGCGAGGCGATAATCCACCGAGATCACGATCAGGCGGCCTTCGTCGGCCAGCTTGCGGCACACCACGTCGTGGGAATCGAGATCGCCGATCACCCAGCCGCCGCCGTGAAAGAACACCAGCACCGGGGCGAGGCCAGCCGTCTGCCTCGGATTTTTCGGCGTGTAGATGCGCGCGGGAATCGTTCCGTGCGGGGCGGGGATCGAAAGCGGTTTTGTCGATTCGAGTTCGGGCGGCTCGGGGTTGGAGACCACGCGGCCGGCCAGATAGAGCTGGCGCGCCTCGGTATGTCCGACCGTTTCATAAGGCGGCCGGCCGGCCTCCTGGAAGGCCTTGAAGACGGCGGCGGCATCGGGATCGAGAATGGCGGGCATGGGAAAGACCTTTTGATGTTCGATTTGTCATTCCGGGGCGATGCGCCAGCATCGAACCCGGAATCTCGAGCGGACAATCTCTGGATTCCGGGTTCGCGCGCTTCGCACGCGCCCCGGAATGACGGCGTTCAGGCGGCGGTTCGCCCGCCATCGACGGTGTAGGACGAGCCCGAGACGTAGCTGGCTTCGTCGGATGCCAGGAAGGCCACGACCGAAGCGACTTCGGAGGCGTGTCCGAGCCGCCGCGCCGGAATCCGGTCGACGATCTTGTCGTTGGGAGGCGGCGAGTTGCCGCCGCTGCGGCCCTGCAGGATGGTGCTCAGCATGCGGCTGTCGATCAGGCCGGGGCAGACCGCATTGACGCGTACGCCGGTGCCGGTGCATTCCCATGCCGCGGTTTTGGTGAGCCCGATCACCGCATGCTTGCTGGCGCTGTAGACCGCGATGTGCGGCGATCCCATCAGGCCGGCGATCGATGCGGTGTTGATGATGCTGCCCTTGTTCTGCTTCAGCATCACCGGCAGCACGTGCTTCATCCCCAGAAACACCCCGACCACGTTGACGTCGAGCACGCGGCGAAACATCTCCAGCGAATAGTCGGTGATCGGCGTGATGTCGCCCTCGATGCCGGCAGTGTTGTAGAAGGCGTCGATGGTGCCAAATTTATCGACGGCGGCGCGGACGTAAGCAGCGACCTCGTCCTCGTCGGTGACGTCGGCGGCCACCGCCAGCGCCTGCGCCGAGGCCGGCAAGTCCCTGATCGCCTCCTTGAGGTCCTGTTCCCGGCGGTCGACCGCGACGAGGCGGGCGCCGCGTTCGGCGAGCAGCTTCATGGTCGCGGTGCCGATCACGCCGGCAGCCCCGGTGACGACGGCGACCCGGCCATCAAGGCGAATTCGATCGGTCATTTCCAGTGTTTCCCCCTGTTGCTCCGGTTGCCCCGGATGTCCTGCGATCAGGCGCGGTATTCCCGCGCGACGCTTGATCGGGCGCAACTATTTCACTTGTGAGGGTAGCTGACCAGTAGGCGGGCCAGGCGGCCAACCGCCCTTTCCCCGCCGTATTCGCCGTGTTAACCGGTGATCCTGCGAGCGGCGGATAATCTGTACAATGTCGCGAGCCCGATTCGCCTTTTAAAGCCGCGAGATGTTTCGAACCATTGCCCTGACAGGTATTGCGGCCCTCGTGGCCGCCACGACGATCTCGCTTGCGCCACCGGCACACGCGCAGATCGGCAATATCTTTTCCGATCCGGCGCCGCGCCCGCCCGGGGCCATTCCGCGCGGCGGCAGGGGTGGCGAGCCGCAGCCGCAGTTCGACGACGACGACGAGCAGGTGCCGGAACTGCCGAGGGGTCGCCTGCTGCCGAGCCGTCCGCCGCCGGGGCAGGGCGTGCCGCCGCCGGGATCCGTACAGACGCAGCCGCTGGCGCCACCGCCAGGCACCACCGTCATTCCGCAAAATACCGCCCCGGGCATCGCGGTGGCGCCGCCGCAGCCGGGTGCCGCACCGCTGCCGGGCCTGCCGCCGGGACAGCGCCAACCCAAGGGGGGCGCCGTGCCTCAGACGCCCGCCAGCCTGCAGCCCGGCGACGAGGTGGTCACCGAGCCGCCGGCGCAGAAGATCGTCAACAAGAAGGCGAGCTTTTCCGGGTTGGACAAGATCACCGGGCGCATCATCAATTTCGACGAGGATATCGGCGAAACCGTCCAGTTCGGCGCGCTCCGGGTCAAGACCAGTGCCTGCTATACCCGCCCGGCCACCGAGGCCGCCAACACCGACGCCTTCGTCGAGGTCGACGAGATCACGCTGCAGGGCGAGGTGAAGCGGATCTTTTCCGGCTGGATGTATGCGGCGAGCCCGGGCCTGCACGGCGTCGAGCATCCGATCTACGATATCTGGCTGACCGATTGCAAAGTGCCCGATACCACCATCGTCACCGCCGCACCGGAGCCGCCGAAACCCGTAGCCCCGCCGCCCACCGCCAAGCGCCCGCCGCCGCAGAAGCAGGCGGTGCCGCGTTCATCGCCGCCACCGCAGCCGCAATTCCAGGCGCCGCCGCCGCCGCCGCCGCAACAACAGCAGAGGCCGGGCGGATTGTTTGGCGGGATCTTCGGGAATTAAATCGGGTGCGCCTTGCGCCCGCCGCGCTCGATCGACGCAGGGGCAACGTCTCGGGCTATGAGAGCCGTTGCCAGATCCAGGCATCGTTTCGTGAGTTTGGCGGCGCCTTCGGCAAGATCCCTGGAGTCGCGCACAATTGCGACGTTGTTTTCCATGTCCTCGTGCGACCAGCCGCGCGAATGAGCGACATAAGGAAATTGCGGAAAGATGAAACCCAACTCGGCGAAGAAACCAAGCATCTGGCCCGCTACCGCCTGAATATTGTCCTGACCGCCAACAATGATAAATCCGGCGACCTTGTTTCGAATGAGCACCCGGTTGTGGATCGTAACCGCGTTCTGCACGCAATTCAGGCGTTCCGCCATCTTGAAATAAAGGGATGAGGCCGCACCCCATCGGATCGGCGACGATACAATGACGGCGTCCGCCCAATGCACCAACGCTTCATAGATTTGATCCATCTGGTCCGACGCGTCCATTTGCGTGATGGAGCAAGGCCACGTACAGGCGCGTGCGGCCTTGGAGTAGTAGCCTTCACAACTGCGAAAGGCGAGGCTGTTCAGCCTGATCAATTTCGCCTCGGCGCCGAGTTCGCGCGCCGCGTCCAGCGCATGGTTGAGCAGATGGTCGGAGCCTGAGAACCGCGGGTTTGCAGGGTCCATCGCTGTTGTCGCTATTCCGATGAGGCGCAACGGCCCGGGGGCGCGCTCGACCTTTCGCGAAAGAGGGTGCGGTTCATGCGGACTTTTGCGGCGTTCCGTGGCGCCGGCAAGATTGACGAAAAGCCGGTGGTTCTCGACTTTCACCGGGTAGGCTGGCACGCGGTCCTGCTCATATCCCGGCTCGCCGACGCCGCTGCAGCGATGGAATTTCCAATTGTGCCACGGGCAAACGATGTAGTCGCCGTCGAGACGTCCCTCGCCGAGTGGGCCGCCGACATGATTGCACGCGTTCGAGACTACTCCGAATGTCCCGTCCCTGAAGGATATCGCAAGCTCCCGGGACCTCGCCGTGACACGCTGGAGCGGAATGCCTGACAGCTCATCCGCGACGCCCAGATCAATCCAGTCTTCGTGCTCCGCCATCGCTCTCAGTCCCCCGATGGTTGCCGAGAGTGCGTTCGGCACCGGGCGTCGTCAAGTAACCATGCACAATAGCCCTGCACACGCCTGATCTCGCGGACGCCGGCGGCGGGTGCCGCGGCAAGCGACAGTTATCCGCGCGCCGCAATGATCTCCAGCGCCCGCGCGCCGATGACGGGAGCATCGACCGGCAACCGCGCAAAGTCGGCCGGTGCGCCCTTGATCGCCTTGTCGAGCAGCAACGTGTAGCGCCGCCGCGGAATCTCGACCGCGCCGAACGAGCGCAAATGCTCGGTGACATACTGGGTGTCGAGCAATTCGAAGCCGCCCGCGATCAGCCGCGCCACCAGATGCACCAGCGCCACCTTCGAGGCGTCGCGGGCGCGATGAAACATGCTCTCGCCGAAAAAAGCGCGGCCGAGGCTGACGCCGTAAAGGCCGCCGACCAGCTCGCCATTCTGCCAGACCTCGACGCTGTGGCAGTGCCCGAGCCCGTGCAAGCCCAGATAGAGGTCGTGGATCCGCTTGTTGATCCAGGTGTCGTTGCGGCCGGCCTGCGGCGCGGCGCAGCCGGCGATGACCGCCTTGAACGCGGTATCGACCGTGACGGTGAAGACATCGGAGCGCACGGTGCGCGCCAGCCGTGAGGCGATGCGAAAGCCGTCGAACGGAATCACGCCACGCATTTCCGGCTCGACCCAGAACAGGGTCGGATCGTCGGCGCTTTCGGCCATCGGAAAAATGCCGCAGGCATAGGCGCGCAGCAGCACTTCGGGCGTAATATCGGAGGAGGCGGAGTCGCGCGACGTCATGGCGGCAGGATAGCAGTTTCGAGGCGGCTGCGGCTAGCTCGCCGCCGCGCAGCCGGGTTTTACCGCTGGCTTGCTGACGCGGCGAAACCGCAGCACGATCCGGGTGCCGGAATGGTTGGGATCGCGTTCGACCGCGGCTTCGAGTTTTGAAGCCATCGCGGCGACGATGCGCTGGCCCATGCCGGTGGAGCGTGGGTCGGTCTTGACGTTGAGGCCGACACCGTCGTCGCAAATCGCCAGTTCGAGATCGTCGCCGTCGGCATCGAGCGTGACATGGATCGGCCCGGCGCCGTCGGGGTAGGCGTATTTCACCGCGTTCATGACCAGCTCGTTGACGATGATGCCGATCGCCACCGCGCGATCGGGGTCGATCTCGACCTGCACGGCCTTCAAGGTCAGCCGCGACATCTTGTTGCCTTCGGCAGACCGCCTGAGGTCTTCGAGCAGGGCTTCCAGATACTGGTTCAGCAGCACGCTTTTCAGATCGTGCGAGGTGTAAAGCCGGCGGTGCACCTGCGCCACCGCGGCGACCCGGCCCATCGCATTGGTCAGCGCCGCCTTGACGTCGTCCTGGGTGCTGGAATTGGCCTGCAGGTGCAACAGCGAGGCGATGATCTGCAAGCTGTTGCCGACGCGATGGTTGACCTCGCGCAGCAGCACCTCGCGTTCGGCGGCGAGCGCGGCATAGCGATCGCGCGAGGCGTGGACCTCGGCTTCGGCCTCGTCGCGGGCCTTGCGAACCATCGCCTGCCGGATGGCGCCGTCGACGGCGACGTGGAGCAGGGGGATGAAATCGCCCCGGACGTCCTTGACCAGATAATCGACGGCGCCGGCCTTCAGCGCAGTGACGGCGATCGCGGAATCCTGCGACGCGGTGACGAACACCACCGGCGGTGCATCGGGGATCGCGAGAATCCGCTCCAGCGTCTCGAGACCGTCGAGGCCGGGCATGTACTGATCGAGGGCGATGACGTCGATGCCACCCTGCTTCAACCGCTCCAGCCCCTGCGCGCCGCCTTCGGCATGCTCTACCTTCAAGCCGAGCCGCGTCAGGCCGCGGCTGACCAGCCGGGCCAGCGCCGCGTCGTCGTCGATGTAAAGCAGCGTGGGCTGGCTCGCGTTCATGTGGCGGCTGCGGGAACCTGGATGACGGAGAAGAACAGTCCGAGCTGGCGAATGGCGTTGGCGAAGCTTTCGTAGTTCACCGGCTTGGTGATGTAGACGTTGGCGCCGAGTTCGTAGCAGCGCTTGATCTCCTGGGAATCGTCGGTGGTGGTGAGCACTACGACCGGCGCGCATTTGAGATAGGCGTTTTCCTTGACCCGCCGCAAGATGTCGATGCCGGTCATGTCGGGCAAATTCAGATCGAGCAGGATCAGGAGCGCGTTGCCCTTGTGCGCGAGGCCGCTGCCGTCGCTGCCGAACAGGTACTTCACCGCATCAGTACCGTTGGTGAACGGTATGATCTCGTTATTGACGCCGGAGCGGCGGATATTGCGTTCGATCAGACGGGCATGTCCCTCGTCGTCCTCGATCATGATGATGGTGACTGGATTGCTCATGATTCCCTGTTCCGGTTGGTGGCCGCCCAGCGAATGGGCAGCGTGATGGTGAAGGTACTGCCGTGGTTGAGCTCCGACGATACCGACATGGTTCCGCCGAGCCGCCGCACCAGGGCCCGGACGTGAGCGAGCCCGATGCCCTGGCCCGGTTTGTCCTGGGTTCCGGCGCGGCGAAACAGGTCGAAAATCCGCTGGTGATCCTTGGGATCGATACCTCGGCCGTTGTCGGATACCTCGAAAATCGCAAAACCGAGCTTGGTCCGGCCCCGGACATGGAGCTCGCCGGGAATTCCCGGCCTCAGATATTTAAGCGCGTTGTCGATCAGGTTGGAGAAAATCTGTTCCATCGCGAGGCGATCGCTGACGATGCCGGGCAGCGGCTCGATGTGGATATTGGCCTCGGCCTCTGCGGCCTGATGCGCCACCGTGCTGACGATGGTTTCGATCAGTTCGCGGGTGTCGATCTGCACCGGCTGGAACTCGCGCCGCCCCTCGCGGGTGAGGTTGAGGATCGCCGTGATCAGGCGGTCCATCTTCGCGATCGATGATTTGATGAAGCCGAGCGCCTCGGTAAAATCCTGCGAGAGTTGCTTGTCGGCGCCTTCGAGCACGGGTTCGGCGCTGTCGGTCGCATTGTCGGGCGCCGCCGGCGCCGCCGATTGTGCGCGGGCAAGCGATGCGATCCGCCGGAAGATGTCGCCGCGCAGTTCCTCCAGTTCGCTGGTAAAGCCCATGATGTTGACCAGCGGCGAGCGCAAATCATGGCTGACGATATAGGCGAAGCGCTGGATCTCGTCATTGGCCTCGCGCAGATCGGCGGTGCGTTCGTCGACAGTGGTTTCCAGATTGAGATTGTTGTCGCGCAACGTCGCCTCGGCGTCGTCGCGCGCATTGGCGGATCGTCGCACCAGGAAAATGGAAATACCGGCCAGTGCGATCACCAGCCCGGAGCCGGCGATGGTCACGGCCGAGGCAAGCTGCTGAGTTCGATCGGCGGACGCGATCCGAAGCGACAACAACCGCTCCTCTTCCGCGCGCATGGCGGCGGACAGCTCGGTGATGCTCTTGACGGTTGGCCCCGTGGCGACGTCGCGCGCCATCGCCAGGGCGCTGGCCTTGTCGTTGCCTTTGATGAAATCAATGAAGCGGGCAAACTCCTGCAGCCGAACCTCGACCGAAGACCGGAGCTGTTTGATGTTCGGTGCCTGGGCCGGATTGTCGCTGGTCGATCGCGCGAGTTCCTCCAGATTGGGCAATATTGTGGCGACCGCGGCCTCATGGTCAGTCAGGAGCTGGGGATCGGAGGTCATGAAGTAGGCCCGGGCCGAGCTTTCGGCGCGACGTATCTGCAAAAGCAAGGTCGATATCATGCCTTCGACTTCGACCGCGCGCACGATACCGGCATTGTCGGAACGCGTTTGATTGACCAACAACACAGAAGCGGTGCTGATCGCGACCAACACCAGAAATCCCGCCGCAAGCAGCAGGATCTGGCCAATTGCGCGGCGGCGCGTGGCGTCAGGCGTCACGGCTGTCTCTGGTCATGAAGGATCGGGATTCCAGCAGTCCGCGGGGCGGGAGGGTGTCCCGACCCACAGCAACGCCGGTGCGGGCCATTGGTTCCACAACCCCGCACACTTTTGTGGTCCGGACTGGCCGCTCAGCTGGGGGTCTGTCCGGCCAGATACTGTTCGAGCCAGTGGATATGATAGTCGCCGTCGATAATAGCGGGCTCCCGCACCAGCGCGCGGAACAGCGGCAGGGTGGTCTCGATGCCCTCGACCACCATTTCGTCGAGCGCGCGGCGCAGCCGCATCAGGCACTCGCCCCGGGTCTTGCCATGGACGATCAGCTTGCCGACCAGCGAATCGTAATAGGGCGGGATGACGTAGCCCTGATAGACGGCGGAATCGAT
>JAUXWB010000407.1 GCA_030684475.1 Reyranella sp. | reverse complement strand
TGCCGGCAGAAATGGCGCGTGCCTTCGCGGGGTCGGCGTGACGGTTGAAGAGGGCCGCGGCGATCTGCGACCGGCCGGCGTTGTGGACGCAGGCGAACAGGACGGTGATCACGATGCCTTGCGCGCCACCTGCAGGCGCCGCTCGTCGGTCACGCTCGCCGCGGTATGCGACAGGGCATGCAGCGCCGCGTCGACCACGGCAGCCACGACCGGGTTGTCGATCGGCGTCAGGCGATAGTGCATCCAGGTGCCATCACGCCTGGCGTCGACCAGGCCGGCCTTGCGCAGGTAGGCGAGGTGGCGCGACGCGGTGGGCTGCGGCACGTCAAGGCTGGCGTGGATGTCGCACACGCAGACCTCGCCGTCGCGCAACAGCGCGAGGATCCGCAGGCGGGTCGGGTCCGCCAGCGCCGCATAGACGCCGGTCAGGGCCTCGAGATTCTTTACCTTTGGCGCCGGCTTGGCCGAGCAACAGGGTGATGACATATTCGTGTTGACAAATATATCATCGATCCGTATATTCGCTAAACCGAATATGACGAACACCACGGACACACTCCCCGTTGCCATCGTCGGCGCAGGCCCGGTGGGCCTTACCGCGGCGGCACACCTTCTGTCCCGGCGCGTAACAGTTGCGAGACAGGCGGCGCGAAACACGTTCGTAAAGGAGCCGTCAACGAAACGTCAGGTGCGGGCCTTATAGTCAACGGCAGTGAAGACACAGTCTGCTTGGCTGGCCGTCTTCCGCGAACTCTAGGTCGAGTCGCCACGCGTCAAGACCTACACGTTCCTCCTTCTCCTGCTGCTGGTTCGCACAGACCAGCAGCAGGAATTTTTTTGTTCAACCTTCTCACTGACCTTGAAACAGGAGACCGGGAGGTCAGAAGACCAAGTGCTCATGATCTTCTGACCTCCTGTGGCGGGCGGGTGCCCGTCGCCAGCCGTGACGCGTTCGCCGAGGAGCCTAGAACGTCAACCGTGCGCCGAACTGCCATTGGCGCGGGTCGGCCTGGCTCAACAGTCGTCCGAAGGTCGGGTCGTTCAGGATGCGGCCGACGATCGTGTAGTTGCGGCGGTTGGTCAGGTTGAACGCTTCAGCCCGTAGGTCGAGGCGCGTACGCCCCAGCTTGAAGCCACGAGCGATCGACAGGTCCATGTTGATGTACCCCGGGCCGACGATGGAGTTGCGGCCGATGCGGCCAAAGGCGGCGGCCGGCGGAGCGGCGAACGCCGCCGGGTTCAGGTAGCGCCCATTCGCCCATTCGGACGATGGGAGGTAAGGATCCACGCCAGCCACCGGGTTGGGTCGCACGAAGATGCCACCGGTGCCCGCACCGACCCCTGCGGTGTCGCCGCGAAGGTTCACCGTGAAGGGAAACCCGCTCTGCATGGTGTAGATGCCGGCGACTTGAAAGTCGGCGAGCAGGTGCGACCAGAATCCCGTGGTCGCAAAGCGCTTACCCGGCCCAAACGGCAGTTCCGCGGTCATGCTGGTGACCGAGCGATGGCGCGCGTCGTAGTACGCCGGGCCCCACTCGGCCTCCAGGTTGTACGAGTCCTGGGGCGGCGAGTTCTCGGCGCCGGTGACTCCGCCGGCGTTGCGGAACTGCGGCGCGTTACTGGTCGCATCCGAGAAGGTATAGGCGCTCAGCAGCGACACGCCATTGGTCAGGCGCTTCTCGACCCGCACGCCCAGAGCGTCGTATTGCGACTTGGCCGTCTTCGACAGGTAGTTGATGAAGCCCACCGGCACGCGGTCGCCCTGCACGGTGACGTAGTCGGGGAAGCCGGTACCGGCGGCAAACTGCATCGCCGCGTAGGGCCGCCGCGGATCAACCGCCCCGGTGCCGGGCTGGGCGTTGTTGGGTTGCACGTTCTGCTCGAGATACTTGCTGCGGGTGCCGATGTAGCTCAGTTCGACCACCCACTCGCGTCCCAGTTCGCGCTGCGCACTGAAGCTCCACTGCGTGGACTGGCTGTTCTCCTGGAACAGGTCGATGCCCGCCTGTTGCACCTGCGTCGGCCCCAGGATGGCCGGGCCGAAAATGTCAAAACCCGGGCCGCGTGCGGGCACGAAGTTGTTGAAGGTCACCGTCTGAGCGATGTTGAAGGGAATGCCGGCGGCGAGCCGGAACAGCGGGTTGGCGTCGGTCGCCGCGTAGTAGATGCCGATGCCGCCGCGCAGCACCAGGCGATCGCTGGCACGCCACACGGCGCCGGCGCGCGGGGCGAGATTGTTCTTGTCGGTGTGCGCACAGCCCTTCGGGTAGCCGCCTTGGCCACAGACGAACACGATCGGCGCGTAGAAGCCGAGCCGGCCTTCAGCGAAGATCGCCTCCGGCGTCGGCACGTTGCGATAGTCGATGCTGGCCATCCCGCCGTTGGCGTCGTACATCGGCGGCGAGAGCTCATAGCGCAGGCCCAGGTTCAGCGTCAGCCGGTCGGAGACGCGCCAGTCGTCCTGCGCGTAGGCCGAGAAGTACCACTGCCGGCCGGCAATCGTGCTGGGGCCGACGGCGCGGTTGCCCTGCTGCGGCATGCCGAGCATGAGCGAGGCGAGGGCGTTGCCGGTGCCGTCATTGCCGGCGGTGCGGCTGGTGTAACCCGAGGTCATGGTGAAGGTGCCGAGGGCGCTCGGCACTTCGTTCCGGTTGTACTCGGTCCGCAGGTACTCCACCCCCGCCTTCAAGGCGTGTGATCCTCGCTGCACCGACAAGTTGTCGTAGATCTGGAACGTGCGGTTGTTGACGTTGACGATCCCGCCGCCGGTGGTTCCGGTGAAGGCGCCGGCGCCGCCCATGGTGGGATAGCCGGTGGCCAGGAAACGCGGCAGCGGCTGCGATTGTCCGCCGACCGTGAACGACAGCTCAGGGAGCCCGGACACGTACTTCAACTGGCTGAAACCGACCCGGACCTCATTCACCGCGCGCGCGCCGAGCACCGAGGTCCAGCCCACCACGGCGTTGTGCGGCCGCGCATCCTGGAGGTTGTCCCGGCCAGGCACGGTCTCGGGCACGATCGCATTCTCATCGGCGAGCGAGTACCGTCCGAACACGTGGTGACCGCTGCCGGCGTTGAAGTCGAGGCGCAGCGACGAGTTGTAGATGTCCTGCGACAGGATGCTCTCCGTGTTGACATAGCTGCGAGCACCCGAGTTCGGGAGTGGCAAGGCGTTGATGGCGGCGAGCGCTTGTGGATCAATGCGATTCTGAGGGATGCGACCGTCCGGGAACGGCAGTCGATTGGCCGTGCCAGTCAGGGGATCGAAGATACCGCCCGGCGACTGGCTGAAGTCGCCTTGCCGTTCGAGCGCCGTTGGCACCGTCACCGTCGTTAGCGAGGCCGCACCTTCGCGGCGGCGGAGCTGTTCGTACGCGCCGAAGAAGAACACCCGGCCGGGCACGAGCGGTCCGCCGAGGGAGCCGCCGAAGTTATCGCGCTTGAACTCGGGCAGATCGCCGACCAGGTTGAAGGGCTTCTCATCAAAGCGATCGTCGCGGTGATACTCGAACAACGAGCCGTGCCGTCGCGAGGTGCCCGACTTGGTGACCACGTTCACCTGACCGCCGGCGCGCCCGTACTCCGCGCTGAACTGTGCGGTCTGGACCTGGAACTCGGCGATCGCGTCAATGCTGGGTGAGTAGCTGAGCGAGTTGTAGTCGGGATCGGTGTTGACGGCGCCGTCGAGCAGGAACGCGGTGTTGTTGGTGCGGCCACCGGCCACGCTCAGGCCACCGACCTGGTTCTGGCGCAGCACGTTCTGCTGCACGGCCCGGCCACCCGCGTTGGCGCCCGGCACCAGCAGCGCGAGCTGGATGAACTGACGGCCGTTCAGCGGCAGCGCCTGCACTTTGTCCTCACCGATCACCGTGCCCTGGGCCACGGTGTCAACCGTCAGCAATCGTGTTTCAGCCGTCACCTGCACCGCTTCGGTCACATCGCCGACGCCGAGCGCTACTTCCAGGCGTGCGGCCTGCGCCACCTGCAGCTGCATGGCCGAGCCGCGATACTGCTTGAACCCATCAAGGCTGACGCTCGAGTCGTAAAGACCGGGTGGCAACATTGAGAACAGGGCGAGACCGGCGCGATCGGTGGTCAGCTCGCGGGTCGTACCGGTCCCGGTGTGCCGGACCACGACGGCGGCACCGGGCACGGCGGCGCCGGTTTCGTCAGTTACCTTGACTGACAGTGACGCACTGTCGGATTGGGCGGCGGCAGGGGCGGCAAACCCCAGTGCTGCAAAGAAAATTGACACGGACAGAGCGATGGCGACTGGTTTTGGCATGGAGCCGTATTCTGGTTGCTCGCCATGACGCCATCTTGACTTCGGTGTGACGACGGCAAGAACTCATCCGCCGGTGGATCGCAGCGCCGCCACGTTTCGCCCGTCGGTGGCGGCGCGCGGGCGTCTACGGCTGGCTGCCGGGCCGTCCGGCCTGGACCACGCGCGTGGCAGCGGTCCGGATCGGCGCGTCACGGACCGTGACCTTGTCGATCACCCGGAAGTCCGCCTGCATCGACTGCGCGGTGGCTGTGCATGCGACGTAGCCGCGCCTGTTGCTGTGATACGTCAGGTGCGGATTGTCGGCATGGAGCCGTTCCCAGTTGGGCTGCGCCTCTGATCCGTCGCCGCCAGAGGTTACTGAGGTGTTGGTGAACTCCACGCCGACCGTGGCGGACTTGGGATTGGCGAAATCCGTCTTGAGGTCGGCGCACCAGTGCGTGTGCACGTCGCCAGACAGGACAATCGGATTGGGCGTCTTGGCGTCGGCGAGCCGCCGATAGAGACGCTGGCGCCCGGCGGCGTAGCCATCCCACTTGTCCATCGAGAGGGGCGCCTCGGGATTGGTGCCGCGGTTGTCGCGGGCAAACGTCGGCACTTGCTGGCCAAGGACGGTCCAGGTGGCCGCGGGCTCTCCGAGGTTCTTGAACAGCCACTGTTCCTGGGCCGCGCCAAGCATCGAGCGGGCCGGGTCCAGCGCCGCACTCCGGCAGGCCGGGTCGGCAATGGCGGCACATGCCTGCTTCGATCGGTACTGTCGGGTGTCGAGCACGTTCAAGTCAATCAGGTTGCCGAAGCGCAACCGTCGATACAGGGACAGGTGCGGTCCGGTGGGCATGGCCGAGGCGCGCAGCGGCATGGTTTCGAAGTAGGCCTGGTAGGCGGCCGCCCGCCGCAACAGGAATACCTCCGGCGGCGTGTCGCGCTCGTCGAGGTCGCCGGCGTAGTCGTTGTCCACCTCGTGGTCGTCCCAGGTGACGATCATCGGCGCGGAGTGATGTGCCGCCATGAGGTGTGGGTCCGACTTGTACTGGGCATAGCGGTTGCGATAGTCCACCAGCGTGTAGATCTCCTGGCCGTGGTGCTGGCGGACGTTGTTGGGATTGCGGCCGGTGTCGCGACGGCCTTCGTAAATGTAGTCGCCGGTGTGGAAGATGAAATCGAAGGCCTCATCGGCGACGTGGCCGTAGGCCGTGAAATGGCCGGTTTCGTAGTGGCCGCAGCCGCAGACGCCAAACCGCAAGCGGTCCACGGGCAGACCGGCGGCTGGCGCGGTCTTGGTGCGGCCGATCTGGCTGACCTCACCGCCACAACGAAAGCGGTACCAGTACTCCCGGGCCGGCGACAGCCCGCCGGCTTCCACGTGGACACTGTGGCCCAGTTCAGGCCGCGCCACCGTCGTCCCGGACCGGACGATCGAGCGGAACGGGCGGTCGCCAGCCACCTCCCACTGCACTTCGACATTGGCCGTCGGCATGCCGCCGCCGACGAACGGCTCAGGCGCCAGGCGCGTCCACAACACCACGCTGTCGGCCCATGGGTCGCCTGAGGCGACGCCCAGCGCGAACGGGTAGTTGCGGAACGCCGGTTGTGCGAAGGCCGTGACCGGGGCGAGGGGCTGCAGCACGGCTGCAGCCCCGAGCTTCCAGGCGATGTTGAGCAGTTCTCGCCGCGACATTCGCGACAACGCGCGGTCATAGCAGCGCATGGTGTCGGTCGCGGCGCGCATGACTAGAAGTGCACCTTTACGCCGAGCTGCACCTGGCGCGGCGTGGTGGCGAGCGACGTGATGGTGCCGAACGCGGTGGACGAGCGGTTGCCGTTGGGAGCGCCGAAGTTCGTCCGGTTCATCAGGTTGAAGACCTCGAGCCGGAATTCGAAGTTCGAGCTCGGCCCCGGCAGGTCGAACGACTTGTGCAGGCCCATGTCGAGCGTGTAGATGGCCGGTCCGCGGGCGGCGTTGCGCGGGGCGTTGCCGAACGGCTGCGTCGAGTCAGTCGGGATCACGACGTTGTCGCGATTGAAATAGTTGAGCGGCGTGGGCTCGGCAGCGTAGATGTCGCCGGTGACGTTGGGCCGGTAGGTCGGCGCGCCGCTGACGCTGAAGTTGCCGGCCGGGCTGTAGGTCAGGTTGACCGGCACGCCGCTGGTCATGGTGTTGATCGCGGTCACGCGCCAGCCGCCCAGCAGCGCGTTGGCGAAGGCATTGAGGGCGGTCCCCCAGCGCCGGTCGCGGCCATACGGCACTTCCCAGATCACGGTCGTCGTGTTGTTGAGCGGCTGGTTGTAGCCCGAGAGGCCGAACTCGCCCTCAACGTTGGCCATGTTGACGCGGCTGTTGTCGCCGTTGGCGGTCTCGAGGTGCCCCGACGCGTTGTCGCGGGCGCGCGACCACGTGAACGAGTTCAGCAGATACAGGCCGTCCGAGTAGCGGCGCTCGACCTTGACCTGCATGGCGCGGTAGTCGCCCTTGCCGCCGTCAAACGCGCTCTGGATGAACTGGTAGCCCTGGATGGGGCGGCGCGCCTGCAGCGGCGTGTTCTCACCGACGGCGTTGGGGCGAGCCTGGTTGAGATCGCCGAGGATCATCAGGTGGTCGCTCTTGTTGGCGACATATGCCAGGTCCACCACAAAGTTCTTGGCCAGCTCGCGCTGAACCGTCACGTGCCAGCTCTGGACGTAGCCGGTCTCCAGGTCCGCCGGGATGTGGTTGACGCGGCCGTTGAGCGGGTTGTAGTTGGCCGGGACGTTGAGGCCGGTTGGATAGCCATCCTGCGTGGGACGGAAGCAGGTGATCGGCGCCTGGTTCGCCGCACAGGGCCCCTGCGACGGTTGCTGCGTCACCGAGATCGGGACGACGTGGGGACCGTTGAACGAGAGCAGGTTCTCGCCGCCGAGCCGGTTGAAGTGGATGTAGCTCTTGCCGTAGGCGGCGCGCAGCACCGTCTTGTCGGTGATGGTGTAGGCCATGCCGGCGCGGGGCGCGAAGTTGTTCCTGTCGGGATTGACCAGCGTGCGGTCATAAATCGAACCGTCCTTTGCCTGCAGCAGCGTGCTGGTGGCCGGGTCGTAGTTGGTCAGAAAGTTGTTCTCTTCCCACTGCGGCGTCGCAAACTCATACCGCAGGCCCAGGTTCAGGGTCAGCCTCGGCGACACGCGCCAGTCGTCCTGCAGGTAGGCGAAGTGCATGCGCTGCCGCAGCTCGAAGACGTACGGGTTGACGAGCGAGTAGCTGCTGCGCGCGCCCATCAGGAAGTCGGCCAGGTTGAAGGTGGCCGCGTCGGTGGCCGCGCCGACGGGACGGCTGAAGCTGCCTGAATACGTGTCCTGCCCGTACTTGGGGTTGACGTCATCCACTTCGGTGTTGATCGACTGGTATTCGTAGCCGCTCTTGAACGCGTGCGCGCCGCTCAGCCACGAGTAGTTGATGCGCGGATTGATGACGAACGGATTCTGGAACTGGGGGTTGCTGCTCTGGCGCCCCCAGGCGGTCCAGCCGCTGACGTTCTGTTCCGTCAGGCCGCCCGAGAACTCGGTGCCCGACGGCAAGCCGGTGATGCCGTAGGCTGCCAGCATATCGGGCGTGCCGGTGCCAAACGCCGACTTGCCCGCATCGGTCTTCGAGATGCCGAGCCGGACCTCGAGCAGCGATCGCGACGACATCGCCCGGGTCACACCAAGCGCCAACTGCTGGTTCAACACCTCGACATAGGCGTTGGCCGGGCTGCCGATGTCTCCCGGAATGGCGGGCGGCTCGAAGTTGTCAACCTTGCGGTGGCTGAAGCGAACGAACGCGTTGGTGCCGGCGCTGATCTGCTGGTCCAGCTTGATGTCGAACTTGTCGCTGTAGTCCTGGCGGCGGGGCAGCGAGTCGAAGTTGTTGCTGTTGCCGGCACGCGTCGGCAGGGGCAGCCCCGCGAGCACCTTGGCCGCGAACGGCGTAATCGCCGACTGCGGGATGACGCCGTCAGCGTAAATCGCACCGGTGAGCGGGTTCATCACCGGCTTGCCCATGATGCCCTGGCGCTGCGCCGCCGTCGGGATGCTGGCAAAGGTCACCGTGCGCTGGACCTGGCGGAAGCCCTCGTAGTTGGCGAAGAAGAAGGCGCGGTTGCGGACCAGCGGTCCGCCGAAGACGCCGCCGAACTGGTTGCGGTTCATGGTCGGCTTGCCGGTGGTGGGCCGGAAGTAGCCGGTGGCGTTGAGCGCGTCGTTGCGATTGAACTCCCACAGCGTGCCATGGAACTGGTTGCTGCCGCTGCGGAAGGTGGCATTGATCACCGCGCCGCCGGCGCGGCCGAACTCGGCCGAGAAGTTGTTGGTCTGCACCTTGAACTCCTCAACCGCGTCTGGCGTGACCTGCACGACCTGGTTCGAGAAGCCTTGGTTGCTGGTGCCATAGGCGTTGTTGTCCACGCCGTCGAGAATGAAGTTGTTGAGCGCGCTGCGCATGCCGTTGACGTTGAACGAGGCATCGCGTGAGCTGCTGATCGACGAGGTGCGGACACCGGGGCTCAGCAGGGCCAGGTCGGCGTAGGCGCGGCCGTTGAGGGGCAGGTTGACAATCTGCTCACGGGCGACGATCAGGCCGCGATCGCTCGAGTCGGTCTCGAGCCGCTGGATGCCGGCTGTCACTTCGACCGTTTCACCGATGCCACCGATCTGCAGCGCCAGATCGACCCGCTGCCGGGCGTTGACGGTGACGTTCACTTCAGGCGCGACGGCCGTGGAGAATCCCGACAGCTCGGCCTCGACCCGGTAGGTGCCGACGCGCACGTTCAGGAACTGGTACCAGCCCGACTCGTCCGTGACCGCCACGGCCTGGATGCCGGTGGAGAGGTTGGTGAGCGTGACGGTGGCGCCGGGCACGCTCGCGCCGGTCGGGTCGGTGATGCGCCCGAGCATGGTCGCGGCGTCGAACTGGGCGAAGGCCGCGGATGGGGCCAGGGCGGCCAGGGCAAAAAGCCAAACGTGCAAGTAACGTCGAAACATGGTTGGTTCCTTCTAACGGAGTGAGACAGGGGTATAGGGTCGGCTGTACTTCGTGTTCCACTCGACCAGGTCGAGATTGAGCGGGCGGTGCGTGACGGCCCTGGTGTCGATCTCGACGACGAGATAGGCATCCTCGTCGTAGCGGGTGGAGGCGATCACCAGGTGCTTCGGGCCGTACTCGGTACCGACATCGACCCAGCGGTGCCAATGGCCCGAGAAGACGCGCTGCACGGTCGAGGCGTGCTTAGTGAGCAGGGTGTGCAGGCCGAGGTCAGCCACTTCGGTCGGCTCGATCAGGCTGATCGGGTAGTGAATGAAGATCATCGTCGGCTTGCGCTCGGCGAGCTGGGCATCGAGCCACGTCAGTTGTTCCTCGCCCAGACTGCCGCGTTGCTTGCGATAGCTGGCATGGCCGACCTGCCAGGTGGTGCCGAGGAAGTTGTTCAGGTGAATGAATTTCCAGCCGCGATGCTCGACCGCGTAGAACGGCTTCACGCCGAGTTTTCGGCGGAACAGCTCGTGGCTCATCTCGCGTGAGACCTGAGGCACCGCGTAGTCGTGGTTGCCGAAGCCGACGTGCACCGGCATGCGGAAGCCGTCGGTCAGTTCCTTGGCGCGGTTAATGCGCGTGGTGTTCTTGAAGTAGAACTCCAGGTCGGTCGAAGGGTAGTCGTGGAAGTAGTCGCCGACCAGGAACACGAGGTCGAGCCCCGGCCGCAGGGCGTTCAGCGCATCGCGCGCCGAGGCCAGGCGTTCCGAGGTCTTGAAAATCGACTCGCTGTCTTCAGGGTTGCTTTCGGGACCCTTGTAGTACGGGTCGATGACGTGGGAATCGGCGATGACACCGATGTAGAAGGTGTCGGAAGCCGGCGTGGGTTGCCACAGCGTGGGCAGGGCCAGGCCAGCCGCGCTGCGGTGGATGAATTCTCGTCGTGTGAGCACGACCGGATCGTAGCCACCGGCTGTGAACGCGCCGTGACAGGCGCATGACCTCCGTGATCACTTACGCGATGGTGGGAGCCAATGCTGTGCCGCGATCAAGTCGTCGACGCGCCCGGCCACCTCGTTGACGATGGCGTTGACGCGATCGCGCGGCTGATTCTTGGGATCCGGAATCGGCCAGTCGTCGCGATGCGTGCCAGGCACGACCGGACACTCGTCTCCGCATCCCATCGTGATCAGCCACTGGACCTGGCTGGCCAGGCTCTCGGTCAGTTTCTGCGGCCGTTGAGCAGACAGGTCGATCCCGCGCTCACGCATCAGCGCCACGACCTCGGGATGCACGCGATCGGCCGGCTGCGTGCCGGCAGAAATGGCGCGTGCCTTCGCGGGGTCGGCGTGACGGTTGAAGAGGGCCGCGGCGATCTGCGACCGGCCGGCGTTGTGGACGCAGGCGAACAGGACGGTGATCACG
>JAUXWB010000404.1 GCA_030684475.1 Reyranella sp. | reverse complement strand
ATGGTTAGCGCTTGGAGCGCAGATCCAGGATCGTGTCGGCGAGCTGGTCGACGGTATGGATCTCGGCCACGACGTTCATCGGGATCGACACGTCGAAGCTGTCCTCGAGTTCCATGACCATGTCCATGATCGCCAGCGAATCGATGGTCAGATCCTTGGCGATGACGGTGGCGCCAACGATCGGCCGCTCGCCTGCCTGGTAGGGCGCAAGATGACGGCAAATCTCCCTGATCACGTCGAGGCGCGACGCGAGACGGGGCAGTTCGAGGGTGTTGGCGATGTCGTCGTTTTCGACGATCAATTGGTGGGCAGTGCGCAAGAGCGACTCTCCGGTCCCAGGGTCAGGCATGCCACCTTGTGGCAGAAACCATGATTCCTTGTGAAATAACAATTTGTTACGCAGTGTTTCACACGTCCTAAAGCCATCCCTGCCGGCGATACCACAAGACCGTGTCGCGAAAGCCGGCCTCAAGATCATACTGGGCCCGGAAGTCGAGCGTTTCCGCCAGGCGATGGTCATGAGTTGTCCAGTCGCTATGGAACAATTCGCCGACCTTGGCCCGGGTCAGGATCTGCGCTGGCCCTCCCAAGGCGTGCCGCAGGTCGTTGGCCGAGCCGACAATATCCATCGCGATCCGGGGAACCGGCACTGACCACACCGCGCGTCCGAGTGCGACCCCGGCCGCCGCCGCCATGTCGTCGTAGCCGTGTCCACCTTCCCGACCGTCGTCGATCTCGTAGACCGAATTGGGCAGCGGAGACTCCACCGTCGCCGCCAAGACCTCGGCGAGGTCCTCGACGTGGATAAGCGCCAATCGGGCCTCGTCCAGTCGGGGCCGGGGCGCCAAGCCACGGGCGGCGGCCTTGAAGTAGGTCAGCGTTTCGCGATCGCCCGGGCCGTAGACCGCGGGCGCGCGAACCGCCACCCAGGGGCCTGTGCGGTCGGCCACCAACTGCTCGGCGGCCCGCTTGCTTTCAGCATAGGTGGAGAGCTGAGGCTCCCGCGCCGCCAGGGACGACAACAAGATGAATCGGGTCCGAGGTGCGACGGCCGAAAGGCGCGCCGTGCCATCGCGGTTGACGATCATGAAGTCCGCTGGAGCCCGCGCCTTGATGAGGCCGGCGGCGTGGATCACCGTGTCGACGCCTTCGACCAGACGCCGCAACGCGGCTTCGTCGGCGAGGTCCCCCAGCACGATCTCGGCCTCGACCCCAGGCAGCGGCGGCACTGGCGACCAGCGCCGGACCAGCAAGCGAATCTTCCAACCCCGCCGGGCCAGGGCGGAAACGAGGTGCGACCCGACGAAACCTGTGGCGCCGGTGACCGCGACCAGCCTGCCCATCGCGCCCGGCTCAGGCCGCGGCGGGCTTCGAGGGAGAGGCCGGAGCCGCGTAAAGGCCGGCGAGATAGTTGGCCTTGGTCCGCGCCCGGCTGAGCTTGCCCGAACTCGTCATCGGCAGCCCTGTCGTCGGCGGCACCAGGGCGACGTCGCAATCGACGGCGATCGCCTCGCGCACCGCGCCGGCAACATCGCGCGCCAAAGCCACCCGCGCCTCCTCGCCGGCGACACGCGCCAGGACCGCTACGACCACCCGCTCACCCCCGCCGGTATCGATGGAGAAGGCCGCCGCATCGCCGTTCTTCACGACGCGCTTGGCTTCGATTGCCCACTCGACATCCTGCGGCCAAACATTGCGCCCATTGATGATGATGAGGTCCTTGGCACGGCCGGTGACGACGATCTCGCCATCCAGCCAATAGCCGAGGTCGCCGGTGTCGAGCCAGCCATCGTCGGAGAGCACCTCGCGGGTGGCTTCCAGCTCGCCGAAATAGCCCGGCATCACGCTCGGGCCCTTGATGAAGAGGCGTCCGACCTGGCGATCGGCCAGCAGCCTGCCGTCGGGATCACGTACTTCGAGAACGTGACCCGGCAAGACACGGCCGCACAGCACAAAACTGCGGGCTCGCTTCCCGTCCCGTGGATCAGCCGCCGAGACGGCGCGCTGCCGCTCGGCAAGTGCGACGCGGTCGACAATGTCGGTGCGCACGCCCACACCCTGCGGACTAAAGGTGATCGCCAAGCACACTTCGGCCATGCCGTAGCTCGGAATGAAAGCCTTGCGATCGAAGCCCGACGGCTCGAAGGCTTCGGCGAAGCGATCGAGCACTTCAGGACGGATCATGTCGCCGCCGATGCCGGCGCGCCGCCAGCACGAAAGGTCGAGGTCCGCCGGCACCTGTGTGGCACCACGGCGTGTCGACAGGTCGTAACCGAAGCTCGGGCTGTAGGAGATGGTGCCGCGGTTGCGTGAGATGATGTTGAGCCACTGCATCGGCCGGCGCGCAAAGTCGCGCGGCGTCAGGTAGTCGATCGAAAGCTGGCAGCTGAGGGGGGCCATCAGGAACCCGATCAGGCCCATGTCGTGATAGAGCGGCAGCCAGCTCGCGGCGCGATCACCCGGGATCACGTCGAGGCCTGCCGGCCCGGTCATGCCGGCGAGATTGGCCATCAAGGCCTGCTGGGTAATCTGCACGCCGTGCGGATGACGCGTGCTGCCCGACGAGAACTGGATGTAGCAGAGGTCGGCGGCGCCGAGCGGCCGGAGGTCGACCGCCTTCTCCGGAAGTGCATCCAGGGTGCGGCTGCCACCGTGCAGTCGAACCGCCGGGAACTCCCGGGCAGCGTCGGCGAGGAAGCCCGCGAGGTCGTCGATGCCGACCGCCGCGACGGCTCCTGACGCCGCCAGCTGTCGGCGGAGCTGGTCGAGATAAGCGTCCTTGCCGCCGATCCCGACGGGAATGGATACCGGGACGGGCACCAGCCCGGCATACTGGGCGCCGAAGAACGCATCGAAGAAGCCGGGCCAGGTGTCGGCCGTGATCAAGAGCCGTTCACCGGCCGCAAATCCAGCCCCGATGAGCTTGCGGGCGGTGACTTGGGCCCGCTCCCGGATTTCGCGCCAGGTGAGCGCCGACAGCAGCTCCCCCTTCGCATTATAGAAAGAGACGCCGGTCTCGCCCCGGGCGGCATAATCCAGCATCTCGAGCGTCGACTCGAAGCCGGCGCGGCGCTGGGCGAGCTGGGCGTTACGTGAGGGAAGCGGGTTCATTGGAACGGCGGGTCTCCTAGCAGACGGGTCGGAAGCCCTCAAGACGCCCCGCTGCGCCCTTGGCCGACGTTGACACACCCCGACCTCGGTAAGATAGTGCCCGACCCCCGCCAAAAGCGGGGGAATTTCACTTCTGAAGGAGGGTCTAGCTGTGATTACGGCTGTTATGCCGACGTACGGTCGCAAGGACGTCGTGTTCGA
>JAUXWB010000400.1 GCA_030684475.1 Reyranella sp. | reverse complement strand
GGGTCCAGGTCACCGCGCGCATGCCACCCAGCATCGAGCACACCAGGATGCCCAGCAGACCAACGAAGATCGCGACCTCGAAGGGAATACCGAGGAAGCGCGAGGTGATGATGCCGATGCCGAAGCACTGCGCAACGATGTATGTGAACGACGCACAGAACAGCACCAGCACGCCGCACAGTCGCGCGCCATTGCCCTCGTAGCGCGTGCCGAGGAAGTCGGGCACGGTGAACTGGCCGAACTTGCGCAGATATGGTGCCAGCAGGATACCGACCAGCACGTAGCCGCCGGTCCAGCCGAGCACATAACCCAGCGCATTGAAGCCGCCCAGATAGATGCCGCCCGCCATTGAGATGAAGGAGGCGGCGCTCATCCAGTCGGCGCCGGTGGCCATGCCGTTGTACAGCGCCGGAACCTTGCGGCCGGCGACATAGTACTCTGACAGATCCATCGTCCGCGACAGGATGCCGATGTAGGCGTAGACGCCGATCGTCAGGATGACGAACAGGTAGCCGATGATCTTGTTCGGCACGCCCATCTGCTCGAGGACGGCGAGGATAAGGGTGAAGGCGAGGAAGCCACCGGCGTAGCCGCCGTAGATCTTCCCGAGGTTGCCGTAGAAGCCGCCGCCGGCGGCCCTGGAGTCAGCCATGATTCATCTCCCCCGGTCAGTCTTCCTGGACGCCAAATTCTTCGTCGATCTTGTTCTGCGAGATCGCGTTCCAGACGCACAGGACGACGAAGGCGACCAGCGATCCTTGGGCCGCCATATAGAAACCGAGCGGGAAACCCAGAACCTTGATGGTGTTGAGCTGGACCGCGAACAGCGGCACGACGAAGCTGAAGAAGATCCACAAGGCGAAGATGGTCCACATCAACCTGGAGGTTTTGGTCCAGTATCGCTTCATTTGCGCGGTATCGAGTTTCGGAGCCATGCCGTTATTCCTCCTCAATCATTCGTTGTGCGGCGTTGCCGGGACGTGCAGCGACGAGCCGGAACGTCCGGCATGTAGTTGCGCGATTTTTGGACGTGCAGTGCATGCTCTGCTTTGTCCTCCCCCGACGCCGTGATACGGCGTTCCTAACTTCTTGATCTGTGGAGGATACGGCGTGCCCAACCATCGCCACAATCAGACCAAAGTCGAAGGCCTGACCTCGTGATGCTGTCTTTCCTCAAGCCGTTCCTACCCAAGCCCAAGGTTCGGAGTCTTGCTGCGCTGCAGCAATTCCTTGAGGACGAGGCGGCGTACCTTGCTCAACGTTCGGTAGTCGAATTCGTGCGTAACGAACTCGGCAGCCTGAGCGGCCAGGCCTTCGCCGATCCACGATTCCAGGTCAAGATGACGGTCTCCCGTTGGGATGGCTACGCGGCCATTCTGGCCGATATGATCGGCCTCGTGCATGCCCATCTGCTGGCTGCCGGCACGCCGCGCGCCGTGCTCGACACCTACTTCGGCGATCTCTATGCGACGATGCTCGACCGCCATCCGACGCCCGATCACCGCCCTCAGGGATGGGATCCCGACGTCGCTGCGCTGCGAACAAGACTGGCGACGCGGCCGGTCGGGCCAGTCAATCCACAGGCCGACGCCACGGCGACCGGCTCGATGGTCTTCGATACCCTTCCCTTCATCCCACGTGATCCAGTCGAGAGCCGCATGGTGTTGTCCAACGCCTTCGCCTTCGGTTTGATCGCCTTCAATGACCGGCTGAGAAGGCTGCTGGTGGTGACCCCACTCGGCGACGAACTCGTCGGGTCGGGGCAATGACCATTGCCGATCTCTTCGGCCGATACCTGCGTCGCATGGCGCCGCGGGCCCGCTGGAGCGGCCCCGCCCATACGCCGCTCGAACGCCTGCCGCTGGTGGCGATCGACTGCGAGACGACGGGCCTCGACCCCCGGCGCGATCGCATCGTTTCCTTTGCGGCGATCCGCATCGACGAAGGTCTGCGCGTGGCCGAGGAGCCCGCGCTCGACCTCCTGATCGATCCCGGCATCGCCATCCCGGCCCGCGCCACGGCAATCCACGGCATCGACCGAGCGCAACTGGCCGGTGCGCCTTCCTTCTCGGAGGCTTTCGGCCGCATCGCCGAATGCCTCGAAGGCGCGGTCGCGGTCGGCCACTTCGTCGGTTTCGACCTCGCCATCATCGGCCGCGAGGCGGCACGCGCACGCCGGCCCTGGCATGACCCGCCGAGTTTCGACACCGCGAACCTAGCGGCAGCCGTTGGCCATCCGGCGCAGCACATCGACCTTGCCGAGTTGCTCGGCCATCTGGGCATCGAACCCCGCGGGCGCCGTCACAGCGCTGCGGGCGACGCGCGCATGGCCGCCGACCTGTTCGTCGCGCTCGCCCACCGTCTGATCGGACTGGGCCGCGGCACCTATGGCGGTGTAGTCGCCAGCCATCGCGCACCGCGTCGCTGACGCCATGGACACGGCAGCCCTCGAGCGGCTCGACTCATTCCCCTACAGGCACCGCGTCAGCGAGTTGATGACGGCGCCGATCGTCACGATCGGTCCGGACCGGTCCGTCGCCGAGGCCGCGCGCCTGATGAACGAGCGGCGCATCAGCTCGGTGATCGTCCTCGACGACAAAGGCCGTCTGCGCGGCATCCTGACCGAACGCGACGTGCTGCGCCTGGTCGCAGCCGGCTCCGATGGACTGGCGAAGTCGATTTCGTCGGCGATGACGGCACCCGTTCATGCCATCGAGGCCGACGCACCCGTCTATCGCGCTCTTGCCCGCATGGCGCGCCTCGAGGTGCGGCATCTGCCGGTCGTCGACGATCACGATCGCCCGGTCGGCATGCTGACATCGGGTGCGCTGCTGAAGCTGCGCGCCTCGCTGGCTCTCACGCTCGGCGACGAAATCGCACTGGCGTCCGACGGACGCACGCTTCGCGCAATCCATGACCGGCTCCCGGCCCTGGTTCGCGCCCTTCGCGACGAGGACGTGAGTGCGACGCAAGCCTCTTCCGTCGTCGCCGGCATCGTACGCGACCTCACCGCACGCGCGGGCGAGCTGGCACTGGCCGAGATGAAGTCGGCCGGACAGGGTGAGCCGCCGGTCGCCTGGTGCCTGCTGGTGCTGGGATCGGCGGGTCGCGGGGAATCGCTGCTGGCGCCGGACCAGGACAATGCACTGATCCACGAAGGCGGGCCGGAGGAAGATGCCTGGTTCGCAGCCTTCGCCGAGCGCATCAATCGGCTGCTCGACGAGGCCGGCGTGCCCTACTGCCTGGGCGGCGTAATGGCAAAGAATCCGTCCTATCGCCATTCGCTCGCCGGCTGGCAGGCACAGGTCGACGCGTGGGTCGCGCGGCCCCAGCCGGAGGCCCTGCTCGGCGTCGACATCTTCTACGACTTCGCCGCGGTGCTGGGGACACGTCGCCTCGCCGGCACGCTCCGACAGCATGCCACCCGCGCCGCCGGCCGCTTTCCCGCCTTCCTCAATCAACTCGCCGCTGCAAGCGACGACATTCCCCGGGCCACCGACCTGCTGGGTCGCCTGCGCACGCGTGAGGGCCGCATCGATTTGAAGAAGTACGGGCTCTTTTCGATCGTGACCGGCGCACGGGCTGCCGCGCTTGCCTGGGGATCGACGGCGACCGCAACCGACGCGCGGCTCGTCGAAGCAGCTGCCAAGGGGGCGTTCCCCGAGGACGCCGCACGATCGGTGGTTGAGGCCCGTGCCGTCATTGTCGAAGCAATCCTCCGTCAACAACTGGAAGACGCCGCTGCTGGTCGCGTGCCCGACAACCGGATCGACCCCAAGCGACTCGGCCGGCGTGCGACTTCGCAGTTGCGAGACGCGCTCGCCACCGCCGCGCAGATGTCGGAGCTCGTTCATGAGGCCCTGAGCAACCGCCCGATTGTGTCCGCGTCTTGACCGGCTGTGGTAGCGAGGTCCAAGCTTTATCAATGGTGGCCGCCCCGTCCTTTCTGATTGCCGACGACCATCCGATGGTCCGCGACGCGCTCGCGTCGGCGCTCGGCCAGGCGTTCCACGGCGCCGAGATCGTCATGGCGTCAACGCTGGCCCAGGTACAGGCAGCGCTCGAGCGCGAGCCCGAGACCGACGCATTGCTGCTCGACCTCGACATGCCGGGAATGGACGGCCTGACCGGCGTCGCGTTGCTGCGCTCCGAGCATCCGATCGTGCCGATCATCGTCGTTTCGGCGGCGCGCGAGGTCGCGGTGGCGCGGCGCGCCTACGAGTTTGGCGCCTCGGCCTACATCGACAAATCGGCCCCGCTCGAGGAAATCGTGGGAACGGTCAGCGCCGTTCTGGATGGCGAGATCTTCGCGCCGCCGGAAGCTGAACCCGCCGATTCCTTCGCCCAGCGCGCGGCGCAGCTGACGCCGCAGCAATGGCGCGTGCTCGCCTTCATGGTCCAGGGCGACCAGAACAAGCAGATCGCCCACAAGCTCGGCGTCGGCGAGGCGACCGTGAAGGCGCACGTCACGGTGATCCTGCGCAAGCTGGGCGTGCGCTCGCGCACCCAGGCGGTGATCGAGGCGCGAAGCCTCGCAATTCCCGTCGCCGAACCCGTCAGGCCCTGAGGCGCCCCACTGCCGCATTGCGCAGGCGCAGGAGCGCGCGCAGCGATGCCGGCTTCACCGGCTTGTGCAACAGCTCGACGTTTCGCGCCCTCGCCCGCAGACGCAGCGTCGGATCGCGGTCGGCGGTGACGAGCGCCGCCGGCACGGCGCGTCCCCAGGTCCGGCGCAACGCCTCGATGACCTCCAGCCCATCGGGGCTCTCGTCAAGATGGAGATCGGCCAGGACGAGATCCGGCAGCCGGCCGGCGCGCGCTACCTGGTTGACCGCCTCGGCATGGGTGGCGGCGACCGCCACCCGGCAGCCCCAGCCGCCAAGCAGGGTCTCCATCGCCTCGAGCACGCGGGCCTCGTTGTCGATGCAGAGCACGAAGCTCTCGGCCTCGATCGACAGTGAGGGTTGCGGCGACGGCGACGCGATGGGAGAGGATACCACCGCCGGCACGCACGGCACGAACACCGAGAAGGTCGAGCCGCGGCCCGGCGCCGAAGCGAGGCCGACCGGCAGGTCGAGCATGCGCGCGATGCGATCGACGATGGCAAGGCCAAGGCCAAGGCCCCGCTCCTCGCGCGGCGCCTCGTCCTCCGGCTGCAGCCGCACGAATTCGTCGAAGATGATGACCTGCTTGTCGGTCGCGATCCCGGGCCCGTTGTCCTTGACCTCGATGCGCAGCTCGTCGGTGCCCCCTTCCTTGCTGACTCGGCGGCAACCCAGCAGCACGCGCGGCGGGCGTCCCTCGACGCGGCCGTAGCGCAGCGCATTGGACAGCAGGTTCTGCAGGATGCGGCGCAGGAACGCCGGGTCGGTCGACACGAAGGCCCGCGTCGGCACCACGACCAGCTCGACGCCGCGGCGGGCGGCGACCGGCGCGAAGGCAGTGGCCAGCGACTCGAACAGCGGCTGCAGGGCGAACGGCCGCTTCTCGGGCTTGAAGGCGCCGGCATCGAGCTTGGAGATGTCGAGCAGCGCGTCGAGCAGCGATTCGACGGCGCCGAGGCTGGCGTCGATCTTGCCGCCGAGGTCGTTGCCGGGATCTCGGTCGATCATCGCCGCGGTGAACAGGCGCGCGGCATGGAGCGGCTGCAGCAGATCGTGGCTGGCGGCGGCGATGAAGCGCGTCTTGCCGAGATTGGCGGCCTCGGCCTCGGCACGGCTCGCCTCGAGTTCGGCGGTGCGTTCGATCACGCGCTGCTCGAGGGTCTCCGTCGATTGCCGCAACTGGCGGTCACTCTCGCGCAGTGCCTGGGCGGTGTGGACGCGCGCCGTCACGTCGTTGCAGGTCGCGACAAAGCCGTCGCCGGGCAGTGGATCGAGCCGGAGCTCGATGACGCGGCCCTCGCGGGTGGCGATTTCGTGCGTTTGCGGCGCTTCCGGCCGGCGCAGCAGGGCCACGACATCGGAGGTGGCGCCGAACTGCTGCGGCGCGGCGCCGACGGCGACTGCATCGTCGTCGAGCGACAGCAGGGTCGTGAAACGGTCGTTGAAGATCTCCAGCCGGCCCTCGCGGTCGAAGGCGGCGATCCCCATGCCGACGTGGTCGAGCGTGTTGCGCAGGATCTCGTAGTTGTAGCGGATCGCCTCCGAGGCCTCGTCGATCAGGGCCCGCGCGCTGCGCGGCAGCAGCCGGCCGCGGCGGCCGAAGGCGGCGATGATGATGCGCGCCGAGGCGGAACCCAGGGTTCCGGACAGCATGCGTTCGGCGCGCGACAGCGCCACCTCGATCGACAGCCGCTCGCCGGAGAGCGCCCGCAGCGCCCGCTCGGAGCCGACGAAGCGCGACAGCAGTTCGCGCAGCTCCTCGATACGCGCTGTATCGGCCGGCGCCTGCTGCTCCGGCTGTTCCGGCTCGGCGCCCAGCACGAAGGAACTGGCCTGCTCGCGGTCGCGGGCGATCGGCCGCGCCCACAGCGAGACGCCGATCAGAAGCGCCGCGTTGACGAGAATGCAGACGACGAAGCCTTGGCCTACGGCATCGAGATCAGATAGCGGCGCCGGCAGGTAGGGTTTCAGCGGCGCGACCTGCGCGGCGCCGGTGTTCTGGTGCAGGGTCGGCAGCAGGAGCGCGTAGAGCCAGACCACGAAGCCGCCGACCAGACCTGCCACGACGCCGTAGCGATGGGCACCGCGCCAGTAGAGGCCGAGCACCAGGCCGGGCGCGAGATTGGCGACGGCGCAGAACGAGATCAGGCCGATCGAGGCGAGCGGCAGGTAGCCCGAGATCATGCGCTCGTAGGCGTAGCCCGCCATGAGAATGAGCACGACGGCGGCGCGACGCACGAACACCACCAGCGGACCCATCTCGCGCGCAACGCCGGCTCCCCACCCGCGTTGCCGCCGCAGCAGATAGGGCATCACCAGCTCGTTGCCGATCATGCCCGACAGCGCCATGCAGGCCACGATCACCATCGAGGTTGCCGCGGACAGGCCGCCGATGAACACGAAGGCCGACAGCCAGCCCTCGCCGTTGGCGAGCGGCAGTTGCAGGACGTAGAGGTCGGGACTGGCGTTGGGCCCGAGCAGAAGCAGGCCCGCCGCGGCGATCGGCACGACGAGGAGATTGATCAGGACGAGGTAGACCGGAAACAGCCAGCGCGCCGTCCTGAGGCTGGCCGGATGGCCGTGCTCGACCACGGCGACATGGAACTGACGCGGCAGGCAGAGGAACGCCATCGCCGAGAGCAGCGACATCACGAGCCAGCTGAGCGGCGAGCCGCTGTGGGTGAGTCGCTCGGTGATCGCCGGCGCCTGCTCGATCCTCATCATCAGGTCTCCCGGCCCGTCGAACAGCACCCAGAGGACGAACGGCCCGACCGCCAGCAGGGCCAGCAGCTTGACCACCGATTCGAAGGCGATGGCCAGCATCATGCCACGGTGCTGCTCCGAGGCCTGGACGTGGCGCACGCCGAACAGGATGGTGAACACCGCCATCAGCGCCGCCACGATCAGCGAGGTGTCGGTGTGGACGACGTCGGGCGCGCCGGCGACGCCCTGGGCCGGGTCGGCGATGGTGCGGAAGGACGACGACACCGCCTGGAGTTGCAGTGCGATGTAGGGCAGCACGCCCACGGTGGCGAACAGCGTGGCGGTGACGCCGACGGCGCGGCTCTTGCCGTAGCGCGAGGCGAGGAAGTCGGCGATCGAGGTGACGTTGTGCTGCTTGGCCACCCGCACCATCTTGGCGAGCATCGGGTAGCCCAGGATCACGACGATGGCCGGGCCGGTGTAGATGAAGATGAAGTCAATGCCGCTGGTGGCTGCCCGGCCGACGCTGCCGTAGAAGGTCCACGAGGTGCAGTAGATGGCCAGCGACAGGCCGTAGACGGCGGGCGCCACCGAGCTGGCCGACCAGTCGCGGGCGTAGCGGTCGCCGAAATAGGCCACGGCGAACAGCAGCCCCAGATAGGCCAGCGACAGGGCCAGGACGGTTGGTTCCGCCAGCATGCGTGCGCGTTTCTCCCGTCGTCATTGAACCCGTTCGACGGGGCCGCTACAAGCGCGCCAACCGAGATTTCCCAGCCGGAGCCCACCATGGCCGCGTATCAGTACATCTATGTGATGAAGGGTCTGAACAAGACCTTCCCCGGCGGCAAGCAGGTCCTGAAGGACATCTGGTTGTCGTTCCTGCCCGGCGCCAAGATCGGCGTGCTGGGCCTCAACGGCTCGGGCAAGTCGACCCTGCTGAAGATCATGGCGGGCCAGGACGACAGCTTCACCGGCGAGGCCTGGGCGGCCGAGGGCGCCAGGGTCGGCTACCTCGAGCAGGAGCCCCAGCTCGACCCCGAGAAGGACGTCCTGGGCAACGTCATGGACGGCGCCGGCGAGATGGCCGCGATGCTGGCTCGCTTCGAGGAGGTTTCGAACGCCTTCTCCGACCCCGATGCCGACATGGACAAGCTGATCGCCGAACAGGCCGAGCTGCAGGAGAAAATCGATGCCGGCAACGGCTGGGACCTCGGCCGCGCCGTCGAGATCGCCATGGATGCGCTGCGCTGCCCGCCGGGCGACGCCAAGGTCGACGTGCTCTCGGGCGGCGAGCGCCGCCGCGTGGCACTCTGCCGGCTGCTGCTCAGCAAGCCCGACATGCTGCTGCTCGACGAGCCCACCAACCATCTCGACGCCGAGTCGGTGGCCTGGCTGGAGCGCCACCTGGCTGAATTCCCCGGCACCGTCGTGGCCGTGACCCACGACCGCTACTTCCTCGACAATGTCGCGGGCTGGATCCTCGAGCTCGACCGCGGCGCCGGCATCCCGTGGGAAGGCAACTACTCCTCGTGGCTGAAGCAGAAGGACCAGCGGCTGGCGCTGGAAGAGAGGGCCGCCGATTCGCGCCGCCGCACCATGCAGCGCGAACTCGAATGGATGGGCCAGAGCGCGCAGGCCCGGCGCACCAAGAGCAAGGCCCGCATCGCGGCCTACGAGCAGATGGTGGCCGAGGAGAAGCAGGCCACCCTCGACCAGGCGCAGATCGTCATCCCGGCCGGCCCCCGATTGGGCGACCACGTCATCACCGCCGACAAGATTTCCAAGGGCTTCGGCGACCGCCTGCTGATCGACGACCTCTCCTTCAACCTGCCGCCGGGCGGCATCGTGGGCGTGATCGGCCCCAACGGCGCGGGCAAGACGACGCTGTTCAAGATGATCACCGGCACCGACAAGCCCGACTCCGGCACTTTCACCGTCGGCCCGACGGTCAAGCTCGGCTACGTCGACCAGAGCCGCGAGACTCTTGATCCCAACAAGAGCGTGTGGGAGGAACTCTCGGGCGGCCTCGACATCATCAAGCTCGGCAACCGCGAGGTCTCCAGCCGCGCCTATTGCGGCTCGTTCAACTTCAAGGGCGCCGACCAGCAGAAGAAGGTGGGCCAGCTCTCGGGCGGCGAACGCAACCGGGTCAACCTCGCCAAGATGCTGAAATCAGGCGCCAACGTGCTGCTGCTCGACGAGCCGACCAACGACCTCGACGTCGACACGCTGCGCGCGCTCGAAGAGGCGCTGGTCGACTTCGCCGGCTGCGCCGTGGTCATCTCCCACGATCGTTGGTTCCTTGACCGCACCGCCACCCACATGCTGGCCTTCGAGGGCGACAGCCACGTCGAATGGTTCGAGGGCAACTACCAGGACTACGAGGCCGACCGGCACCGCCGCCTCGGCACCGACGCCGATCAGCCGCACCGGATCAAGTACAAGCCGCTGGTGCGGGCCTAGGCGCGGGAGACCGGCGATGCATCCGCTCGACTATGTGAAGTGGGGTGACGACTGGGCGTGGGGCGTGCCGCTGATCGCCCTCAACGTCGTCATCCACGTCTTCTGCCTCGCCATGTTCACCGCCCGGGTCGAGCGCCTGCTCGGCCGCTTCACCGATCGCCGCCACTTCGCCCTCACCTTCGCCCTGGTCATCGGCGTGGCCGTGATCCTGGTGACCGGCCTGCACATCCTCGAGGCCGGCATTTGGGCCGCCGCCTACCGCATCATCGGCGCCCTCGCCGATAACAGGTCGGCGATGCTCTATTCGCTGGGCGCGCTCACGACCTACGGCCACGCCGACATCCACCTCGAGGCCAAGTGGCAGATGATGGGGGCGCTGGAGGCGCTGAACGGCATGCTGCTCTTCGGCCTCACGACAGCCTTCCTGTTCGCCATGATCCAGCGGGTCTGGCCCGCCGGGAACCGGTAGGCGCAGGCCTTGGGCCGTCTCCCTCTGCGGGCGACGAACTTGAAAAGCGGCCCCTATCAGGCCACCGCGACCTCAGGCCCGAGGACCTCGTCCATCATCCTGGCGAGGTCCTTCTTGCGATAGGGCTTCACCAGGAAGTGCGCGTTCGCCGCGATGTTGCCCTCACGCACCAGGGCGCCCTCGAAATAGCCGGAAGCGAACAGGACCTTCACGCCGGGCCGCAACGCCCTCGCCCGCTTCGCGACCTCGCCGCCGTCCATGCCGCCCGGCATGACCACGTCAGTGAACAACACGTCGATATCGTCGAAGCGCGTCAGCAGGTCGAGGGCTTCGGCGCCGCTCGACGCCACGACCACCTGGTAGCCCAGGCTGGCCAGCAGGCCGACAGACGCCGCACGAACGGCTTCGTCGTCGTCGACCAGCAAAACTTTCTTGCGCGGTTCGGCCGGAACGATGGGCAAAACCTGGGCCGAAGAAGCAGGCGTGACGGGAATGGCGGTTGGAGCCGCGACGGCGCGGGTCGAACGACCGACTTCGAGCGTCAGATTGCCGAAGGCGACCAGCTTCTTCTGCGGGTCATAGAGCGGGATCAGGACGTCCCGAACCTCGAATGCGGTGCCGTCTTTGTGAAGGCGCTGACGGGTCTCTTCGTGCCGGCCGTGCGCCATCGCGCCGGCAAGCGACATCAGCGGCTTTGCCGTATCGATGTCGGCCTGGATGTAGAGGCAGGAAAAGTGCCGGCCGACGATCTCGGGCGCTGGATAGCCGTACATCGCCCGGGCACCGGCATTCCACGTCAGAATCTTGCCATCGACGTCGAGAATAATGAGGGCGCAGTCGGGCAGGCTGTCGACGAACAGCTGCTGGAGAATGCCACCATCGGAATAGTCCATTTGCACCGTCCCCAAGGCCTCGTCGCCTGCCAGGGTGAACCTGCCTACACGCAACCATTGAACGCAGGTTGCTGCCAGAAGTTCCCGGTCTGGCGGCAACCATCGGTATCTTTCGACGTTGATCTCCTTGGGACGCTTGTCTGTCAGAAGCGGATGCAGGGCGGCGAAGCTTCGCACGCGATTGCACGCAGCAGTTGGCCTCTTGGGGCGCTACAATGACAGACGGCCGGACGCCGCCCAGTGGCACCACTTCGATCCGAACGCGCGTCATTGCCGTGCTCGTGGCTTACGCCCTGCTGACGGCGGCCGCGCTGGTGGTCCTGGTGCTGTACCTGAGAGCCGACGCCATTGCGTCCGGCCAGAAGGTACTGGCCGGCTTCGCGGAACTGGCAAACGACCAGACCGCCGGCACCTTGAAGGCCATCGAACGGACCCTGCGCGACGCCGAGTCGCGCCTGTCCGCCGCGACCATCGCCGGGACCATCGACGTCGAGCGGGTACGGCCCAAATTCGAGGAACTGCTCGAGGACCGGCCATTCCTGACGTCGATCCAGGTAGTCGACAGCCGGGGCCGGTTCGCCCTCGGCCGGAGCACCGCCGACACCGGACGGGACGTCTCCGACCGGGCCTTCTTCATCCGCCAGCGTGAGCAACCCGGTTCGGCGCTGCTGTGGGGAATACCCGTCAAGGCCCGGTCGAACGGCGAGTGGCTAGCCACGGCGACGCTGCCCATCCTCCAGGCCAACGGCGACTTCGGCGGGCTGATCGTCGGCACCATCCCCCTGGCGTACTTCGACAATATCTGGAAGGGGAACAATGAGGTCGAGGGGCTAACGATATCACTGTGGCGCGACGACGGTATCCTGCTGATGCGCAGCCCGTTCGACGAGCGCGTCATCGGCTCTTCCGCCGGCGACGGCGCGCTGTTCGCCGAGGTACGTGCCGGCCGGGCAAAAGGGCGGTTCGAGACCGTGAGACTCGTCGACGATATGGATAGCATCGTCGTCTTTCGTCGCCTCGACGCCTATCCCGCCTTCATCCTGTCCGTCACCCAGACGATCGACCAGACCCTCGCGGCGTGGTGGCATGCCGTCTGGGTTGTCGCCGCCGGCTGGGCCGTCGCCGCGGCGATGGTCGGCGGCCTCGCGATCCGGGTGACGCGCGAATGGAACGCGCGTCTTGCCGTGGAAGACCGTCACCGCATCCTGTTCGACGCCAACCCCTCTCCCATGCTCGTGGTCGACCGCGACACGGGACGCATTCTGGCGGCCAACGACGTGGCGGTGGATCAATACGGCTGGTCGCGGGACGAACTGCTGGCGATGACGAGCGACGAAATCTATGCGCCCGCGGACGTGCCGATCGTGACGGCCCTGCGACGCCAAATTGTACCAGGCACGGTTCAGCTCCTTCCGGAGCTGAGGCATCACAAGAAGGATGGCGCGGTCATCACGGTCGAGACGAACGTCCGCCTGATCGACTTCGAAGGCAGGGCCGCCTTTCTGTCGATGGTGCGGGACGTCACCGCGCGCAAGGCCGCCGAGCAGCATCTGACCCAGATGGAAAGCCAATATCGCGGCCTGCTCGAAGCCGCCCCCGACGCCATGGTGGTGGTCAACCGGGCCGGCGAGATCGTCCTGCTGAACGTCCAGGTCGAGAAGCAGTTCGGCTATCGCCGCGACGAGCTCCTGGGCCAGCGCGTCACCAACATCATTCCCGAAGGCTTCGCCGAGCGGCTGGTAACCGACGCCACGCGCAGCGAGACCGATGCGCTGGCGCAGGAGATCGGCACCGGCATCGAGCTGTCCGGACGGCGCAAGGATGGTACGGAGTTCCCCATCGAGATCATGCTGAGTCCGCTGACCAGCGCCGAGGGCGTCCTTCTGGTGACGGCGGCGATCCGCAACATCAGCCTGCGCAAGGCCGCCGAGGAGCAACTTCGCCAATCGCAGAAGATGGAGGCTGTCGGACAGCTCACCGGCGGCATCGCGCACGATTTCAACAACATTCTCTTCGTGATCCTGGCCAACACCGACGCACTTCTGGAGGAAGAGAATTTTTCCCCAAGCGTGGCGGATCGTCTCGGCCAGATCGACAAGGCCGTTCAACGGGCCTCCGATCTGACCCGGCAACTCCTGGCGTTCTCACGCAAGCAGCCGCTGCGCCCACAGATGACCGACCTCAACGATCTGGTGACCGACACAGGCAAGCTGCTGCGCCGTTCGCTCGGGGCACAGATCAAGATCGATGCCGTGCTCGCCGACGACCTGTGCGTCGTAAACGTCGACCGATCCCAGTTCGAAACCGCGCTGGTCAACCTCTGCATCAACGCACGCGATGCGATGCCCGGCGGCGGCCGGCTGCTGCTCGAAACGCGAACCGTGACGCTCGACGAGGAATACTGCATCTTCCACGAGGGTGCCGCGCCAGGCACTTATGCGATGCTTTCGGTGACCGATGCGGGCATAGGAATCCCCGTGGCGTCGCTGAACAAGGTCTTCGAGCCGTTCTTCACGACCAAGGAGGCCGGAAAGGGAACGGGTCTCGGCCTCAGCATGGTCTATGGCTTCATCAAGCAGTCCAACGGCCATGTCAGCATCGATAGCAAGCTCGGCCACGGCACTTCGGTCAAACTCCTCCTGCCGTGCAGCGACGGGGTGGTGATGGAGCCGGTGATCGAGGACAAAACGCCCGTCCCGGGCGGAACCGAACGGATCCTGGTCGTCGAGGACGAGCCGCAGGTCCGGGCCAATGTCGTCCGCCAGCTGCGAAGCCTCGGCTACTCGGTTTCCGAGGCTCCCGATGGAGCGGCCGGCGTCGCGGCCTTCGAAGAGGCATCGGCATCCTACGATCTGCTGCTCAGCGATGTCGTCATGCCCGGTCCCACAAGCGGCAAGCTGCTGGCGGCCGAAGTGACCCGTCGTTGGCCGGCGACGAAAATCGTGTTCATGTCGGGCTTCACGGAGACCTCCACCATGCGCCACGGACGGCTCGACGAGGATGCCCTGCTGCTGAGCAAGCCCTTCCGCAAGGCCGACCTTGCCCGAATGATTCGTCGCACGCTCGATGCCACCGACAGGTCGTCCGACGTGGCAGCGCTCCCGACCTAGAGCCGATCACGCTCAGTTGAAGTTGAGCTTCAGCCCCGGCTCCGGCCACTGCAGGACGCCGAGTTGTCCCTTGTCCGACAGCGTCACGTAGGCGGTGCGCATGTCGGGGCCGCCGAAGCAGATGTTGGTCGGATAGACGTCGGGCATCCTGACCTCGCGCACGACTTTGCCGGACGGCGCGAACTCGGTGATCATGCCGGTGGTGAGCGTCGCCACCGCGATGTTGCCGTTTGCCAGCACCGCCAGGCTGTCGAACCGCGCCGGTCCGGGCACGCCGCCGATGACCCGCCCACTGTGCGGCGCATGGCCCTTGGGTTTGGCGACCACGCCCGGCCCCTCGACGTCGAAGGCGAGCAGCCGCGAGCCTTCGGTATCGGCGACGTAGAGCGTCTTGCCGTCGGGCGACAGGCCGCAGCCGTTGGGGCTCAGGATGGGATAGGCGAGGCAGACGATCTTCGAACCATCGGGCAGCGCGTAATAGAGGCCACCGTGGTCGCGATGACGCGCGTAGCGCTTGCCGAGATCGGTGAAGTAGAAGCCGCCTGCCTTGTCGAACACCAGGTCGTTGGGCGCCGACAGCTTGTGGCCGTCGCACTCGATGTAGAGCGTGGTGAGCGCGCCGGTCGTGCGGTCGAGCCGCTGGATGAAGCCGTGCTTGTAGTCGGGATGCGGTGCCACGCCCATCGAATGGCCCTCGACGTAGCGACTGCCGCCGTTATTGCAGAGATAGAGCGCGCCGTCGGGTCCGACCGCGAGACCGTTGGGCCCGCCGCCGGTCGCCGAGAACAGCGAGACCTTGCCGTCGGGCGCGACGCGCGAACAGCGGTTGTTGCGGATCTCAGTCAGGATCACCGATCCGTCGGGCATCACCACGGGACCCTCGGGAAAGCCGAAACCTGTCGCCAGAATACGCACGTCGCTCATCGTCTCCTCCGCTTTCCTTGCCAGAGGCACGATGATCGACCGCCCGGCGCGGCGCGTCTACAGCGCGCCGCGAATCCGGTCGACGAGCTGCAGGGGATCGCCGGGCAACACGTCGCCTCGCCAGGCGACATGCTGGTCGGGACGGGACAACACCAGTTTCTCGCGATAGGGCGGCTGCGGCGCGAGATCGAGCACTACCAGAGGCACGCCGCGCAGGGCCGCCGCTTCAACGAGCGCCGTCGCCTCGACCGCACGGTCGAAACGCAGCAGCGTGAAGCCCGCGCTCATCGCGTCGTAAAGTGATCGTCCCTCCTCCAGCCAAAGATGCGGCGTACGGCAGCCCGGCACGGTGGAGGGCGTAAAACTGTCCATCGTGTAGGCCGGCGCCTGCTCGCCATCGTAGGCGACGACCGGCGAGCGGTCGTAGAACGAGCCGAAATTCAGACCGCCACAGCAGAACTGCGGCGTGTGCATCTCCAGCAGCCGCTGGCCAAGTTCGGCGCGCAGGGCATCGCCTTCAGGACCGGCCGCCTCGATGTCGGCCGGCACTTCGGCGCGGGCGCGGGCGAGCGCCAGCGCGGTGCCCATGGCGTATTTTGAAACCTGCTCGGTGATCGGCCAGCGCTCGGCCTCGTGCGCCGCCAGAATCGCTGGATCGGCCCAGCCATCGAGCACACCTGCCAGCATCCAGGCAAGGTTGGTCGCATCGGCGATGCCGGCGTTCATGCCGTAGCCGGCGAAAGGCGCCCAGATGTGGGCGGCATCGCCGCAGATGAAGACGCGGCGGTCGCGGAAGCGGTCAGCCAGGAGGCGGCGCCCGATCCAGTTCTCGCGGCTGATGAGCTCGACGTCGAACGACGGCTCGACGCCCAGGATGTCGCGCAGGCAGCCATCGGCGTCGATCGCCTCGAAGTCGGCTTCGTCGGCGCGCAGGTAGTTGTGAACCAGCCAGGTCTCGCGTCCGTCGACGGTAAATATGTTGGCGCTGCGGCGCGGGTTCATGACCTGCGTCGACCAGGCGGGTGCGGCCTGCATGCGTGCGGCGAGGCCGGGCGCGCGGATGTAGCTCGACTGGGTGCGGCCGATCATGGCGTCGCCGGCCAGCCGCGCGCCGATCTGGCGCCGGACCTCCGACGTGGGACCATCACAGCCCACCAGATAAACGCAGTCGATCGCGATCTTGCCCCCGTTTGCGAGATCCTCGGCCTCGACGGTGACGCCGGCCTCGTCCTGGGTGAAGCCCAGCACGCGCAGCTGGTTCACGAACCGCACCCGCCGATGGGCCGCCGCTTCGGCGGCCAGCAGGGGATCTAGGTAGATCTGGTTGATGCGGTGCGGCGGCTCGGGCGTCGGCCACCACCCGTCGGGGCCGCTCTTGTCGGTGTAGCGGTCGCGCCGGCAGGGAATGTGGATGCGCGCGAACTCCGTGCCCACGGCGGTCGTGCGGAAGGCAACGTCGTTGGCGTGATCGGCCGGCAGGCCGGTGTTGCGCACGATGTCGACGATGCCGAGGCGGCGGAAGATCTCCATCGTCCGCGCCGCGACGTGGTTGCATTTGACGCCCGGCATGTGGCCGCGCGGGTTCTGCTCCGCCACGATCACGTCGATGCCGCGTGCTGCGAGGTCGAGCGCCAGGGTGGAGCCGACGGGCCCGCCGCCCGCGATCAGGACGGACGTTCGCAGGCGGCGCATGCCCTCGTCTCTTGCGTGTGGCTAGCGGCCGAGGGCTTGTGCAAGCTCGCGACGGGTGGCTTGCGCGCCCTCGCCCGCGACGTCAGCCGCACTTCGCGCCCAGTGAGCGGGATTGGGCGCTTCGTAGCTGATGTAGCCGCCGTAGTTCTTGGCGGCGAGCAGCCGGAACAGGTCGGTCCAGCGCACGACGCCCATGCCGGGTGGCAACCGGTCGATCGGCGGCGGGCCGTTGGGTGGCGCGTCCGGCACGTCGCTGTACTGGACGTAGAAGAGTTCCGCCTCGGGAACGTCGGAGAAGCCGGCGCCGGGCCGGCCGCCGCGCTGGAGGTGATAGGCATCGAGCAGCAGGCCGACACTCTTCTCGCCGGCCCTGGCGATGAGGTCGCGCAGGATGTCGAGGCTCTTCACCACCGGATGCTGGAACTGGTACTCGAGTGCCAGCCGCAACTTGAACCCGGCCGCGATCTTACCGGCACGGCCTATGTTGACGACCGCGTTCTCGAGGCTCGCGGTGCCGGGACCGATGGCGCTCATCAGCGTCGGGCAATCGAGTGCGACGGCGGCCTGGCAACTCTCGCGGAACACGCCGAACAGTCGCTCCTGCTCGTCGCCCTTCGAGGAAAAGATCCAGCCGGGCTCGACGCCGACGCAGGCCACCGGCAGGCTGCTCTTCTTCACGAGATCAAGCGCGTTTGGATTGCGCACGAAGTCGACGCGACGCAGTTCGATCGCGTCGAAACCGCCGGCCTTGGCGGCCGCCAGCGCCTGTTCGAGAGGCGTCGTGTCGACCGTCCAGGTGTGAAGCGCCAGGCCGCGGAACTTTTGTGTCATCTGCCCCTATTCCTCCCTCGTCATGGAGGCGGAGAATAAGGGATCAGATGCGCTGGTCCATCTCCAGTGCCGGTTCCGGCACGTCGACGCAGCCGATGATGCGGGCCGGCACACCGGCGGCGGTGCAGCCGGCGGGCACGGGCTCCAGCACCACGCTGCCGGCGGCGATCTTGGCGCAGGCGCCGATCTCGATGTTGCCGAGGACCTTGGCGCCGGCGCCCAGCAGCACGCCGCGCCGCACCTTGGGATGGCGGTCGCCGCGTTCCTTGCCGGTGCCGCCGAGCGTTACGCCGTGCAGCATGGAGACGCCGTCTTCCACGACCGCGGTCTCGCCGATCACCACGCCGGTGCCGTGGTCGATGAAGATGCCCTTGCCGATCACGGCGCCGGGATGGATGTCGAGACCGAACAGCGCGCTGGCGCGACTCTGCAGGAAGTGGGCGAGCGTCTGGCGCCCCTGCAGCCACAGCCAGTGGGCGGCACGATAGGTCTGCAGCGCGTGGTAGCCCTTGAACCAGAGCAGTGGGTCGAGATGACTGGTGCAGGCAGGATCGCGGTCGGCCACGGCCACGATGTCGGTACGCGCGGCAACACCGATGGCGGGATCGGCGGCAAAGGCCTCGTCGAAGGTTTGGCGGATCAGGGCGGCCGGCACCTCCGTCGTGCCGGCAAGGCGAGCCAAGTGGTAGCTGAGCGCGCTCTCGAACTTCGGCTGGCTGAGAATGGTGGCGTGCAACAGCCCCGCCAGCACGGGCTCGGCCGCAGCGGCGGCAAGGGCTGCTTCGCGGATCCGGGCCCAGACGGGGTCGACGGAGCGAAGCTCGGCCGGGTTCTTCTGCAGTACGCTATCCATGGCGTTCTCCTCCGGTCCGTCGTCCTGCCCCTCAGGATCCCCCGGACCGATCGATACGCCTCCCGATGAAAAGTCTACGTCGAACGCGTCACAGGTGCAATTCGACGGTCCTGGTCAGCGGGCGGCGCGGGCTTCCAGTTCCTGGATCAGCGGTTCGACGGTGCCGCCGTGGTTCTGGATGTAGGAACTGAAATCGGAACGTCTAGTCATGACCATGCTGACGCCCTCGACCTTGACGTCAGTGATGAGCGGCCCCTGGCCACCGCTGCGCACTTCCCATTGGAGCTTGATCGGCTGACCATTGGTCTGGTTGAGCTGGCTGTCGACAATCGAGACGCCGTTGGGACGGCTGGTCACCTTGCCGACGGTCATGGTCTGGCCGGCGTACTGGCCGAACCGCTCGCTGTAGGCGCGGGCCTCGGCGGTCTCCACGGCGGCGAGGAAACGGCTGCGCTGCGCCTCGCTGGCGCCGTTCCAATACCTGCCCAACGCCGAGCGCCCCATGAAGGGAAGGTCGAAGTTCGCCTGCAGGACCTTGCGGATGGCGGCCTGGCGGTCGGCGCCGGTCTTGGTCCTGACGATCTCGATGACCTCGGCGGCCACGGTCTCGATCAGCTTGCTGGCATCGGCGGCCGATACTGGTTGGACGACGGCAGGCAGCACGAAGACGATAGCCGCGGCGACGGCGGCAAGGCGCAGGATGACACGACGAAAGGCGAGCAGCGACACTGTTCGCTCCCTGAATTGGACTTCGGACGGCGGAGTCTTAGCGTACCAGAGCGAGATTGTCGCGACGTTCCAGCTCGCCCTTGGCATCGGTCTTTTCACGCTTCTGGCGGATCAGGTCGGCGCGGTTCTGGGTGTAGGCGCTGCGCATGGCGGCGTAGTAATCGACGCTGTTCTTCTCGAGATCGTCGAGCGCGAAGATGGTGCGCGAGCGATAGTCGATTACGTTCATGCCGTAGCGTGCGCCCTGCCAGATGTCCCAGTCGACGGCCAGGTTGAAGGTCAGGATGCGGAACGGATCGGCCAGGTAGTCCATCATCAAGCCGGTGCCGTCGCGGGCATTGGACGGTCCGATGACCGGCAGCATGAGATAGAAGCCGCCGTTCTCGGGCTCGACGCCGGCGTAGAGGCCGATGGTCTTGCCGGCATCCTCCTTGGTGCGTTCGAGGCCGAGCATGGTGGCGACGTCGAACAGGCCGGCGACGCCGATGGTCGAATTGACGAGGAAGCGCGCCATGGTCGTGGCGGCGCGGTTGGGATCACCCTGGACCACTTCGTTGATCGCCGTCACCGGCTCGCCGAGATTGTCGAGGAGGTTGCGGATGCTCTTCTGGGCCGGCTCCGGCACCCAGTCGCGGTAGATGACCGCTGCGGGCCGCAGCGCCATGATGTCGACGGCGCGGTTGATCGAAAACATGAACCGGTTGGGGGTCTCGATCGGATCCCACACCTCGGCCGCGCCGGTATCGTTGACCGCACAGCCACCCATCAGGGTGGCAGCAACGGTTATCGCGACGAGCGAACGGCGCGCCTTCCGCTTCATCGTTCCAGACAGCCACTCGACCATCAACACAACCCTGGTCCATCCCGCCGGCCCGGATACGCTGGGCCATAAAGCACGAAGCGGCGTTGGGCGCCGCTATCCTGACGCAGTGTTGCACAGCCCTGCTTTGGATTGAAGTGAATAGCCAAAAGAGGCCACTTCCTGTGGTTCCAAAGCCACAATAACAGATACAAACTTTACGCTTGCAAACATAAAGATATGCTTATATTCACGCATCCATGGACCATCTTCTCACCCTCCTGAGGGCGGCGGCCGAAGACACCCGGCTGCGCATCCTGGCGCTGGCGGCGCGCGAGGACCTGACTGTCAGCGACTACGTTCATGTGCTCGGCCAGAGCCAGCCTCGGGTCTCGCGCCATTTGAAATTGGTGGTCGAGGCGGGCCTGCTGGAGCGCTTCCGCGAAGGCCAGTTCACCCGCTTCCGCCTGGTCACCGCCGGCGACGACGCCGCGCTGGTGCGTGAGTTCGTGCGCCGGCTCGATCCCAAGCATCCCCGCATCGCCGCCGACCGCGCGCGCCTCGACGCCCTGCAGCAGCGCCGCCAGAACGCCGCGGTGCGCTTCTTCCGCGACAATGCCCAGCGCTGGGACGAACTCAGGGCGCTGCACGTCGCCGATCGCGAGATCGAACGCGCGCTCGCCCACCATCTGCCGGCGGGCGCACGCCGGCTGCTCGACATCGGCACCGGCACCGGCCGCCTGCTCGAAGTGCTTGCGCCCAAGGTCGAGTATGCCGTGGGCATCGATCAGAGCCGCGAAATGCTGGCGCTGGCGCGCGCCAACCTCGCCCGCGCCGGTCTCGACAATGTCGAGATCCGCCAGGGCGACATGTATGCCCTGCCGTTCGAGGCGGACAGTTTCGATGTCGTCACCATCCATCACGTCCTGCACTACGCCGACGACCCGGCGGCGGCGCTCAGCGAGGCCGCGCGCGTCGTGCGCCCGGGCGGAACGGTTCTGGTGGTCGACTTCTCGCCGCACGACATGGTCGAGCTCAAGCGCGAGCATGCCCATGTCCATCTCGGCTTCGCCGACAACCAGGTCCAGGGCTGGCTGAAGAGCGCCGGCCTCAATGCGCTGGAACCCATCCACTTTCCTGGCCGCCGGCTGATGACCGGCATCTGGCGCGGCGAGCGCGAGCTCGTGCAGCGCCCTGCCCGCACCACCGCCCTATCGCATGGAGTTTCCCGATGAGTCCCGATACCGGCCCCCTCAGCACCGGCACCGGCCCCCTCGGCACTGGCGCGTCCGAGTTTCCCGCCCGAGCGCCACAGCGACTGAAGGTCTCGTTCGAGTTCTCTCCGCCCAAGACCGAAGTCGCCGAGCGCACCTTGTGGGAAACGGTGACCCGCCTTACGCCGCTGCAGCCGACGTTCTTTTCCGTGACCTATGGCGCCGGCGGCTCGACGCGCCAGCGCACGCACGAAACCGTCGCGCGGCTCAAGTCCGAGACCGGCATCGATGCCGCCGCGCATCTCACCTGCGTCGCCGCGACCCAGGGCGAGATCGACGAGGTGGCACGTGCCTATTGGGACGCCGGCATCCGCCACATCGTGGCGCTGCGCGGCGATCCGCCCTCCGGCATGGGCGGCAAGTACAGCCCCCATCCCGGCGGCTATGCCAATGCCGCCGCGCTGGTTGCCGGCCTGAAGAAGATCGGCAACTTCCAGATCAGCGTCGCGGGCTATCCCGAGAAGCACCCCGATTCGCCCGACGCCAGGGCCGACCTCGAGAACCTGAAGCGCAAGGTCGATGCCGGCGCCGATCGCTGCATCACCCAGTTCTTCTTCGATGCCGACGATTTCCTGCGCTTCCGCGACCGCGCGGCGGCGGCCGGCGTCCATGTGCCGATCGTGCCCGGCATCATGCCGGTCTCGAACTTCCAGGGCATCGCCAGGATGGCTGGCCTCTGCGGCTCCAAGGTGCCGGACTGGCTGGCCGAGTTGTTCGACGGCCTCGAGGACGACCTCGAGACGCGCCGCATGATCGCGGCCACCGTCGCAGGCGACCTCTGCCGCCGCCTGCGCGACGATGGCGTCGACCAATTCCATTTCTACACGCTGAACCGCGCCGACCTCACCTTCGCGATCTGCCACCTGCTGGGTGTTCGCCCACCGCGCAACGGAGCCTCGAAATGACCCGCGCCGACAAGGCCAACCTGCTGCGTGAAATCGGCGCCGAGCGCATCCTGGTGAAGGACGGGCCCTACGGCTCGATGATCCAGAGCTACAAGCTCGACGAGGAAGGCTTCCGCGCCGGCCGCACCTTCAATCACGACCAGAAGGGCAACAACGATCTTCTGAACCTGACGCGGCCCGATGTCGTGGGCGAGATCTGCAACGCCTACCTCGACGCCGGCGCGGACATCGTCGCCACCAACACCTTCAACTCCAATGCCATCAGCCTCGCCGACTACGGCATCGCCGGCATGGCGCGCGAGATCAACGTCGCCGCGGCCCGCCTGACGCGGACCTGCGCCGACGCCGCCACGGCGCGCAACCCGGCAAAGCCGCGCTTCGTCGTGGGCGCGCTCGGCCCCACCAACAAGACGCTGTCGGTGTCGCCCAACGTCAACGATCCCGGCTACCGGGCCGTCGGCTTCGACGAGATGAAGGGCATCTACCGCGAGCAGATCGACGGACTGCTGGACGGCGGCGTCGATTTCGTCCTGATCGAGACGGTGTTCGACACGCTGAACGCCAAGGCGGCGCTCGTGGCGGCCGATGAAGCGGCGGAAGCCCGCGGCGAGGAACTGCCGGTGATGGTGTCGATGACGCTGACCGACCTTGCCGGCCGCAACCTCTCGGGCCAGACCGTCGAGGCCTTCTGGCACTCGGTGCGCCATGCCCGGCCGCTCACCATGGGATTGAACTGCAGCTTCGGCGCCACCGAACTGCATCCGTACGTGAACGCGCTCAACCCGCAGGTCGACGGGCTGGTCTGCGTCTATCCCAACGCCGGCCTGCCGAACGAACTCGGCGCTTACGACGAGCCGCCGGAGATGACGGCCAAGCTGGTTAAGGGCTGGGCCGAGAACGGCTGGCTGAACGTGGTCGGCGGCTGCTGCGGCACGACGCCCGCCCACATCAAGGCGATCGCCGAGGCGGTGAAGGGCGTGAAACCGCGGCAATGGCACGTGCTGCCGCCGGCGCTTCGCCTGTCGGGCATGGAAGCAGCGAGTTTTTTCTGAGATGACCGAGGATCAAAAAGCCGAGACGCGGGCCACCTTCATCAACATCGGCGAGCGTACCAACGTCACCGGCTCGGCGAAGTTCAAGAAGCTGATCCTCGAGGGCGACTATACGGCCGCCGTCGAGGTCGCCCGCCAGCAGGTCGAGAGCGGCGCCCAGATCATCGACGTCAACATGGACGAGGGACTGCTCGACGCCGAGAAGGCGATGGACACGTTCCTGAAGCTGATCGCGGCCGAGCCGGACATCGCCCGGGTGCCGATCATGATCGACAGCTCCAAATGGAGCGTGATCGAGGCCGGACTGAAGTGCGTCGCCGGCAAGCCGATCGTGAACTCGATCTCCATGAAGGAGGGCGTCGAGCCCTTCATCGCGCACGCCCGCAAGGTCCGCCGCTACGGTGCCGCGGTCGTGGTCATGGCGTTCGACGAGAAGGGCCAGGCCGACACCAAGGAGCGCAAGGTCGAGATCTGCGCCCGCGCCTACGACATCCTGGTCAACCAGGTGGGCTTCCCGGCCGAGGACATCATCTTCGATCCCAACATTTTCGCGGTCGCGACCGGCATCGAGGAGCACAACAACTATGGCGTCGACTTCATCGAGGCCACGCGCGAGATCAAGCAACGCTGCCCGCACGTGAAGATCTCGGGCGGTGTCTCCAACCTGTCCTTCGCCTTCCGCGGCAACGAGCCGGTGCGCAAGGCGATGCACTCGGTGTTCCTCTACCACGCCATCCAGGCGGGTATGGACATGGGCATCGTCAACGCCGGCCAGCTCGAGGTCTACGACCAGATCCCGCAGGAGCTGCGCGACACCTGCGAGGACGTGATCCTCAACCGCAATCCCGAGGCCACCGAGCGCCTGCTCGAACTCGCCCCCAAGTACAAGGGCACCGGCGAGGTGGCGGAAACGCAGGACGCCGAGTGGCGGAGCTGGCCGGTCGAGAAGCGGCTGGAGCACGCGCTCGTGAAGGGCATGGACCAGTTCGTCGTCGCCGACACCGAGGAAGCGCGCCAGGCGATCGCCCGGCCGATCGAAGTCATCGAGGGGCCGCTGATGGCTGGCATGAACGTGGTCGGCGACCTGTTCGGCGCCGGCAAGATGTTCCTGCCGCAGGTGGTGAAGAGCGCCCGCGTGATGAAGAAGGCGGTGGCTCATCTCCTGCCCTACATCGAGGCGGAAAAGACCGCGACGTCGCGACCCAAGGGCAAGATCGTCATGGCCACCGTCAAGGGCGACGTCCACGACATCGGCAAGAACATCGTGGGCGTCGTGCTCCAGTGCAACAACTTCGAGGTCATCGATCTCGGCGTCATGGTGCCCTTCCAGGACATCCTGAAGTCGGCCAACGACAACAAGGCCGATATCATCGGCCTCTCCGGTCTCATCACGCCCTCGCTCGACGAGATGGTGACGGTGGCCGAGGAGATGACGCGCCAGGGCTTCAGCCTGCCGCTGCTGATCGGCGGCGCCACGACCTCCAAGGTCCACACCGCGCTCAGGATCGCGCCGCGCTACAAGGGCACCACCGTGCATGTGCTCGACGCCTCGCGGGCGGTCGGTGTCTGCACCGCGCTGGTATCGGAGTCGGGGGCTCAAGCCGCTGATTTCGCCGCCAAGGTCGCGGCCGAATATGAGTCCATCCGGATCGAGCGCGCCGGCGGCACCAAGGAAAAGGTGGTCCCGCTCGCCGCTGCGCGCGCCAACGCCTTCAAGATCGACTGGTCGGCCTACACACCGCCCAAGCCGGCGGTGACCGGCACGCGCGTCTTCGCGGAATATCCCCTGCATGAGCTGATCGAGCGCATCGACTGGACGCCGTTCTTCCGCGCCTGGGAGCTGGCCGGCAACTATCCGGCGATCCTCGAGGATCCCGTGGTCGGTGACAGCGCGAAGAAACTCTACAACGACGCACGCAAGATGCTGGAGCGCGTCGTGCGCGAGAAGTGGCTGACCGCGAAGGGCGTTGTGGCTTTCTGGCCGTGCCGCCGCGACGGCGACGACGTCGTGCTCTACAGCGACGACACGCGGACCAAGGAGATCTCGCGGCTCTATTTCCTGCGCCAGCAGATCGAGAAGCGCAGCCCCCGTGCCAACATGTGCCTGGCCGACTTCGTCTCGCCCGAGGCCGACTGGATCGGCGGGTTCGCGGTCACGGCCGGCCACGGCATCGAGGCACATCTCGCCCGCTTCAAGGCCGATCACGACGACTATTCCGACATCATGCTGAAGGCGCTTGCAGACCGCCTGGCCGAGGCCTTCGCCGAGCGCCTGCACGAGCGCGTGCGCAAGACGTTGTGGGGCTACGCCCCCGACGAGGCGCTCACCAACGACGAGCTGACGCGCGAGAAATACCGCGGCATCCGTCCCGCACCGGGCTATCCCGCCTGCCCCGACCACAGCCAGAAACCCGAGCTGTTCCGGCTGCTGAACGCCGGCCAGAATGCCGGCATCACGCTGACCGAAAGCTTCGCCATGATGCCGACGTCGGCGGTGTCGGGTTACTACTTCGCCCACCCCGACGCGGCGTACTTTGGCGTCGCCCGGATCGGCCGCGACCAGCTCGAGGACTACGCCAAGCGTCGCGGCTGCTCCATCGAACAGGCGGAGAAGTGGCTCAGGCCGAACATTGGGTACTGACCCGCTCCTGATCTACGCCCTCGTGCTCGTCGTCGGCTTCGCAGCCGGCATGGTGAGCGGCATCGTCGGCACCGGCGCCACCATCATCCTGCTGCCGATCCTGGTCCTGACATTCGGTCCGCGCGAGGCGGTGCCGATCATGGCCGTCGTCGCCCTGATGTCGAACTTCGCCAAGATCACTTCGTGGTGGCGCGAGATCGACTGGCGCGCCTGCACCGCCTATGCGTTGGGCGGCATCCCCGCGGCAGCGCTGGGGGCGCGGACGCTGCTCGTTCTGCCCGAGAGGATCGTCGACGCGGCGCTCGGTCTCTTCTTCCTCGCCATGGTGCCCGGCCGCCGCTGGCTGGCCGCCCGGAACTTCAAGTTCACCCTCTGGCACCTCGCCATCGCCGGCGCCGTCATCGGCTTCCTGACCGGCATCGTGGTCTCGACCGGCCCGCTCAGCGTGCCGGCCTTCGCCGCCTACGGCCTGGTCAAGGGCGCGTTCATCGCCACCGAGGCCGCGGGCTCGCTTGCCCTCTACATCAGCAAGGCCGTGACCTTCCGCGAATTCGGCGCCCTGCCGCTCGATATCGTCCTCAAGGGCCTGATCTCGGGCTCGTCGGTCATGGCCGGCACCTATCTGGCGCGCCTGATCGTCGAGCGGCTGAGCATCGCCACCTTCCAGCACCTGCTGGACGGGGTGATGGTGATCTCAGGGATGGTTCTCTTGTGGACAGCAATTCGCTAGAAGATTGCAGGGCGTTGGTGCCGGCAAGGAGCAAAGGGATGAGTAAGCTTTTGAGCGCCGCCGCGATGGCAATTCTCGCAGCGGCCGCCGGCGCCTGCCAGACCGGCCAGCCGACCGCTGCGGCGATGAACAAGGAATATGCGAATTCCAAGGTCTATATCGGCGCGCTCACCTGCAACGTCAGCGGCAGCACCGGCTATGTCTTCGGCTCGACCAAGGATCTGAGCTGCGTCTACCTCACCAAGGACGGCGCCTCGCAGGCCTATGACGGCAAGATCCACAAGTTCGGCATCGACATCGGCTACACCAAGGCCGCTCACCTGGTCTGGCACGTCTACCAGCTCAGCGGCCTGGTCGGTGACGCCACCAGCATCAACCCCAAGGTCCTGGCGGGCAATTACGGCGGCGAACAGGCCTCGATTGCGCTGAGTTCGAGCGTCGGCGGCAACTGGCTCTACGGCGGCAGCAACAACCAGATCGTCCTGCAGGCGACCCAGCTCCAGGACAGCAAGGATGCGGGCTACAACCTGGCCTACGGCATCGCCGAGATGGGTCTCACCCTCAAGAACTAGACATCACTGCCATTTCCGGAGTCCTCAATGAACAAGTGTCTTTCGATCGGCGCAGCGATCACCCTCGCCTTGACCGCCGGCGCCTGCATGCAGCAGTCGACCCCTCAGCAACTCAATACCACCAACGCCAACTCCCGAATCTACATCGGTTCGCTCACCTGCAACATCGCGGCCGGCACGGGCTACATCCTGGCCTCGAGCAAGAGGATGGATTGCGTCTTCTTGGGCAAGGACGGCGTTTCCACCGCGCAGTATGACGGCACGATCACCAAGGTCGGCGTCGACATCGGCTACACCAAGGCCGTGCACACGATCTGGCGCGTTTATTCACTGGGCTCCCAGCGGGCAGCGAACTCGCTGAGCGGCACCTATGTCGGCGAGCAGAGCTCGGCTGCAGCCGGCAGCCAGGCCGGCGGCAACTGGCTCTACGGCGGCGCCAACGCCGAGGTCGGCATGGTCGCGTCCGGCATCGTCAAGGATGCGGGCTACAACCTCGCGGTCGGCGTCGCCGAGATGAACCTGAAGCTTCGCCCCTAAGGCGGATCGCCTAAGCCGTCGCCGCCTGCAGCGCGCAGCCGGCGACGGTGATGCGGTGCATCAGCCGCCGCTCGCCCTGGTAATCGTTGGCGGCATAGTGCCAGGTGGCGCGATTGTCCCAGAAGGCGATCGAGCCTTCACGCCAATGGAAGCGGCAGGTGAACTCGGGCCGCGCCGCGTGCTGGTAGAGATGGTCGAGCAGCGGCTTGCTGTCCTCGGCCGACCAACCTTCGAAATGCAGGGTGAAGGCGCGGTTGACGTAGAGCGCCTTGCGGCCGCTCAGCGGGTGTTTGATCACGACGGGATGCACGACGTCGTCGCCGACCAGCTCCTGGTTGCCGAAGCGGCCGGCCCCCTCGGGATTGCGGTCGTTGACGCCGCCCTTGCCGAAGATGTGCGCCGAGCCGTGGACCGCGCGCAGCCCTTCGAGGGTGCGCTGCAGGCCGGGCGAAAGCGCCTCGAAGGCGCGGTACATATTGGCGAACAGCGTGTCGCCGCCCTCCTCCGGCACCTCGCGCGCCAGCAGGATCGAGCCCATGGCGGGTTCCAGATCATAGCTGTGGTCGGTGTGCCAGCCGCCGCCGATGTTCGTCTTCTGCTCCGGCTCCTTGCGCACTTCGGCGATCTCGGGATGACCCGGCGCGGCCTTGAAGAAGCGATTGACGTCGATCGGGCCCCAGCGGCGCGCGAAGGCGAGGTGCTGCTCGGGCGTCAGCTGCTGGTCGCGGAAGAAGATCACGCCATGCTCGGCGAAGGCGCGCTGGACCTCGCCCCATTGGCGGTTGCTCATCGACTTGACGTCGATTCCCAGGACCTCGGCGCCGCAGCCGCCGGTGAGTTTCTGCACTTGAACCGTTTCGTACGCCATGGCCTCACCTCCATATTGCAGTCTAGCGTGCCTGCACGCCCAGCAAAAGCAGTGCAATCGACAGCGTGACCACGCTGGCCGCCGTCGAGATCACCACGGCGTTGGTCGCCCGCGCGACGCCGATGCCGTACATCTGGGCGACCAGATAGACGTTGGCGCCGGCCGGCATGGCCGCGTTCAAGGTCGCCACGGTGAGCCACAGCGGATCGAGCGGGAAGACGTAGCGCCCCAGCGTCCACACCAGCACCGGCAGGGCCGCGAGCTTGAAGGCCGAGGCGACGGCGGCCGACTGCCAGTGACCCCTGAGGCCGACATGGGCGAGCGATGCGCCGACCATGATCAGGCCGCAGGGAGGTGCCGCCGCCGCCAGGGCCTGCAGCACGCGGTCGATCACGACGGGCGTCGCGAGGCCGGGGATCAGCCGGGTGAGCTCGCCCCATGCGAGGCCGGCGAAGATCGCCGGGATGACGGGGTGCTTCAGCATGTTGACGGCAGCGCCGCCCAGCCGGCCGAGCAGCCGCCGGCGCACGCCGCCCGGGGCGTCCATCTCCATCAGGAAGGTCGAGAAGGTGAGCAGGATCAGGGAGTGCACGCTGATGATCATCAGGAGCGGCACCAGTCCCCTCTCACCGAAGGCGTAGGTGATGAAGGGGATGCCGATGCCGACACCGTTGGAGAAGGTGCCGGAGAGCGCCAGCATGGTGCGGTCGCCCATGCCCATGCCGGCCGCGCGGCCGAGCAGCATCAGCACGGCATAGAGCAGAAAGACCGCCCCGAAGAACACCAGCAGGATGTCGGGTTCGAGCGCCTCGATCCGCACCTTGGCCATCGAGCGGAACAGCAGCGCGGGAAAAAGCGCATAGAAGGTGACGCTGGTAAGCCCGCGCAGCCCCTCGGCACTCAGCAGCGGCGAGCGGCCGATCACCCAGCCGACCAGCACCATGCCGAACACCGGCACGATGATGTCGACGATCGCGCTCATGGTCTCCGCCGCTTGGAAGCGGCGCTTACGCCGCCATCGCGAGGTTGCTGTAGCGCGTCAGGTGGTGCTGCTGGTTGCCGAACATCAGGTCGATCATGGTCAGCCGCTTGAAGTAGTGGCTGACCGAAAGCTCGTCGGTGACGCCCATGCCGCCATGCATCTGGACGGCGCTCTGGCCGCAGAACTTGCCCGACTTGCCGATCTGCACCTTGGCGCCTGACGCCGCCTTGGCGCGCACGACGGGATCCTTGTCGTCGATCTTGAGCGACGCCATCAAGGTCATCGAGCGCGCTTCCTGGGCGTTGGTGAAGCAGTCGACCATGCGGTGCTGCAGCACCTGGAACTTGCCGATCGGCACGCCGAACTGCTTGCGGGTCTTGATGTATTCCAGCGTCGCCGCGTTGATCGCGTCCATGCAGCCGGTGGCCTC
>JAUXWB010000397.1 GCA_030684475.1 Reyranella sp. | reverse complement strand
CTTGGCCCGCTTGTTCTTCAGGCTCCTGGCAAAGCTGGTGCCCTCGAGCGGCATCTGCTTCACGCCGTTGATCGCCTTGGGCGGCTTGACGCCCACGACGTCGAGCAGGGTCGGCACCAGATCGCTGGCGTGGCAGAACTGGTGGCGCAGTTCGCCCTTCGCGGCGATGCCCTTGCCCCACGCCATCACCAGCGGATCGCGGATGCCACCGCCGTGGGTGTTCTGTTTGTAACGACGCAGCGGCGTGTTGGCCGCCATCGCCCAGCCCAGCGGGAAGTTGGAGTGGGTGTCGGGCCCACCGATGTCTTCTATGCGCGCGATCTTCTCGTCCAGGGTCTCGCGCCGGAGATTGTAGGGGCCCATGGCGTTGATCATGCCGAACGGCCCGCCCTCCTGGCTGGCACCGTTGTCGGACAAGACGACCACCAAGGTATTCTCGAGCTGGCCGGCAGCCTCGAGGAACGCCATCAGCCGCGCAATGTGCTGGTCGGCATGGTCGAGCATGGCGGCATAGGCCGCCTGCAGGCGCGCGAACATGCGCCGCTCGCCCTCCGCCACTTCCGCCCACGGCCGCACGACGTCGTTGCGCGGCGGCAGGCGCGTGCCCTTGGGCACGATGCCCAGCGCAATCTGGCGGGCGAGCCGGCGCTCGCGCTCGACATCCCAGCCTTCGGCGAAAATCGCGTCGTACTTGGCGATCAGGTTGAAGGGCGCCTGGTGCGGCGCATGGCAGGCACCGAAGGCGAGCCAGGTCAGCCACGGCGTCTCGGGATTATCGCCGACATGGTCGGCGATATAGCGAATGCCCTGATCCACCAGATCGGATGTCAGGTGATAGCCGGTGGCGAAGGTGCCGGGCGGATCGACCGGCGTGTTGTCGCGCACCAGCTCGGGCGCGTACTGGTCGGTCTCGGCATCCATGAATCCGTAGTAGCGGTCGAAGCCGCGGCCCAGCGGCCAGCCGTCGAACGGGCCTGTGGCGCCCGATTCGGTGAGCGGCGTCACGTGCCACTTGCCCAGCATGTAGTTGCGATAGCCGTGCGGGCGCAGCATCTCGGCGATCGTGCCGGCCTCCTTCGAGATCTTGCCGCGGTAGCCGGGGTAGCCGGAGTCGAAGTTGGCGAGGCAGCCGACGCCGACCGAATGATGGTTGCGCCCCGTCAGCAGGGCCGCGCGCGTGGTCGAGCACATGGCCGTCGTATGGAAGCCGGTG
>JAUXWB010000369.1 GCA_030684475.1 Reyranella sp. | reverse complement strand
CCCTGATGGTCTGCCTGCTGCCGGTGGCGGCGCTGGCCGACATCGTGGGCTACCGCCACGTCTACCGCTTCGGCCTCGCCCTCTTCTGCCTCGCCTCGCTCGGCTGCGCGCTGGCGCCGTCGCTGCCGTGGCTGATCGCGGCCCGCACCTTCCAGGGGCTGGGCGGCTCGGCGATCATGGCGATCCAGCCGGCGCTGGTGCGCTCGATCTACCCCCGCGCCCAGCTCGGCCGCGGCCTCGGCTTCAACACCACCGTGGTCGCCACGTCGCTCGCCGCCGGCCCCAGCCTCGGCGCGGCGCTGCTTTCCATCACCACCTGGCCGATCCTGTTCGCCGTCTACGTGCCGCTGGGCGTGATCTCGTTCCTGCTCGCCGAACGCTACCTGCCGCACACCACCCACACCCGCCGGCCCTTCGATGTCCTTTCCGCCATCTTGTCGGGCTTCACTTTCGGCCTCCTGATCTTCGGCATCGACGGCGTGGCGCACGGCCACGCGCCCTGGCTGATCGCGGCCGAACTCGCGGGTTCCCTCCTGCTGGGCACGCTGTTCGTGTGGCGCCAGACCCGGCTTGCCGATCCCATGATGCCGGTCGACATCTTCCGGCGGCCGATCTTCTCGCTCTCCATCAGCGCCGGCGCCTGCACCTTCACGGCGCAGGGCCTCGCCTTCGTCAGCCTGCCCTTCTACTTCGCCACCGTGCTCGGCAGGAGCGCCACCGATACCGGCATTCTTCTGACGGCCTGGCCGCTGGCCCTGGCCTTCATGGCACCGATCGCCGGCCGTCTCGCCGACCGCCACCATGCGGGCCTCCTGGGCGCCATCGGCCTCACCAGCATGACCGCGGGCCTGGTGCTGACGGCGCTGCTGCCACCCGATCCCTCGGCCGCCGACATCATGTGGCGGCTGGTCCTGTGCGGCGCGGGCTTCGGCATCTTCGCCGCGCCCAACAACCGGCTGATGATGAACGCCGTGCCGCGCGAGCGAAGCGGCAGCGCCGGCGGCATCATCGCCTCGGCCCGGACGCTCGGCCAAACCATGGGCGCCGCCCTGGTGGCGCTGGTGTTCGGCCTGTTCGACTTCTCCGGCGGCGGTGCCGCCGATGCCGCCCGGGCCGCGATCTGGCTGGGCGCCGGCTTCGCGGCGCTGGCCCTGGTGATCGGGAGCCTCAGGCTGCGGCATTAGTCACCGAAGTCTCAGCACAAGTCCCACGGCCGAATTTCGGCTCCCCGCACGCCGGAAAGCCAATAACGACGGGCTCGAAGCCCGCTAATTGTGGACGCTCGAATGTAACGCGTGTTGTCCGGGACACTGTCCACAAATCAGAGATAAACCTTGTTCGACAGGCTTTTGCGCACCTCGCGATCGCTTCGTCTGCAAGAGCCCCTTCGCACCCTTTTTTCAGGGCGTCGTTAAATGTCTGTTCCGGCGGCGTTATCTGGCGCGCGGTTGGGACGGGGTCGTTGTTGGGACTGTCCACGACTTAGGAGTCGTGGCGGCTGCACCAGCGCCCAACCACCAAGGAGGGGCGCGAACCCGCGGGCGGCCGCGGACAGGTCGTGCCGGAAATGGAAAAGGCCGGCGCGATCCAAGCGCCAGCCTGACCGCGTGGGAACTGGACCAGCACGGCGTGTCACACCCCAAGGTGTCACACCAAGTTGAGACAAATGTTGTGACACAGGTTGAGCGCCCACCTGTGACATTGCGGGAATCTGCCCCTGCGGCCCCGCCTCGGGCGGCCGCAGACGACCGTCTAAAAAGCTCTCGGGCGCGTTTTTCGCGCCTCGGTCCACCCCACTGCCGGACAGTCCTCGGCGGGGGCAGCCTTGTGCTTGCTACTCACGGCTCAGTACCCGATCAAGGCAAGGCCGCGGGACGGCCCCTCATCCTCCAGGGATCGTACCCGGCGGGCGCGCCGGGCGGGGCATGGTCTGAGATTTCCACGCTGGTTTGTCAGCGCTTCACGAATCAGCTTCCGACACTCGAAGCGACTGTCAGGAGCTGTTCGGCGTTGTTCCGCTTCACGCGGGCGGACTTCTTGTGACGATATCGAAAATATAGGACGAATCCGGCAAAACTTGCAACTTTCCTATTTCAATCCTGCCATGCGTTTTCCACCGGGGTGCTGGCACTGCTGTCACGGAGCCGTCGATCGCCTTCAGCGGCAGGCTCTTGGCCGGCCTCGACAATGTATATACATTTCATGTATACAGCCAAGCGCCGCGCGAATCTCGCAAAGCATGGCATCGATCTCGCGGATGCTGCCCTGGTCTTCGACGGGCGACCCAAGTTGACCGCGACCGCACGGCTCGGGACGGAGGAACGGTATCTTTCCATCGCCGTCATCCGCGGTCGCTGCCGGACGGTCGTCTGGACCTGGCGTGACGACCACATTCGATTGATTTCGTTCAGGAGGTCTCGCGATGAAGAAGAAGACGCGTATCGCAAGCGCCACGGCCAAGAGGATCGGTGAGATGCGCCGGCTCGGCCGCGTGCGCAGCAACTGGGCAAAGTCGAACGCCATGACCAAGGCCCAGGTCGAGGCTGCCATCGCCTCGGATCCCGACGAAGCAGGCCTGGTCGTCGACTGGGCCAGCGCAACCGTGGACTTGCCCCAGCCCAAGAGCGTGCTGAACATGCGCGTCGATCGCGACGTGCTCGACTTCTTCCGCGCCCAGGGCCGTGGCTATCAGACACGTATCAATGCCGTGCTGCGTTCCTACGTCGACCAGGCGGCTCGCGGTCGGCGACGTGCCGGCTGACCCTTGATTTGCGGGTCGAGGATTCTAGCCTTGCAGCACTACAGCGAGGAATATTCGCCGATTTGGTCACTCTGGAAACCTGTCGAAGCGCCCCATACCCCGGAGCAACGTACGAAAATCAGCGCCGCCGGCATGTGTAGAGCGCCGTCTGCTGAGACCAGAGCGAAGATTGCGCGAGCCGCGACTGGTAGGAAGGCGAGCGAAGAAACCAAAAGAATCCTACGGGAAGCCTGGGTTCGCCGCCGGGAAAAAGCCAATAGACCAAAAGGCGACGAGGCCTAGCTAAAGTCACGTCGTCGCATGCATCTCGCGGAACAGCGACGGCGCCATGCCGAAGCGGCGCTCGAAGGCCTGGCCGAGCCGCGCCGAGGTGCGCAGGCCCACCTTGGCGGCGATCGCCTTCAGCGGCAGGCCTTCGGCCAGGAGCGTGCGCGCCGCATCGAGACGCAGGCTTTCGACGAAATGCGCCGGCGTCTTGGCCGTGGCCTCGGTGAACTTGCGATAGAAGCTGCGCTCCGACAGGCCGGCCCGGGCAGCCAGCGCCGGCACGTCGAGCGGCTGGTCGAGATGGGTCTGCATCCAGTCGATCAGCTTCACGAACGGCGTCTCGGCCGCGGCCTGCGCCTGCAGCATCGGGCTGAACTGCGACTGGAAGCCCGGCCGGCGGGCATAGAGCACGAAGTGACGCGCGATCAGGTTGGCCAACGCGGCGCCGAGATCGGCCTCGACCAGGGCCAGCGCCATGTCGATGCCGGTGGTGACGCCAGCCGAGGTCCAGACCTTGCCGTCCACGACATAGAGCGAATCGGCATCGACCTCGAGGGCGGGGAAGCGCCCGGCCAGCCGCCCGCAGCTCGCCCAGTGCGTGGCGACCCGCTTACCGTCGAGCAGGCCCGCCGCCGCCAGCACGAAGGCGCCGGTGCAGACCGAGCCGTAGCGCCGCGCCTTGGGCGCCGCCTTGCGGAGCCAGCGCCGCAAGCCCTCATGATCCATCGCGGCCTTCAGGCCGCGCGATCCGCCAGCGACCAGCAAAGTGTCGGGCTGGCCGCCGACCTTGCGGCTGTGCAAGGCCACGCCCGAATTGGAAACCACGGCGCCGCCCTCGGGCGAGACGATCGCCACGTCGTAGAACGGCCGGGCGCGGCCCTCGTTGGCGGCCCCGAAGACGGCGGCGGGACCGGTGACGTCGAGGAGCTGGCAACCCTCGTAGGCGACGATGGCAATGCGAAGGGGAGCGGTCATTGGCAGAAAATAGACGATCTTTGTCATTTCTGCCAGAGGCCAATCTGTCATCCTGAGCGCAGCGAAGGATCCTTCGCTGCGCTCAGGATGACAATTTTCGCACGGAGACACCCATGGCTCAGTCCATCCAGATCGGCATCCTGCTCTATCCCAACGTCACCCAGCTCGACGCCACCGGCCCGGCCCAGGTGCTGTCGCGCGTGCCGGGCGCCAAGATGCACATGATCTGGAAGACGCTGGATCCGGTGCCGACCGACGCGGGCTTTTCCATCGTCCCGACCACCACCTTCGCGGACTGCCCCAGGCTCGACGTGATCTGCGTGCCGGGCGGCGGCGGCCAGACGGCGCTGATGACCGACGACGAGACGCTCGACTTCTTGCGCCGCCAGGCCGCCACCGCGCGTTACGTCACCTCGGTCTGCACCGGTTCGCTGGTGCTGGGCGCGGCGGGGCTGCTGAAGGGCTACAAGTCGGCCTGCCACTGGGCGTGGCGCGACATGCTGCCGGCGTTCGGCGCCATCCCCGTCGCCGAGCGCGTGGTGCGCGACCGCAACCGCATCTCGGGCGGCGGCGTCACCGCCGGCATCGATTTCGGCCTCACGGTCGCTGCCGAGCTGGCGGGCGAGGAAGTCGCCAAGTCGATCCAGCTCGTGCTCGAATACGACCCACAGCCGCCGTTCGATTCGGGCAGCCCGGAAAAGGCCGGACCGGAGCGGGTGAAGCGCATCCGGGAGCGGCTGTCGGGTCTGTTGCAGGCCCGACAGAAGGCGAACGACGACGCGGCAGCGAAGCTCGCCTGACATGCTGGAACTAAGACCAACCTGCGAGCACTGCAACAAGGCGCTGCCGCCGGCGGCGCTGGAGGCGCGCATCTGCAGCTACGAGTGCACCTTCTGCGCCAGCTGTGTCGACAAGATCCTGGGCAACGTCTGCCCGAACTGCGGCGGCGGATTCGTGCCGCGCCCCGTCAGGCCGGCGACAAACTGGAGGGGCGACAATTGCCTCGGCAAGGACCCGGCGTCGACCAAAGTGAAACACCGGCCGGTCGATCCGGCCGTCCATGCCAACTTCTCGGCCGACCTCAGGACGATCCCACCGCAGGCGCGTTGAGCCGCCGTAGCAAATCCGACAGCGCGTTTGCGCGTCCCTGCCTCGACAGCTATTTTGCGGCCGTGAAGCTTCTCGAACTCAAGGTCCCGCCGCCCGCCGTGGCCTTGCTCCTCGCCATCGCAATGTGGTTGGGGACATTTGTATCGAGCGCTCTGTCTTTCGCCTTGCCGGCCCGTCTTGCGATCGCGTTGGCGTTAGCCGCTCTCGGCGGCGCGATCTCCGCAGCCGGAATCGTGTCGTTCCGGCGCGCCAGAACGACCGTCAATCCGACCAGACCCGACACCGCCTCGGCATTGGTCTCGACCGGGATCTATCGCCTCACGCGCAACCCGATGTATCTGGGTCTTTTCCTGGTGCTTGCCGGATGGGCCATCTATCTCACGAACGCTGTCGCGTTTGCCGGCCCGCTGCTGTTCGTCCTCTACATCGATCGCTTCCAGATCGTGCCCGAAGAAAGGGCGTTGGCCGCAAAGTTTGGAACAGCATTCGACAACTACAGACGCCGAACCCGGCGCTGGATCTGACACCAAAGACTCCGGTGCGGCTTTCGTGGAAGACCGAGGGCGCTAGATCAACGCCGCCGTGAACAAGGCCGCGGACGTCACGCACGCCACGGTGCGAACCGTGTTCCAGGCGGTCCATCTGTCCAGATAGTGCGACCACAGGGCGGCGGCTTCGGGCGTCGCCGCCGGCACTGCAGCAATCGCGTTGTTCAGCGGCACATTGAAAGCGATCGTCACGCCGATGCATCCCGCCAGATAGATCACGCCCGCAATCAGTATGAGCTTGCCGCTCGTCTGGTCCCACCAGACATACGAGCCGGCTACCAGCAGCAGGCACACCAGCCCGGTGCCGAAGAATGCCAGAAAGAAGGTCGGGTTCTGGACGGTGACGTTGATGGAGTTCATGGCGGCGACCCCATGTTCCGAGGGCAGGCGGCCCAGCGCCGCCATGATGAACGAGGAAAACGCGAAAAAGATACCGCCAACCAGGCCGCAGCCGATCGCGGCCACGAAGGTGAGTGCGAAGATCGCAGGACCGATCATGACCGGGCTTCAGGACCAGGCGCGGCCGCGATAAGCCGCCGCAGCACCTCTTCCAGCGTGACCGTGCCGCGTTGCATCTCGCCGCTGCCGGCTGCGAATTCCATGCGGCCTTCGTTGGCAGCATCGTCGAGGTCGGCAAGCTTCGCCGCGTAGTCGGCGCCCATGCCGGCCGCCACGAGGCCCGCGACCGTCTCCTCGCGCGACGACGGCACGGCCGAGATCTCCTTGCCGAGCAGCTTCGAGAGGATCGCCGCCGCGTCGACCGGCGAATATTGCGCCGGGCCCGCGAGGTTGACGATGCGCGTGCCCTGATGCGGCTCGAGCAGCAGCTCCGCCGCGGTGCGGCCGACATCGCGGGCCGACACGATCTCGCCCTTGGCATCGAGTGGCTTCTGGGCCGATGGCAGCACACCCGCGTCCTGCGCCGCTGGCAGCACGGCGGCCCAGTTCTCCATGAAGTAGCCGGGTCGCAGGAAGACCATGGAAGGCGCCGCACCCGCCAGCGCCGCCTCGAAATCGTGCAGCGCCTGCACGATGCCGTTGCCCGAAGCGAGCTGCGCACCGACCGAGGAGAGCGCCACGAGATGCGGCACACCTGATGCACGCACCGCCTTGGCGATCGCCTGTGCGATGGCGCGCGATTCCGCCAGCACGTCTGCCGCCTGCGGCGGCGGCACCAGCATCACGAAGGCGGCCTCGGCGCCCTTGAAGGCGGCGGCAAGGCTCGCCGCATCCGACGCCTCGCCGCGCACGACCTCGACGCCGAGCCCGCCAGCGCGCACCGGATCGCGCGCGACCGCGCGCACCGGGGCCTTGCGCTGCTTCAGCGCCTGCAACACCGCGCTGCCCACCTGTCCCGTCGCACCCATGATGACGAACATGCCAATCTCCATAAAAGGACTGGAGCGCATGTATCATCGCGGTACGGTTTTAATAAGTACGCACATATTTTATACTAAGGTCCATTCGTGGGTATGGAGGCGGACGAGATGGCCCAGTCGAAGGCTCCCTGGTGCGGCGTGACGGCAACCGTCGAGGTGATCGGCGGTCGCTGGAAGGCCCTGGTCCTGTTCCATCTCAAGGACCAGCCGCGGCGCTTCAACGAACTCCGGCGATTGCTGCCGGGCATCACGCAGCGCATGCTGACGTTGCAGCTCCGGGCGCTCGAGCAG
>JAUXWB010000362.1 GCA_030684475.1 Reyranella sp. | reverse complement strand
ATTGGCTCCGGAGGTAGGACTCGAACCTACGACCGGGCGATTAACAGTCGCCTGCTCTACCGCTGAGCTACTCCGGAATGGAAATCGGCGCGGGCGGCGGTATCCAGCCCGCGAAGGCGCGATGTTTTGACAGAGCATCCCGGCCCACGCAAGGCCATCGGTCGTCGCGGTTTGTGGAGGCCTGGGCCGGAATCGAACCGGCATACGCGGATTTGCAGTCCGCTGCATAGCCACTCTGCCACCAGGCCGCGCGAGGAACGGCGGTGCTATACTCATGCCGCGACTGACGGGTCAAGCCGAGCGGTCAGAGCAGGCGCACCGGGCCGCGACATGGCACCCTTTGACGCTGTCGCCGCGTGCCGCCTATAAGCACCGCTATATGTTGAGGGGCCCAAATGTCGGATTTCGCTCTCGCGCGCCGTAACATGATCGATGGCCAGCTCAGGCCGAATCGGGTGACCAATGTGGCGCTTCTGGCCGCCATCGGCGAACTGCCGCGCGAGCGGTTTCTGCCCGAAGCCCTCCGATCGGTCGCCTATGCCGACGAAGACGTGCCGCTGGGCGGCGGTCGCTACCTGATGGAGCCCATGGTGCTGGCTCGCCTCATTCAGGTGCTGCAGCCTCAACCCGACGATCGGGCAGTGGTCATCGGGGCGGGGCGTGGCTATGGCGCCGCCCTTTTGGCACGGCTCGTGAAGACGGTAACGGCGGTCGAAAGTGACGCTGCCCTTGCCGCAGCGGGGGGCCAGATTGCCAAGGATCTCGGCCTTTCCGACATCCAGTGGATCGTGGGCAATCTGGAGCAGGGAGCGCCGGGCGCGGCGCCGTTCGACATCGTGCTGGTCGAGGGTGCGGTTCGGCAGATTCCCCAGACAATTCTCGACCAGATGGGCGAAGGCGGCAGACTCGCCGTGACCATCTCCGGGGCCCCCGGCGCATTGGGCGTGGCCCAACTCTTCGTGAAGAACGGCGGCGTAACGTCGGGGCGGCCGCTGTTCGATGCGGGGACGCCGCTTCTCCCGGGGTTTGCGCCGCCGCCACGCTTTACTTTTTGATACGGACTGACCCGGCCTCGCGACCGGATCGGGGGCTACCAAAGCCTGTTCCGCCAGTGGTAGGGTCTCTCCCACACATGAGAGTAATTCAATGCGTATCCGGCTTGGTTTAGGTCACGCTCGCAAAGCGGTGGGGCTTGCGCTTGCGCTGGGATTGGGCACGACGTCGAACGCCTGGTCGCAGAGCCTGATCGAGACTCTGTCGACGACCTACAACAGCAATCCGGATCTTCTCGCGAGCCGGGCGCTGCTGCGGCAGACCGATGAAACGCTCGCCCAGGCGGTCGCGAACTGGCGGCCCCGGGTGACGGTGTCGCTGAACTACAACAAGAACATCGATGCCAATTACCCGGTGGTGTCGCCGAACTCGTTCGCCACGCTGAACGGCCGGAACACGACGGTCCAGCTGACCCAGCCGCTGTTTCGCGGCGGCAAGACTGCCGCCGAAACCAAGCAGGCCCAGGCCAATATCCAGGCGCAGCGCGCGTCGCTCGCGGACACCGAGCAGACCGTTCTCTTGTCCGCGGTGACGTCCTATGCCGATCTGGTCCAGAACATCGCGATCGCCGACGCCCGGCAAAACAACGTCCGGGTTCTCGTGCAGCAGCTCGATGCTACGAGGGAGCGCTTCCGTGTCGGCGAGCTGACGATCACCGACGTGTCGCAGGCCGAAGCGCGACTGGAATTGGCCAAGGCCGACCTCGTCCAGGCCGACACCCAGGTTCGAATCGCGGAGGCCGCCTTCCAGCGCACGGTCGGCGCGAAGCCGGGCAAGCTGGGGGAAATCCCGCTCGTCGGCGGGCTGCCGGGCAGCGAGGAAGAAGCCGTGGCGCTCGCGATGGACGGAGGGGCGCGCTCCGTCAGCGCGCAATACCGCATTTCGGCCGCGAGCTACGGCGTGAACAGCGCAGTCGGCGACCTGCTGCCCCAGGTAAATCTCGTCGGCACGATCCAGCAGCAGTTCGACGTGCAATACCCCGGGGACAAGTACTACAACTACATCCTCGGCGTTCAGGCCACGATTCCGATCTACCAGGGCGGTGGCGAGTGGTCGAAGATCAGGCAGGCGAAGCAGCTGGTCGCGCAGCGGCGCAGCGAACTCGACAGCGCGCGCCGGGCCGTGGCGGAGAACGTCATCCGCGCCTGGCGACAGCTCGACTCGTCGCGCTCGCGGGTGACCTCTTTCGAGGCCCAGGTCCGGGCCAATGAAGTCGCCCTGAACGGCGTGCGGCAGGAGGCCCTGGTCGGGTCCCGCACCACGCTCGACGTCCTGAACGCCGAGCAGGAACTTCTCAATTCCCAAGTCAACCTCATCCAGGCGCGCCGTGACGTTCAGGTATCGTACTATGGGGTCCTCAGCGGCATCGGCCGCCTGACGGCGCGGACCCTCAGTCTTCCGGTCGAATATTACGACGAAGAGAGGTACTATAACGACGTCGGTTCCCGTTGGATCGGCTGGGGCAACGGCGATGCCGGGAGCCCCGCCGCAACGGGCACCACGTCGACCGGCAGTCCCGCCGCGGGGGGCAGCAGCAGATGAGCGATGCCAGGAACACGAACAACGATCCGTCGATGGATGACATCCTCGCGTCCATCCGCAGGATCATTTCCGACGACGAAGCGCGCGCCCAGGTCGGCAACCAGCAAGCTCTCAGTCAATCTGCCCGCCCGGCCGTCGTTCCGCCCGCCGATTCGCCGCCGACCGGGGCTGTGCGCGGTCCAGGCAGCGACGACGTCCTTCTCCTGACCGATCTCATAGAAGAGCCGACGTCCGGCACGGCGGCGTCCCGGCCGGTGCCGATCCCGCTGCCGCGGATCGATCCGGCGCGCGCGGCGGAGATGCCGCAGCCGTCCTTCGAGCAGCCACCGGACAGCGCCCTCGTAGGCTCGGGCGCAGTCGGCGTCGCCAGCTCGGCGTTTGCCCGGCTCAACCAGGTCGTCCAGGAAAGCGTGCCGCCACCCGCCGCGCCGGAGGCGGGGCCAGCCATTGACGCGAATGGCAAGACCATCGAGGACCTGGTGAAGGAGATGCTGCGGCCGATGCTGAAGGAGTGGCTCGACCGCAACCTGCCGCCGATGGTCGAACGGTTCGTCGAACGCGAGATCGTCCGGCTGACACGCCGCTAACCACAGGCGCCGCCCTCAATCCAACGCCACGGCGCCCGCCGTGGCTTTTTCGTTGAGGGGGCGTTTTCGTTTATAAGGCAAGAGATGCTCGACAAGACCTACGACCCCAAGGAAATCGAGGCCCGCCGCTACCCCGAGTGGGAACAGGCTGGGGCTTTCCGTGCCCATCCGGAGTCAGCCAAGCCGCCCTATTGCATCGTCATCCCGCCGCCCAACGTTACGGGCAGCCTGCACATGGGCCACGCCCTAGACAACACGCTGCAGGACGTGCTGATCCGCTGGCGCCGTATGAAGGGCGACGACGTGCTGTGGCAACCCGGCACCGACCATGCCGGCATCGCTACCCAGATGGTCGTGGTTCGCAACCTCGAGCAGGAGGGCATCGGCCTCGCGGTCGAGGGCGCCGCTAGGAACGACGCCAACAAGAAGCTGCTGAATCGCGAGGAATTCCTGGCCAAGGTCTGGGAGTGGAAGGCTTTTTCGGGCGGCACCATCACCGGGCAGCTCCGCCGCCTTGGCGCCTCGTGCGACTGGAGCAGCGAGCGCTTCACAATGGACGACGGCCTGTCGTAGGCCGTCCTGAATGTGTTCGTCGATCTCTTCAAAGCCGGGCTGATCTACAAGGACCTCAGGCTGGTCAACTGGGACCCCAAGATGCTGACGGCGATCTCCGACCTCGAGGTCGAGTCGCGCGAGGTGAGGGGGCATCTCTGGTATTTCAAATATCCGATCGAGGGCAGCGACGAGTACATCGTCGTGGCCACGACGCGCCCCGAGACGATGCTGGGTGACACGGGCATCGCCGTGCATCCCGACGATCCCAAGTGGAAGCACCTGATCGGTAAGCACGCCGTGCTGCCGCTGGTCGGCCGCCGCATTCCGATCGTTGCCGATGAGTACTCCGATCCCGAGAAGGGCTCGGGTGCGGTGAAGATCACGCCGGCGCACGACTTCAACGACTTCGAGGTCGGCCGACGCCACAAGCTCGAGGCGATCAACATCTTCGACAAGTTCGCGCGCGTGAACGAGAACGCGCCGGAGAAATTTCGCGGCCTCGACCGCTTCGACGCCCGCAAGAAGATCGTGGCGGAGATCGAGGAACTGGGCCTCGTCGAAAAGATCGAGCCGCACACTCACGCGGTGCCTTATGGCGATCGTGGCGGCGTGCCGGTCGAGCCCTATCTCACCGAGCAATGGTATGCCGACGCCAAGAAGCTCGCCGAGGAACCGCTCGCGGCAGCCCGTGACGGCCGCGTGAAATTCGTGCCCGAGCGCGGACGAGACGAGTTCTTCCGCTGGATGGAGAACATCCAGCCGTGGTGCGTGTCGCGCCAGCTCTGGTGGGGGCACCAGATCCCGGCCTGGTACGGGCCGGACAGACAAGTGTTCGTGGCGCTGTCGCAGGACGAGGCAAAAGCCGAGGCCCTGAGGCACTACGGCAAGGACGTGCCGCTGGAGCGCGATCCCGACGTGCTCGACACCTGGTTCAGCTCGGCCCTGTGGCCGTTCTCGACGCTCGGCTGGCCCGAGCAGACGCCGGAACTCGCGAAGTACTACCCGACCAGCGTGCTGGTGACCGGCTGGGACATCCTATTCTTCTGGGTCGCTCGCATGATGATGATGGGCTCGTACTTCATGAAGGAGGTGCCGTTCCGCACCGTCTACCTGCACGGGCTGGTAACGGACGAGAAGGGCCAGAAGATGTCGAAGTCCAAGGGGAACGTGATCGATCCCCTGGAGCTGATCGACAAGTACGGCGCCGATGCGCTGCGCTTCACCATGACCTCGCTCGCGGCCTCGCAGGCCGGCCGGCTGCGCCTGGCTCCGGCCCGGGTCGAGGGCGCGCGCAATTTCGCGACCAAGCTCTGGAACGCGACGCGCTTTGCCGAGATGAACGGTGCGGCGCTGCCGAAAGGTTTCGATCCTTCGTCGGTGAATCTCACCGTCAACAAGTGGATGCTGGGCGAACTCGCGCGCGCCAACATCGCCATCGACAGGGCAATGGCCGACTTCCGGCTGAACGAGGCCGCCAACACGCTCTACGAGTTCGTCTGGGGCGTGGTCTGCGACTGGTATGTCGAGTTGACCAAGCCGATCCTCGACAAGTTGAGCGCCGACGGCCCCGAGAAGGACGAGACGCGCGCCGTCACGGCCTATGTGCTGCGCGAGACGGTGAAGCTGATGCATCCGGTGATGCCGTTCATCACCGAGGAACTGTGGGACAAGCTCGGTCATCGCGCCGAGCATGGCCCGCTGATCGGCCAGCCCTGGCCGGTGCCCGCGGCCCTGGATGCCGCTGCCGACGCCGAAATGGGTTGGCTAGTGAAGCTGATCTCCGACATCCGCTCGGCGCGCGCCGAGTTGAACGTGCCGGCCGGAGCCAAGCTCAAACTTCTGGTGATCGGCGGCAACGCGACGACGGCGACCAGGCTCGAGACGCATCGGGCAGCCATCGAGCGCCTGTCGCGCATCGAAGGCCTCGAGGCCGCCATGGCGGCACCCAAGGCGTCGCTGCAGATCGTGGTGGGCGAGGCGACCTATGCGCTGCCGGTCGGCGAGGTGATCGACCTCAAGGCCGAGGGCGCTCGCCTGCAGAAGGAGATCAAGAAGCTGACCGACGAGGTCGGCAAGATCGACGCCAAGCTCGGCAACGCGGCCTTCGTTTCGCGTGCGCCGGAAGAGGTGGTCGAGGAGCAGCGCGAACGCCGCAGCCAGGCCGAGCAGACCCGGACCCGCCTGAGCACGGCACTGGAGCGTCTCGGCGCCTAGCGCGGAGTGCTCACTTCAAGGGTTTCGTCCACCAGTTCGATGCAATGGTCAGGTCGGATCGGCGGAGCATCTCTGCCTTGGCGAGATCGCGATCGGCGCCGATCACCACGATCTGGGCCGCGCCGGCCTCGTGGATCAGTGTAGAGGCGTGCGAGAGCAGGGCCTCGCCGACCGTCAGCCAGTGATGCGGTTCGAGGACGCAGAAGTCGTCGACTAGATAGATGTCGCCGTCCGGCGCGAACACCGGAGGGGTGGGAAACTTTCGGGCGATCAGAAAGCCCTGCAACTGGCTACCCTCGATCGCGACCAGGAAGAACGTCTCCTGTTCAGACCGCAGCTTGGTGAAGAAGCCTCGCGTCGTTTCGGCCGAGTCGGCGGCCTTGCGCCAGAATGTCGGCTGATACTTCTGATATTGGTGGCGCTGGCGTTCGACGAGAGCGACGACCGCCTCGAGATCGGAAGCGTTCGACTTGCGGATCTCCATCGACTGAAATCGGCCTACGAGGCTTTCCGAAGATCCGGCACGTAAGGCTTGCTGGCGAAGTGCTCCTGGCCGTCGCCACGGGCGAAACGCAGGCCGGCCCGGCGGATGGCCTCGTCGTCGACCGGCTCCAGCGGCACGTAGTAGCGGTCGTCGACCCTGGTGAAGGTGTCGTTGTCGACGCGGTTGTAGCAGATCAGCAGTGTCCAGCGCCGGTTGGCCGAGCGGTTGGCGTCGGAGCGGTGGATGGCGTTGCAGTGGAAGATCAACGCGTCGCCGGCCTCCAGCTCGCAATACTCGATCGGGCATTTCTCGAGGATATGCGGCATGCGCTTGGGGTCGACCTCGTTCTGGGTCGGCGACAGCGGCGTGTGATCGATGCGGCCGAGCCGGTGCGAGCCGGTGGCGATCTGCAGGCAGCCGTTGTTCCGGTCGGTCTTATCCAAGGCGATCATGACCGACAGCAGGTCGGGCCGGAGGCAGCCGTTGTAATACCAGTAGCCGTAGTCCTGGTGCCATTCCCAGGCGCCGCCGACTTCGGGCTCCTTGGCCGTGAGCTTCGATTGATAGTGATAGACCGGTCCGCCCAGCAGGGCAGCCGACGTATCGACCATCCGGTGCGTGCGGGCGGCCAGGCCATAGACGCTGTCGCCAGCGCGGTTCCACAGCGCAATGCGCGTCGAGCGACCCTCGCCGTCGCGGCGGTCGAGGATGCTGTCGCGCACGGCGGGATCTTCCTCCATCGCGCGGGTCAGGAGTTTCACTTCGTCGGGCGCGAACAGCCCGCGGGCATAGGTGAATCCCTTTTCGTCGAATTCGGCCATCTGAGTCGCGCTGAGGATATTGGACATATGTTCCTCGCCTAGATCGAGCGGAAGACGTTGCGACCGTCCTCATCGGAGACCGACACCTTACGCCCAAGCTGCTCGCGCGTCAGCATGTCGGTCAGGATTGCGGGCTCGTTGGACGCCATGGCGACGAAGCGGTCGCCAGAGGTGTCGAGCCGGCCAAGAATGTAACCGCGTTCCGGGGCATCCTTGCCGTAGGTGACGCAGTAGGTTTCTACCGTGCCGGTGCCGGACGGTTTGGTCTCAACCTTGCGCTTCGGCCGGGCATCGAGCTCGGCCTGGAATTTCTTGGGATCCTCGCGCCGCCACGGCCCCTTGGTCGGCTCGGTCGAATAGAGGCCAGCGGAGTGCTTGGTGAGGTAGTTGCCGTTGGCCGTCACCATGCCGAACGAGCCGGGCTTCCTGCGCACCACATTCATCATCTCGGCGATGGAATGGGTGACGTAGTTGTTGCCGGGGCCGCCGAAGAAGGGGAGGCCGCCGGTGACGCTGATCGGCCGCGGATCGTCCTCGGCGATGCCGATTTCGGTCATTGCGACTTCGACCGCCGAAGGGAAGCAGCTGTAGAGATCGAAGGCGCCGACGTCGGCTATTTTCTTGCCAGCCATGTCGAGCGCGATGCGCGCGCAACCGCGGATCGCCGGTGATGTATCGAGCTTCTCGCGCTCCGAGACCACCCAGGTGTCGGTGCCGTCGGCGCAGCCGTGCAGGAACACCCAGCGGTCCTGTGGGATGCCCCATTCGCGCGCCTTGCCGACCGAGGTCATGAGGACGGCGGCGGCCTGGTCGATGATGGCGTTGGCGTTCATCAGGCGCGGATAGGGAAAGCAGATCCAGCGGTTGTCGTCGGAGATCGTCGACAAGGCTTCGGCGCTATAGCCTTCGCGGCGCGTCGCCAGCGGATTTGCCTTGGCCACGGCGGCGAGACGCTCGAACAGCCGGCCCATCGCCTTCATGTGGCTCTGGACGTCATGTCCGAGCCCGCCGCGAATGGCGTTCTCCAGCAATGGATAGAAATGAATCGCGGCCCTGAGTTCGTGGCGCGCTTCCTCGTCGCTGAAGCCGAAGCGCTTGTCGCCGATGCGCACCGGTTCGCCGCCAGGATCCTCGTTCCAGTCGATCTTTTGTCCGGCCCGGCGCGCGATCTGCGTGCTGCGCAGCAGTTCGGCGCCGCAGATCAGGGCCAGCCCGGTCTCGCCGTTTGCGATCTCCTCGGCGAAGCGGTTGACCAGATACTGGGGCATGTTGCCGCCGGAGTGGCTGTAGAGTAGCTGCCGGGGATGGGCATGCAGCCGGTTGGCGACGCTCCTGGGCGGATTACTCGAGCGGCCGAAGGGCGAGGCGAAGCGTGGGCTGATGTCGCTGAAGAATTCCATCACCGCAATGGCGTCGATCTCGTGACCGAGCGCGTGGCCTCCGATCGCGGCCCCCGTATCGTCGAGCGCGAGCGCCGCTGCTTCGGCGCAGAAGGCGACGCGCGAACGATCGCTCGACGGCGCCCCCGTCGTGTCGGTAATCTGGCCACAGCCAACCAGGATGGGCGTACGCGGATCGATCACTTTACAAGAGCCTCTATCTCGGCGGCGCTGAGGCCCGCTTCGGCGAGCACGCTCCTGGTGTCCTCCCCCAGCGCCGCCACCTTCGGCCCGCTTTGCAGGGGCGAGCCCGAGAAGCGGAAGGGCGGCGCCGGCGACTTGTAAGTGCCGGCGCTGTCCTCGATGGTGCAGAGCGAGCCGCGATGGGCGACCTGCGGGTCTTTCAAGGCTTCCGTGACAGTGAGGTAGGGTGAGCAGGGCACGCCATGCTTCTCCAGCGCGGCGACGCACTCCTTGACCGTCATCGTCCTCGACCAGGCCTCGAATTCGTCGACGAACTGGCCCCAGTTCATGCGCCGGTCGGCATACTTTTCGAAGCGCGGGTCGCTCAGCCAGTCGCGCCGTCCGGCGGCCGTCGCCATGTCCTGGAAAGTGCGCTCGCTCGCCGTGGCCAGCATGACATAGCCGTCCTTGGCCTCGACGGGGCCGTACATCGGCCGCGACGGCATGTCGAAATCGAACTGCGCACGGTTCACTTCGCCCAGCAGCATGCCGACCAGGGTCTCGAACATCGAGACGTCGACCATTTGGCCTTTCCCGGTCACATGCCGCTGGTGCAGTGCCGCCAGGATACCGCCCAACGCATAGGCGCCGCTCGCGTAGTCGGCGACGAAGATGCCGCAATTGTCCGGTCGCTCGCGGCCCTGCTGGTAAAAGGCGTGCGCCATGTCGTAGCCGGTCGAGGCGTGGATCACCGGCGCGTAGGCGGGGCGGCCCGCGCCCGGCCCGGTCTGGCCGTAGCCCGAGATGGCGCCGTAGATGAGTCTGGGGTTGATCCTGGCCAGTTCGGGATAGTCCAGGCCCAGGCGCTTCATCACGCCTGGACGGTAATTCTCGAGCACGATATCGACGGTCTCGACGAGTTTCTTCACCGCGGCAATCGCCTCGGGTCTCTTGAGGTCGAGCACGATCGAGCGTTTGCCGGCGTTGAGCTGGCCGAACATCGTGCCGGCGCCGTCGCGCTGCACTGGCCGGGACCGCATGAGGTCGCCCTCGGGCGATTCGATCTTGATCACATCGGCGCCCATGTCGGCCAGCAGGCGGCCGCAGTGCGGACCGGCAATGGTGGTCGAGAAGTCGAGGACGCGCAGGCCGTCGAGCGGTCTGGTTTTCATTTCTGTCATTTGGTCACCGGACAATGAGGATGAGAACGACGCCGCCGACCACGAGGATACTGCCGATCCACTCCCCGAGGGACGGCCGCTCCTTGAGCACGACATGCGAGGCGATGAAGGTGAAGACGAGTTCGATCTGGCCGACGGCGCGCACCAAGGCAGCGTTCTCCAGCGTCATGGCGAGCGCCCAGCCGGCCGAGCCCAGCACGCTGAACAGCCCGACCCAGATCGAGGAACGCCAGTGGGTCGCGACCTTGCCGAGCTGTGGCCGGTCGCGACGCGCCAGATAGGCGGCCATGAGGACGACCTGGATGGTGTTCATGCAGGCCAGCACCGTGATGCCGCGGATCATGAAGTCGCCGTCGGGTAGGAGCTTTGAGGCTTCGCGAATGGTGCCGGCGGCGATGGCGAAGATCGCGCCCGACAGGATGCCGTAGAGAGCGCCCTTGTGGGTGAGGTCGGCGAGCAGGCTGCGCACGTCCGAGAACTTGCCGCGCACGCTCAGGATGACGACGCCGCCGAGGCAGACCAGGATGCCCATCCAGGCGCCGAAGCTGAGCGGCTCGTGGGCGATGAAGGTGGCGAACAGCGCCACGAACACCGTTTCGGTCTTCGAATAGACCGTGCCGACGGTGTAGTTGCGCAGCGAGAAGGAGTGGATCATCAGCGAGGTCGCGACGATCTGGGCAACGCCTGCGATGGTGACGAGGCCGAGAAAGGCCAGCGAGATCGACGGTACGGTGCGGCCGGTACCCCAGACCAGAAAGGCCAGCATGCCCAGCGCCAGCGGGGCGCCGTAGAGGTAGCGGACGAAGTTTGCGCCATCGACGCTCAGCAGGCCGCGGATCTTCTGCTGCATCGTCGTGCGTATGTTCTGGCACAACGCGGCGGCGATGGTGATCGGTATCCAGAGCGGCACGACGTGTTCTCCCCGCGGGCAGTCTATGGCCTCGACGGCGCGGCGTCTGCCGCGTAGATTTTCACCATGCGGCAAGAATTGCGAGACGCGCTCGATGTCGCCTGGGATGCGCTCGGTGCAGCCGGCGTTTGGTGGACCGGCGCGGAGCGGGCGAAGATCGTGGCGGAGACTCGTGCAGCGCGGGCTTGCGACCTCTGCCGGGCACGCAAGGCAGCATTGTCACCGGCCGCGATTCCGGGACAGCACACAGGAGCGACCGATCTGCCCGAAGCGGCGGTCGAGGCGGTCCACCGGATCGTCACGGATCCGGGCCGGTTGTCGGAGGCCTGGTACAGACGGATCGGCGCATTGGGACTGAGCGACGAGGCCTATGTCGAGCTGTTGAGCGTGGTGGCGATCACGATGGCGGTCGACACCTACGACCGTGCGACGGGGAACGCCCGGCGTAGCGCACCGGTCCCACGTGAAGGCTTGCCGAGCCGGCGACGTCCCACGGGCGCCAAGCCCGGCTTGGGATGGATGCCCATGCTCGCGCCGGAGGACGTGACGCCGGACGATCCGCCGCTCTACGAAGCGGGCGGCCGGATCGGCGGCAATGTCCATCGTGCGCTCAGCCTCGTGCCCAAGGCGATGATGCAGTTCTGGGACATGTTCGAGACGATGTACCTGCCGCAGGAAGCCATGCGCGATTTCGCACGCGAGTACCGCGCGATCAGTCATGCGCAGATCGAGATGCTGGCGGCGCGCGTCGCGGTTCAAAACCAGTGCGTCTATTGAACGACCAGCCATTTGGCGCTGCTCCGGGGGAGCGGACGACACGAAGGGACCGATTATCGCTTCGAGGGAATCGTCGCCGATGATGGTGGGAGTGGCGTTCGGCATGAAGCGGAACTCCTGGCGTTCGCGGATGCAGCCATCGCTGCAGGGGCCGGACTTGCGGAAGCCCGTCGGCTGGTTGTCGGACGGATGGGCGAAAACGCCATGCACGATGCCGCGGCGGTCATCGCCGGATTCGACGCGATCACCCGGGTCGCCGATGGGTCGGGAATTCCCCTGGAGGCTCAGAAAGCCGAGGCAACGGCAGAATGGCGGGCGCGGCTGGGCATCGACACCTTCTGGACGATGAAGGTTTAGCGGCAAGGCGAGGAACGCGCTCGGCGGCCGATGCCTAGGAATTGGCCGCGGGCATCGCTAAAGTCCCTGCCGACCAAGCATGCATGCCGGAAACCCGGGGGAAATGGCCAAGAAGAAGCTACCCAAGCTGCATCCTAACCCCAGCTTCATCGCCAACCTGGCCGAGAACCACAAGGACGTGACGTTCCCGGACAACCAGAACGTCGTCTATCGGACCGCCCACGGCCGCCTCGGGTCCGACATGGCCGATGCAGAAGCCGCGGGTAGAAGAACGTCGACATGATCACCATCGATGCGATCAAGGGTAAGTTGTCCGTGGATCTGTCCGGGAAGGAAAGCCACGTCTTCGCGGACATCTAAGGGGAGAAAATCATGACGCGGAAAGCGTTCGGGCGGCGAACCATCGTCGGGGCGGCGTTTTCCGCGCCTTTCCTCGCCTCGACAGGACGGGCGCAGGGCGCCTGGCCAACCAGGCCCGTTCGCATCGTCGTGCCGTTCAATCCCGGCGGTGCGATCGACGCGATGGTGCGTGTCATCGCCGACGGCCTGACGGCACGCCTGGGCCAGCAGGTCCTGGTCGATTCCAAGCCGGGCGCCAACACGATCGTAGGGGCGGATATCGTCGCCAAGGCAGCCCCCGATGGCTACACGTTCCTGATCACGACCAATTCGACCCACACCAACAATCCGAGCCTGTACGCCAAGCTGCCATTCAATCCCGACAAGGACCTGATCCCGGTATCGCTGGTGTCCCTGGGGACGATCCTGCTGGTGGTGAAGGCCGATGCGCCTTTCGACGATCTCCGAAACATGGCCGCCTGGGTGAGGGGTCTACGCCGGCCCGCGACCTACGGCAGCTGGGGTGTCGGCTCGAGCGGCCATCTCTACGGTCTGCTGTTCGAGAAGACGATCGGCGGTCCAAATGGCGGCGGCCTCTACAGCCATGTGCCCTACCGGGGCGACGTCCCCGCGCTGCAGGACGTGGCGAACGGCACACTCGATCTCACATGGGCGAGCCCGACGAGCGCCAAGCCACAGATCGCCGCTGGCCGCGTGAAGCCGCTCGCCGTCGCCGGGGCCAAACGCTCGGCGTCGATGCCCCACATCGGGACTTTCGCCGAACAGCTGGTCGCAGGCTTCGATCTCAGCCTGTTCGTTGCCGCCTATGCGCCGGCGGGAACGCCCGGCGACATCGTGAACAGGATGCAGCAGGCGATCAGGGCAGTGATCACCGGGCCTGCCGTCGCGCAGAAGCTGGTCGAGCAGGGCCAGACGCCGGTCGGCTCGACCCCGGCGGAGCTCGCGGCTGTCCTGGTGCGTGAGACGCCGATCTGGGCTGACCTCATCAAGCTATCCGGCGCCAAAGTGGAGTAGGGAGCTCAGAATGAATGCGACGACGGATGTTCGCTCCGCCTACGACCTGGAACCGCCGGCCTACAATAAGAAGCTCACCGAGGTCGGGCGCGGCACGCCGATGGGAGAACTTCTCCGCCGTTACTGGCACCCGGTCGGCATGGCGGCCGACGCCGGTGCCACGCCACGACCGGTCAAAATCCTCGGCGAGGAGTTGATCCTGTTCCGCGATGGCCGCGGGCAGGCGGGTCTCGTCTACCCGCGCTGCTGTCATCGCGGCACGACCCTCTACTACGGCAAGGTCGAGGAGCGCGGCATCCGCTGCTGCTATCACGGCTGGCTGTTCGACGTCGAAGGACACTGTCTCGAAATGCCGTGCGAACCCAACCCGACAGGGGCTCAGTGCCAGCGCGTGCGCCAGCCCTGGTATCCGGTCGAGGAACGCTACGGGCTGGTCTTCGCCTACCTCGGTCCGCCCGCGAAGAAGCCGGTGCTGCCGCGCTACGAATGCCTGGAAGTGCTGCAGCCCGGAGAGTTCATCGAGGCCGACGATTCCAGCATCGGCAGCGGCGGTATCGCAATCGCCCCCTGCAACTGGCTGCAGCATTTCGAGAACGTGGTCGACCCCTACCATGTCCCGATCCTGCATGGCACGTTCAGCGGACCGCAGTTCGTCGAGCAGATGAACGCTTTCCCGAAAGTGAAGTTCGAGTATGGCCGCCAGGGCGTGAAGGCGACCTCGATTCGTCCCGGACCCGACGGCAAGCGCTTCCGTCGAGTCACCGAAGCCGTGGTTCCGACCCTGCGGGTCGTTGCCAATCCGCGGGTCGCGCAGTACGGCATGGTCGAATCGATCGGCTGGACGCTGCCGATCGACGACACACATTACCGCATCTACGTCGCCGGCCGGGTTCGCGAGACGGGCGAGCTCACCAAGTTCAAGTCACGCTACAGCGGCAAGACCTGGGCGGAGCTGACGCCCGAGGAACACCAGAAGTTTCCCGGCGACGTCGAGGCACAGGTCGGGCAGGGCGCGATCACCTTCCATTCGGAGGAGCACCTGATGTCGTCCGACCAAGGTGTCTCTATGCTGCGGATCCTGCTGCAGAAGCAGATCGACATCGTCGCGGCGGGCGGAGATCCGGTGGGCGTGGCGTTCGAGGAGGCTGCTGCCTACGTGAAGTTCGACGCGGGGCAGTATCTCGACGAAACGTCAGCGTAGATCGGCGCCGACCGCATCGGCTACCGAGGCGAATCCGTCGCGGGCAAGCAGTGCCGCCAGCTCGTTCTTGATTCGGCGGATGAGGGGCGGACCCTCATAGACCATGGCCGAGTAGAGCTGGACGAGGCTGGCGCCAGCCCGGACCTTGGCGTAGGCGTCCGCCCCCGAAGCGACGCCACCACAGCCGATCAGCGGGAACTGGCCTTCGACACGCCGGGCAGTCCTGCGCAGAACCTCGGTCGACAATGTCATGAGGGGAACGCCCGACAGTCCGCCGGTCTCGGCACGTCGCTCAGAGAGCAATGACAGCGGGCGCGACAACGTCGTATTGCCGACGATGATGCCGTCCATTAGCAGGTCGCGGCAGACCGAGACGATGTCGTCGAGATCGTCGTCCGTGGCGTCGGGCGCGATTTTGACCACAAGCGGCACCGGCTTCATGGCGATGGCGTCCTGGACGCGTTTGAGCAGTTCCGAGAGCTGGACGCGGCCCTGAAGGTTGCGCAGTCCCGGCGTGTTCGGCGACGACACGTTGCACACGAGATAGTCGGCATGAGGCGCGAGAGCCACGCTACAGGCGACGTAGTCCGCCGCGCGGTCGGTGCTGTCCTTGTTCGCCCCGACGTTGACGCCCAGGAAGCCGAGGCGAGGGCGGCCGGCGAGCCTCGAGCGAACGGCCTCCAAACCCTGGCCCGGAAAACCCATGCGGTTTATGACACCGTGATCCTCAGGCAGGCGGAACAACCGAGGCCGGGGATTGCCCGGCTGCGGCCTGGGCGTGACGCTGCCGATCTCGACCAAGCCGAATCCAAGGCCGAGCAGGGCGTCGGGAACTTCGGCATTCTTGTCGAAGCCGGCGGCAAGGCCGATCGGATTGGGCAGGCGGCGGCCCCAGACGGTGATGGAAAGCGACGACGGATCCGGCTTGTTGTCGCCGGGCAGCAGCCCGCTCTTCAGGGCGCGAAGCGCCAGCCCATGCGCCGTCTCCGCGTCGAGGCGGGACAGGAACGAGTCGACCAAGGCGTACCAGATGGCCATGGCCGTCTGGTTAGCAGAGAGTGCCTGTGGAGCGCTTCTACCTATTGACGGTCGACGCCGTTCTGGCGTCGCAGCGATTCGGCCTCGTTGAACACGACCATGAACAACTCCCGGAATAGCCAGTTGATCCGCGGATCGTCGGGGCCCGTCGCCGGGGTCCAGGCCGTCGTCTGCGACATCGCCATGTCGTTGCGGCAGTAGATGGCAAAGACCTTGAAGACGCCGGGCGTGCCGGGACCGGTTCGCCGTGTGCCTTCGCAGACCGCATCGGCACGGAGATCGTTGGCATAGTCGAACACCAGCACGAGGCGGTAGTCCGGACGTGGCTTCTCCACCGGGACGTCGTAGGTGAAGGTGAGGCGGGGCATCGGCTTGGCGGCCTGCATCACCGGCAGAAGCTGGCGCGCCACTTCGCCGGTGTCCATGCTTGGGAAGGGATTGCCTTCGATGATCACCTGGAAAGGCTTGCCGTCGGTGGCTGCGAAGAACTCGCGATAGTCGTACTGAACGGCGTAGTAAACGCCGCCGATGGTTGCTGCGTGGGCCGCCGTGGCAAAGGCCGTTGCGGCGGCAACCATGGTGACGGCAATCTTACTGGCAAAGCGCACGTGGACTTCCTCCTCAGCGCAGGTCTTGGGTAAATGTTACGACGGGATTGACGCCGGATCACGTCACATTGTCGCGTGCCGGCGGTCGGTTCGCCGCAAGCCGCTCAGACGTCCAGATCACGGGCGAATTTGGCGTTTTCCTGAATGAAGGCATAGCGCTTCTCGGGCTTCCGCCCCATCAGGTCCTCGACCAGGGTCGCCGTCCGCATGGCTTCCCGCCGGGCGTCGACGTCGGCTGCGGTGGGGACATCGACCTTGAGCAGGATGCGCTTGGTCGGATCCATCGTGGTCTCGCGCAGATGCACCGACTGCATTTCACCGAGGCCTTTGAAACGCGTCATCTCGGCCTTGCCACCAAACACGGTCCGCAGGAGCTCGTCCTTCTGCTGTTCGTCATGGGCATATTCGGTCCGGCCGCCCTTGCTCATCCGGAAAAGCGGCGGCTGCGCCAGGAAGAGGTGTCCGTTTTCGATCAGCTTCGGCATCTCGCGGTAGAAGAACGTCATCAGCAGCGAGGCGATGTGGGCGCCGTCGACGTCGGCGTCGGTCATGATGATGACGCGCTCGTAGCGCAGCCTGTCGTCGCTGTAGTGGGCGCCGGTGTTGCAGCCGAGCGCCTGGATGAGATCCTGGATTTCCTGGTTCTCGCGCAGCTTGTCGGCGCTGGCGCTGGCCACGTTCAGGATCTTTCCCCTGAGTGGCAGGATCGCCTGGGTCTCGCGGTTGCGCGCCGCCTTGGCCGAACCGCCAGCCGAGTCGCCCTCGACCAGGAAGATCTCGGTGCCGATCGACCCGGTGCTGCTGCAGTCGGCGAGCTTGCCGGGCAGGCGCAGCTTGCGTGTCGCGGTCTTGCGTTGCTGTTCGCGGTCTTGCTTGCGGCGAAGTCGCTCTTCGGCCTTGGCGACGACATGCTCGAGCAGGACGTTGCCGACTTCCTTGTCGCCCGTCAGCCAGTGCTCGAAATTGTCACCGACGATGGTCTCGACCAGCTTGGTCGCCTCGACGCTGACGAGTTTCTCCTTGGTCTGGCCCTGGAACTGGGGCTGCTCGATGAACACCGACACCAGGCCGGCCGCGCCCTCGATCAAGTCGTCGGCGGTGATGATCGAACCCTTGCGATTGCCGGTGAGCTCGGCGTAGCGCTTGAGCCCGCGCAGCAGCGCGCTGCGAAAGCCGGACTCGTGGGTGCCGCCTTCGACCGTCGGCACGGTGTTGCAGTAGGAGCGGACGAAGCCTTCCTCGTCCGTCGGCCACCACACGGCCCATTCGACCTTGCCGCCGGCGTTGCCGTTGGTCTCGCTCTTGGCCTCGCCGGCGAAAGGCTGTGGCACGACCGTTGGGCGCTCGCCGATCTCCGAGGTCAGGTAATCCTTGAGGCCGCCCGGGAAATGGAACGACTCCTCGGCTGGGATCGTGCCGCCACCATCTGATTTGCTTTTTGGCAGAAGGGACGGCTCGCATTTCCAGCGGATTTCTACGCCGCGGAAGAGATAGGCCTTCGAGCGTGCCATGCGATACATGCGCTCGGCCACGAAGGCCTGCTTGCCGAAGATCTGGGGATCGGGATGGAAGGTGACGGTGGTGCCGCGGCGGTTGGGCGCCGGGCCGGTTGACTTGAGCTTGGTCGTCGGCTTGCCGCGCGAAAAACTCTGTGTCCAGGCCTGGCGGTCGCGGGCGACCTCGACGATCAGCTCGTCCGACAGCGCGTTGACGACCGAGACACCGACGCCGTGCAGGCCGCCGGAGGTGGCGTAGACCTTGCCGTTGAACTTGCCGCCGGAGTGCAGGGTGGTGAGGATGACCTCTAGCGCCGACTTGTTCTTGAACTTGGGGTGCGGGTCGACCGGAATGCCGCGGCCGTTGTCGCGCACCAGCACGCGGTTGCCGGCCAGCAGCTCGAGATAGATCGTGTCGGCATGGCCGGCCACGGCTTCGTCCATGGCATTGTCGAGCACCTCGGCCACGAGATGATGCAGCGCGCGCTCGTCGGTGCCGCCGACATACATGCCGGGGCGCTTGCGGACGGGTTCGAGGCCTTCCAGGACCTCGATGTCGCGGGCCGTGTAGGTGGTGTCCTTGGTCGCCGCGGCGCGCTTGCCGCTTCCCGACCGATCGAATAGATCGCCGTTCTTGGCCATGTTTGCTTCTTTTGTTACCGACCGCGCGAGGGGACCACTTGATGGCCGGTGGAGCATGGGTATGGTAGCAAAATCGCCCGAAATCAACCATATCCGGTGGGGAATCGATGTCTGAAAGTCGCCGCGATCCCATCGTAAGGACCGTGCCGCAGCCCGCCGATATGAACGGGAACGGCGACATTTTCGGCGGCTGGGTGCTCTCCCAGATGGACATCGCGGGCGGCGCGCTGGCCGCGCGCGTGGCCAAGGGCAGGGTGGCGACCGTGGCGATCACGGCCATGACCTTCGTCCAGCCGATCAAGGTGGGAGACATGGTGTCGATCTATGGAGAAGTCGTGAAGGTCGGCCGGACTTCGATCACCATCTCCCTGGAGACGGTCGTCCATCGTCGCCACGAGGAGACGGACCTGCGCGTCACTCACGGCACCTTCGTCTTCGTGGCGATCGATGACGACGGCAAGCCGCGGCCCCTACCGCCTCAGGAGACCCGAGCATGAGGGCAATCTTCGGACTGCTTCTGGCGATTGGGGGAATGTTGATTTCCTCCGTCGCGCTGGCGCATCCCCACATCTGGATCCAGGGAGTGCTCCGGGTCGTGGCCAAGGACGGCAAGTACACTCATGTCGAGATCGAATGGCGGTTCGATCCATTCTCCAGCGAGATCGAGATTCCCCTGATCGACGAGAATCAGGACGGCAAGTTTTCGGCGCGGGAAACGAAGGTGCTTGCTGACGAGATGATGCCGGAGCTGAAGAACTACGGCTACCTGACCTGGCTCAACACCGGCGGCAAGGACTTTCGGCCGCCCAAGCGTCCGGACTTCTCGGCGCGGATCGACGATCCGGCAAGCTTCATCCCGCCGGAGTGGGACCGCACCGCCGGCGACAAGGCCGGGATGGAGATGCCTGCCAACAAGCGAGCTGGACAGCCGGATGCGCCGCGCAAGAAGGGACCGCGCAACCTCGTCTATGTCATGCGCTTCGCGCTGCCCGAGCCCAGCAAGTCCTTCTCGATCGTGACCTACGATCCGGAGGATTTCATGCGGCTAGAGGTCGACAAAGCGTCCGTCCCGGCGGGCTGCACACTGTCCAAGAATCCGGCTCACAAGGCCGAATTCGTGCGCGGCTATCCGGTCTTTGCGGACATCGTGACGTGCCAGATCCCATGAGGTCAGCTTCCATGAGGCCGGCCGTCCTGCGGTCGCCGTTCCTCTGGATCGGCGTGCTGGTTCTTCTCGTGCTGGTGGGCGCGGTGGTGTTCAGCGACGGCGTGGCCGAGCTCGCCCGCTACTCGGCCGAGTATCAGCGCCGCATCCAGTACGCGCTGTCGACGTCGCTGCGCGACATCCAGTCCGGCTCGGGATCTCTGGCATTGTGGACACTCGCCAGCGTGTGCTTCGGCTATGGCGTCGTCCATACGCTGGGACCGGGACATGGCAAGGCGGTCGTGGTGGCGTATTTCCTCGACAGCACCAGGCCCAGGGCCTGGATAGAAGGCATCTTCGCCGGCGCCTGGATCGCCTTCACGCATACGCTCGCAGCACTTCTGCTCGCGGGCGCGCTGAAACTCTTCTACAGCGTCGGCCTGCTGGGCGCCCTGCGCGAGGTGCGCAACGTCGAGATCGTCTCGTATGTCCTCATCCTGCTGGTCGGATTCTGGCGGCTGTGGGCGGGGATCACGGGGCGGCTCCACGAACATTCTCATGGCGATGGGCATGGTCATGGTGGGCACGCCCACCACGATCACGACCACCATCATGCCCATCATCATGAACCACCCCGCCGGACCATCGCCGGCTGGCTGCTGCTGACGGCGGCCGGTATTGCACCCTGCGCAGGGGCGCTGGTGGTGATCCTGCTGTCAGTGGCGCTCGGCGTCCTGTGGGCGGGCGTGATCGGCGTAATCGCCATCGCGCTCGGCATGGCCATCACGCTGGCGGCGATCGGCATGGCCTCGATGGTCGCGCATCGCCTGATCATCGGCGATGGCCGCTCGCAGGCGATCGGCCGCTTCACCACGATTGCCGCTGCGCTGATCGTGATCGCGACGGCCGGAACGTTGCTGCTGGGTGCGCTCGAACGTTTCATTCGCTGAGCGCCAGAGGTGGCGGAGATTGCGGCCCCGAGCCGGACGTCCCGGCCATTGCGCGGCGTCCTTTTCATGTGCATCGCCTGCGCCTTATTCCCGATCATGAACGGGATCGTGAAGCTCCTGGCCGTCACCTACGAGCCGCAGCAGATCGTCTGGTTCCGTATCGGGTCGCATCTGCTCCTGGTGGCAGCCGTGTTCATGCCGCGCATGGGACTGGGGCTGCTGCGCACGCGGCGGATCGGCACGCAGTTCGTGAGCTTGGTGATGATGCTCCTTTCGACTCTGTTCTTGTTTCCGCGGTCAAGTACGTGCCCGTCGCCGAGGCGATCTCCGTCACCTTCGTGTCGCCGCTCGCCGTCGTGCTGCTGGCCTGTGCTGGGCGCGATCCTGATGTCGCTCTGGCTGCCCTTCGTCTGGAAGGCCCCCATTGTCTGGACCGACTGGGCGCTGCTGTGCTCATTGGGTGTCTTCGGCGCATTGGGACACTACTGCGTCGCCAAGGCCATGACCTACGCCTCGGCCAACTTCGTGGCGCCGTTCAACTATACGCAGATGATCGGCTCGGTCATCGTGGGCTACTTCATGTTCGCCGAAGTGCCGGACTTCTATACCTGGCTCGGCACAGCGGTGATCGTCGGCGCGGGCCTCATGGTCAGTTGGCAGGGTCGCAAGCCGCAAAAGAGCTAGGAGAGGGAACATGCCTTATCTCGTCGCCGCCGATCTGCCGCTCAAGCCGGCCGGCCTCCGGTTCCGCACTCTGCTCGAGCGGCCGCAGATCCTCCGCCTGCCCGGCACGCACAACGGGCTCGCCGCACTTCAGGCTGGCAAGGCCGGCTTCGAGGCCCTCTACTTGTCCGGCGCCGGCATGTCGGCATCGATGGGTTTGCCGGATCTTGGCATCATCACAATCGACGATGTTTGCTTCTTCATCCGCCAAGTGGCGCGGGCGTCCGGCTTGCCGGTGCTGGTCGACGGCGACACCGGCTACGGCGAGGCGCTGAACGTCATGCACATGGTGCGCGCCTTCGAGGAGGCCGGCGCCGGCGCGGTCCATATCGAGGACCAGATCCTTCCCAAGAAGTGCGGACATCTCAACAACAAGAAGCTGGCGGATCCGGACGATATGGCGGCCAAGGTCGCCGCGGCCGCCAAGGCACGCCGCAATCTTGTCATAATCGCTCGCACCGACGCCGCGGCAAGCGAAGGCATCGATGGCGCCGTGGCACGGGCCAGGCGTTACATCGAAGCCGGCGCCGACGCGATCTTCCCGGAGGCGCTGACTAACGCCGAGATGTTCCGCGCCTTTGCCAAGGCGATGCCGGACGTGAAACTGCTGGCCAACATGACGGAGTTCGGGCGGACGCCGTTCTTCACGACGAGCGAGTTCGAGGCGATGGGCTATCGCATGGTGATCTGGCCGGTTTCCGCGCTCCGTGCCGCGAACAAGGCGCAGGAGAGAGTGTTCGCCGCCATCAGGCGCGACGGCGGCACGCAGAACATGCTCGACCAGATGCAGACGCGCGCCGAGCTCTACGACACGATCGGCTACCACGCCTACGAGGCCCTCGACGCTTCGATCGTCGAGACGATCGTTCCGCAGGGGATGCCGCAGCGAGGCTGAGGGTCAGAGCCCCAATGCGGCGAGGTCGGGGGCGCGGCGGTGGAAATCCGTCGCGTCCTGGAAAGCCTTGCCCAGCCGCAGCACGTCGCGTTCGGCGAAGGGTTTGCCCACGATCTGGATGCCGAGCGGCAGGCCGTCCGACTGTCCGGATGGCATGGCGAGGCTGCAGAGACCGAGGTAATTCGCCGGACGCGTCAGATATCCCGGAATGGGTGACATCTCGTCGACCTCCGAGAGCGGTATCGCCGGCGCGGCCATGGTCGGCATCACGATGGCGTCGTAAGGCCGGAACCAATCGGCGAAAATTCGCCGCCGCTCGGCCATCAGGCGAATTTCTTCGGCATAGGCGCCGGGCAGGAGAGTCTTGGCGACCTGGGCCCGTGCCCGCACGCCGGGCCCGATCGCCTTGCCCATGTCCTCGATATAGTCGCGGTGAAGCGAGTAGGCCTCGGACGCGATGATCGTCCCGGCCGGCCGGGAAAGATCGAAGTACCAATCCGGAAGCCGCACGGCCTCCACCGCGGCGCCGAGGCTCTCGAACGTCCGCGCCGCCGTCTGCCAGGCCTTGACGACGTCGGCATGCATGAAGTTCGGCAGTTGCTTGGTGTCCGGTATGGCGATCCGCAGCCCTTCGATCGACGCTGGCCGCGTCGCCAGTGTGAAATCCTCCAGCGGCTGGCCGAGCGTCGTCGGGTCACGCCCGTCCGGCGCCGCGAGGGCGTTCAACAGGAGCGCACAGTCCTCGACGCAGCGGGCCAAGGGGCCGATCGAATCGAGACTCCAGCTCAGCAGGATGGTGCCGGAGAGGCCGATGCGACCGAACGTGACCTTCAGGCCGACCAGGCCATTGAACGCAGACGGAATCCGAACGGAACCGCCGGTATCGCTGCCGATGCCGGCTGGCGCCAACCGCGCGGCAACGGCCACGCCGGTACCGCTCGAGGAACCACCGGGAACACGCTGGGTCGCAAGGTCCCAGGGATTCCACGGCGCTCCCATCAGGGGATTGGTACCCCAGCCACCGAAGGCGAATTCCACCATGTGCGTTTTGCCGAGTGGCACCATGCCGGCCGCGGTGAGGCGCTCGACCGTGTTGGAGGTCTCTGTGGCAACCCGCGCCTCGAACATCTTCGAGCCACCGGTGCCGACCTTGCCCGCGATGTCACACAGGTCCTTGTAGGCAATCGGCAGGCCATGCAGCCGCGGCAACGGAAATCCGGATGCCCGTGCGCGGTCGGCGCCATCCGCCATTGCCCTGGCGGCGTCAGCATACACTTCGGTGAACGCGTGCAGCTTGCCGTCAGCCTTGGCAATGCGCCCGAGCAGCGCATCGACGATCTCACGCGACGAGAAGCGCTTGGCGGCGAGGCCGGCGGAGAGTTCGGTCAGGGTGAGGGTGTGGAGGGTCATGTCAGGAGGTTACCTCTAGTAGGTTGCCCTTAGTAAGTTGCCCGGCCGCCGGAGAGGTCGAAGGTGGCGCCAGTCGCGAAGGTGCAGTGGCTGGAAGCCAACCACGCCACCATCTCGGCCACCTCATCGACTTCGCCGAACCGGTTCATCGGAATCTTCGACAGCATGTAGTTGATGTGCTGCTCCGTCATCTGGCTGAAGAGTTCCGTCTTCACCACTGCCGGCGCCACGCAATTCACCAGCACGCCGGTGGTGGCGAGTTCCTTGCCCAGCGACTTGGTGAGGCCGATGACCCCCGCCTTGGAGGCCGAGTAGGCCGAGGCGTTGGGGTTGCCTTCCTTGCCGGCAACCGAGGCGATGTTGACGATGCGGCCCCAGCCGCGCTTGGCCATCCCGCCGGCCACGGCACGGTTGCAGAGGAAGACGCCGGTCAGGTTGATGTCGATCACCTGTCGCCAGGCATCGACAGGATAGGTCGCGACGGTCGTATTCGGCCCGGTGATGCCGGCGCTCGCCACCAGGATGTCGGGCGCTGCCAGTCGCTTCTCGGTGGCGGCGAGCGCCTCGCCGACCGAAGTTTCGCTGGTCACATCGACCGCTACCGCGATGGCGCCCTTCAGTGCGGCAGCCGATTGTTCCGCGCGGGCCAAGTCGCGATCCCAGAGAGCGACGCGACCTCCGCCAGCAGCGATTTTCGCAGCGCAGGCCAGGCCGATACCGCGCGCGCCGCCGGTCACGACCGCCGTCCGGCCCTTGAACAGTTCCGCCTCCATACCCGCCTCCAAGCGCTTGAACCCGCTGGCAATTCCCACCATATCGGCGCACCGCGCCATCCGCTACACTCTTGCTTCCGCGTTTCTTCAGCGTTTCCCTGGGAGTTGCATGTCCTCCGCCACGCCGGCATCCATCGACGCCACCGTCGAGCTTTTGAAGAGCGGCGACTATATCGCCGATCGCAGCCTCGCGACCGTTCTCTACCTCTCGCTCAAGCTGGGCCGTCCGCTCTTCTGTGAAGGCGAAGCGGGCGTCGGCAAGACCGAGATCGCAAAAGTCCTGGCCGCGACGCTCAAGCGTCCGCTGATCCGCTTGCAATGCTACGAGGGGTTGGACGTTTCGTCGGCGGTCTATGAATGGAACTATGCCCGGCAGATGATCGAGATCCGTCTCGCCGAAGCGCAGGGCGTGCACGATCGCGGCGAGCTGGCCGCCGACATTTTCGACGAGCGCTTTCTGATCCGTCGCCCGCTGCTCGAGGCCCTCAGCCCGCACACCGAAGGCGCGCCGGTTTTGCTGATCGACGAACTGGACAGGACCGACGAACCATTCGAGGCCTATCTGCTCGAAATCCTGTCCGATTTTCAGGTCACGATCCCGGAACTCGGCACAGTCAAGGCGGCCGAGACGCCGATCGTGATCATCACCTCCAATCGCACGCGCGAAATCCACGACGCGCTGAAGCGCCGCTGCTTCTACCACTGGGTCGACTATCCCGACCTCAAGCGCGAGCTCGAGATCCTCAGGGTGAAGGCGCCGGGATCGAGCGAGCGCCTCTCGCGTCAGGTCGTTGGCTTCGTGCAGGAGCTGCGCAAGCTCGACCTCTTCAAGGCGCCCGGTGTCGCCGAGTCGATCGACTGGGCCACGGCACTGTCGGAGCTGAACGCACTCGACCTGGATCCACGGACCATCAACGACACACTGGGCGTGCTCCTGAAGTACCAGGACGACATCCAGCGCCTGCAGGGCTCGGAAGCGGCGGAGATCCTGCGCAAGGTGAAATCCGACATCGCGGCCGAGCCGCTGGGCTGAGAGCCGGTGATGGACGCGCTACCCGACCCGGCGCCCGCGCCAGCTCCTGGAGGAGGCCCACGTGAGGGCAAACTTGCCACCAATATCGTGCACTTCGCGCGCACGCTGCGCACCGCCGGTTTGCGCGTCGGTCCGGGCCAGGTGCTGCGCGCCATTGAAGCGGTCGAAGCGGCGGGGCTGCGCAAGAGGGACGACTTTTACTGGACGCTGCACTCGGTGTTCGTGAACCGTCGCGACCAGCGTGAGATCTTCGACCAGGCCTTCCACGTCTACTGGCGCAATCCGCGGCTGCTGGAAAAGATGATGGAGATGCTGCTGCCGCAGGTCGGCGTGCCGGCCGACCAGGACGAGCGCAAGCAGCTCAGCCGCCGCCTGCAGGAGGCGCTGCAACCCGGCCGTGGCGAAGCCCCTGTCGACGAAGACGAGCCGCCGGAAGTCGAGGTTGAGGCGACCTTCACCGTCTCCGACCGCGAGATCCTGCAGCACAAGGATTTCGAGCAGATGTCGCAGGCCGAGATCGACGACGCGTTGCGCGCCATCGCGCGGCTGCGCCTGCCGGTGCCGGAGCGGCGAACCCGTCGCTTCCGCCCGGCACGTCGCGGGCCGCGGGTGGATTTCCGCGCCTCGCTGCGCCGCGCGCTGCGACCGGAAGGCCTGACGGAACTGCGCCGACGCGAGCCCCGCCGCCGGCCGCCACCGCTGGTCATCCTGTGCGACATTTCCGGATCGATGGCCCGCTACACGCGCATGTTCCTGCATTTCATGCACGCCATCACCAACGACCGGGACCGGGTCTACTGTTTCACTTTCGGCACGCGGCTAACCAACGTGACGCGGGCGCTGCGTAACCGCGACGTCGACATCGCGCTGCAGAAGGCGTCGAGCCAGGTCGAGGATTGGTCGGGCGGCACGCGGATCGGCCAGGCCCTGCACGACTTCAACAATAAGTGGTCGCGCCGCGTCCTGGGGCAGGGGGCCGTTGTCGTGCTGATCACCGACGGGCTCGATCGGGAGGGCGGGGGCGGACTGGCCGAGGAGATGGAACGGCTGCACAAGTCCTGCACCCGACTGGTCTGGCTCAACCCGCTCTTGCGGTATGGCGCCTACGAGCCCAAATCTCAGGGTAACAAGGCAATGTTGCCTCATGTCGATGAATTCCGTCCGGTGCACAATCTCGAGAGCCTGGCCGGGTTGATCGCCGCCCTCGGGGCGACGGCACCTGGCGCCGACAGGCGACTGACGGGTTGGCAGACGGAACTGCGCAAGGAGTAGACCATGAGTGACGCACTCGATGTGCTGGATCAGGTCGGCAAGTGGAAGAGTTCGGGCAAGGGCGTGGCCGTCGCCACAGTGATCACGACCTGGGGGTCGTCGCCGCGCCCGGTCGGCAGCCAGCTTGGCGTCGATGAGTCGGGTGCCATGGTCGGTTCTGTCTCCGGCGGGTGTATCGAAGGCGCCGTGGTGAAAGAGGCGCTGGCGGCGATTGCCGACGGCAAGCCGCGGCTGCTCGATTTCGGCGTCACCGATGAGCAGGCCTGGGATGTGGGCCTGGCCTGCGGCGGCAAGGTCCAGGTGTTCGTCGAGAAGGTGGGCTGATCCGATGAAAGCCCAGACCGTCGCGGCCCTGCAGGAAGCCCGCACCAAGCGCCGCGCCGTGGTCCTCGCCACCCGCCTCAGTGACGCGGCCGAAACGCTGGTCTACCCGGATCGGGCGGTGGGCGCGCTCGCCGACGACGCGGCGCTGCTCTCCGCCGCGCATCGGGCGCTCGAGATCCGCCGCAGCGAGACCGTCGATCTCGGCGGCGAGAAGATCTTCCTCAATGTCTACGTGCCGCCGGCGCGTCTGATTATCGTCGGCGCCGTGCACATCGCGCAGTCTCTGGCGCCGATGGCCTCGCTGATGGACTTCGACGTGACCGTGATCGATCCGCGCCGCGCCTTCGCCACCGACAGCCGCTTTCCCGGCGTCAAGGTGATGCAGGAATGGGCCGACGAGGCCTTCGAGAAGATGGGGCTCGATGCCTCGACCGCGGTGGTCACGCTGACGCACGATCCCAAGCTCGACGATCCCGCGCTCGAGGCGGCGCTCCGCTCGGAGGTCTTCTATATCGGCGCGCTGGGCAGCAAACGCACCCATGCCAAGCGCAAGGACCGGCTCGCCGAGACCGGTATCGCCGAGGAGCAGTTTTCTCGCATCCATGGCCCGGTCGGACTGAACATCGGCGCCAGGTCGCCGGCCGAGATCGCCGTGTCCATCCTGGGTCAGATCGTCGAGGTGCGGGCGCGCCGTCTCGAGGCGCTGGCGGGGCCAAAGGTGGTTGCGGCGTGAGATTCGGCGAGACACCCATCGACGAGGCGACTGGCGCCATCCTGGGCCATGGATGGCGCTCAGGCGGGATCAACTTTGCCAAAGGCAGAACGCTTTCAGCCGGCGATGTCGCCAAGCTCAAGGCCGCCGGCGTGTCGAGGGTCGTGGCCGCCCGGCTCGATCCCGATGACATGCATGAGGACGAAGCCGCCGCGACGGTCGCCAAGGCGCTCGCAGGCGAGGGCATCGAGGTCACGGCCCCCTTCACCGGACGCTGCAACCATTTCGCCCGCGGATCGGGCCTCGCCGTCGTCGATCTCGCGCGCATCGATGCGCTGAACGAGCTCCACGAGTCGGTCACCGTGGCAACCCTGCCGCCATTCGCGCGGGTAGAACCGCGCCAGATGGTGGCGACGGTGAAGATCATTCCCTATGGCGCACCACGCGTGGCGGTGGATCGTGCCGTCGAGGTCGCGCATTCGGCCAACCAGCCGCTCATATCGGTAGCACCGTTCCGGGCGATGCGGGCAGGGCTGGTGCAGACGAAGCTGCCGGGCACGCGCGACAAGGTGCTCGACAAGGCCGTCGGGACGACGACCAAGCGTCTGACATCCCTTGGCAGCACCTTGAACGCCGAGCGCCGCGTCGCCCACGACGCCAAGGCCATCGCGGGTGCGTTGAAGGAATTGAAGACTGAAGGCTGCGATCTCTTCCTGATTGCCGGGGCGTCGGCGATCGTGGATCGCCATGACGTCGTGCCGCTGGGCATCGCCGAAGCGGGCGGCAAGGTCCATCACTTCGGCATGCCGGTGGATCCCGGCAATCTGCTGCTGACCGCCGAGTTCGACGGCAAGCCGGTGCTGGGACTGCCGGGATGCGCCAAGTCACCCAAGTACAACGGCTTCGACATGGTGCTGGAACGGCTGGCCGCGGGCTTGCCGGTCGGGCGGGCGGAGATCGTCCGCATGGGCGCCGGCGGCTTGCTGGCTGAGATCGCGAGCCGGCCGCAGCCGCGTGACGATGAACCAGCGGAGAATGAGGGGCCTCAGCAGGCGCCGCGTGTCGCCGTGCTGGTCCTGGCGGCCGGGCGGTCGACGCGGATGGGCGGGCCCAACAAGATGCTGGCCGATGCCAATGGCGAGCCGTTGGTCGTCCATGCCGTGAAGGCAGCACTTGAGTCGCAAGCCGTCGAAATCGTCGTGGTGCTCGGCCACATGGCGGAGCAGGTGAGGGCTGCGATCGAAGGCGCCATTCCCGGCCGATCGCGCCTGCGCTTCGTCAACAATCCGGATTTCGCCGAGGGTCTCAGCACGTCGGTGCGGACCGGTATCGGCGCGCTCAGCTCCAACGCCGACGCCGCGGTCGTGCAGCTGGGCGACATGCCGGGCGTGGGCGCCGGCCTGCTCAATCGCCTGATCGCGGCCTTCAGTCCGGTCGAGGGACGCGCGATCTGCGTGCCGACGGTGGGCGGCAAGCGCGGCAATCCCGTTCTGTGGGCGCGGCGCTTCTTCCCGGAAATGGTGAAGCTGTCCGGCGACAGCGGCGCCAAGCATCTGATCGGCGAGCACGCCGATCTCGTCTGCGAGGTCGAGATGGCGGGGGAGGCGGCGATCACCGACATCGACACGCCCGAGGCGCTGGCGGCCTGGCGGGCCCGGAGTCCGGCATGAGCTTCGATGTCGGCGCCGTTCGCGGCCAGTTCCCGATCCTGTCCGAGATCATCGACGGCAAGCCGGTCCACTATCTCGACAATGGCGCGTCGGCGCAGACACCGATTGCGGTCCTCGACGCGGTGCGGACTTACGAGACGACCGGTCGCGCGAACGTGCTGCGCGGCGTCCACCGTCTCGCCGAGCGGGCGACCGATGCCTACGAGCATGCTCGCGTCGAGGTCGCGACCTTCCTGGGCGTCGCACCGATGGAAATCGTGTTCACCGGCGGCTGCACCGCGGCGATCAACCTCGTCGCCTACTCCTACGGCGCTCTTCTGAAGCCCGGCGACCGCATCCTGCTGTCGGAACTGGAGCACCATTCCAACATCGTGCCGTGGCAGCTCCTGCGGTCACGTGCCGGCATCGAGATCGACATGATCCCGGTGACGGTCGACGGCCGGATCGATCTCAAGAAGCTGCCGAGCCTGCTCACGTCCCGGACGAAGCTGATCTCACTCGCCCACGTCTCCAACGTGACCGGCGCCATGGTCGATGTTGGCGCCGTGGTCGCCGCGGCCAAATCCGTCGGTGCCAAGGTCATGCTCGATGGTGCGCAGCGCGCGCCGCACGGTCCCATCGACTTGCCGTCGCTCGGCGTCGATTTCTACGTCTTTGCCGGCCATAAGGCCTATGGGCCGAACGGCATCGGCGTGCTGTGGGCAAAGGCCGAGCTGCTGGACGCGATGCCGCCTTTCATGGGTGGCGGCTCGATGATCGGCCGCGTGACGTTTGCCGAGACGACCTGGGCGCCGCCGCCGCGCCGCTTCGAGGCCGGCACGCCACCCATCGGACCGGCGATCGGCCTCGGCGCCGCCTGCAAATGGATGCGGGCACTCGACTGGATGGGCGCCCACGCCCACGAAATGACGATGGTCCAGCACCTGATGGACGGGCTGCAGAAGATCGACGGCGCCCGTCTCTTCGGTCCGGCGGGCCTGCAGAACCGCTATCCCGTCGTGTCGTTCCTGCTGGACGGCGTTCATCCCCATGACGTTGCGCAGACGCTCGACTCCTTCGGTGTTGCCGTGCGCGCGGGCCACCATTGCGCGCAGCCGCTGATGGACCGCTTCGATCTCGATGGCACGACGCGGGTTTCCATGGCGCCGTACAACGATGGCGGCGACATCGACGCTTTGCTCACCGGCGTCCGGCACGCCGCCCGAACCCTGCGATGAGCGATCAGCTCTACCAGGATCGGATCGTGGCACTCGCCAAAGCAAAGACCGGTGCCGGCAAGCTGGCGGCCCCGACAAAGTCGGCACGGCGCGACAACCCGCTGTGCGGCGACCGGGTGACGATCGACGTCCGGCTGGACGGGCAGGGACGGATCCTGGAGATCGCCCACCAGGTGCGTGGCTGCCTGCTCTGCCAGGCCTCGGCCTCGGCATTGTCGTCGATCGCCGTGGGCCGTGACGCGTCAGGAATCGCAGCCGTCCGCCACGACGCCGAACGGGCGATCGGACGGGAGGAGGGAGAGGCGGCGGAACCGTTCCAGGCTTTCGCGCCCGTCGCCGCTCACAAGGCGCGGCAGGAGTGCGTGCTGCTGCCATTCGAAGCGCTGAAAGACGCGCTCTCGTAGATTCGACGCACCAGCGCCGCGGTTGGGTCATAGTCGGCGCTCACGGTATGTGCTGCTTCGCCGGGGAGGCTTCATGCGACACTTCTTGACCAGCTTGGCTCTTCTGGGCTTTTTCACGTTTCCGACTCTCGCCTTCGCCCAGGATCTCACGCTCAAGCGGGTAATGCTGTCGTCGGGCGGCATGGGCTACTTCGAATACGAAGCCATCGTCGAGGGCGATGCGACGCTGAAGCTCACGGTTTCACTGCAGCAGGTCGACGATGTGCTGAAGAGCCTGGTCGTCTACGACGACAAGGGCGGCGTCGGTGGCCTCAGCCTGCCGGGACGCGAGCCGCTGGCCCAAGCCTTCAAGGACCTGCCCTTCGACCAGGCCTCCCTGGGATCACCGGCCGAGCTGCTGGCAACCCTGAAGGGCGCGCAGGTCACGGTCGGCGGCAGCCGCGCGATCTCGGGCCGCATCGTCTCGGTCCAGGAAGAGACCGTCTCTCTCGGCAACGACAAGGGAACGACCACGCGCACCCGCGTCACCCTGTTCACCGAGCGCGGCCTGCAGCAGTTCATCCTCGAGGATGCCGAGATCTTGCAGTTCGCCGATCCGGCGCTGCGCGACAAGGTCGGCCAGGCCTTGGTCGCCATCCAGGGCAACCGGGCCAAGGACGCCCGCACCATCGAGCTGTCGACGCGAGGCACGGGCAAACGCACCGTGCGGGTGGCCTACATCGTCGAGGCCCCAGTCTGGAAGGCCTCGTACCGCTTGACCCTGGGCGCTGATCCCATGGCGGCGCGCTCGGCCCTGCAGGGCTGGGCCACGATCGAAAACCTGAGTGGCCAGGACTGGAAGGATGTCGAGCTCACCTTGGTCTCGGGCCGGCCGGTCTCTTTCCGGCAGGCGCTCTACAACGCCTACTACGTGACGCGGCCGGAAGTGCCGGTCGAGGTCGCCGGACGCCTCGTGCCCGGTATCGATCGCGGTGGCGTCCAGGCCGATCAACCCAGCAAGGCATCGTCACCGCCGATGCCGGCGCCGGCGCCATATCGCCCGCAGCAGGAACGCGCGATGGCGACTGGTGCCGCACCACCGCCACCGCCGCCACCGATCGCGGCCGCGGCCGACCAGATCGAGGCCTCGGATGCCGCGACGCAGGTGATCTTCAAGTTCCCGCGCGCCGTCAGCGTAGACAATGGCCGGACGCTGTCTATTCCCATCATCGATCGCCAGGTGCCGGCGATGCGGATGGCGCTCTACCAGGCCGACACCGCCGCCCGCAATCCACTGGCGGCCATCCGCCTCACCAACGACGGCGAGAGCGGCCTGCCGCCGGGCATCATCACCATCTACGAGCGCGACAAGGCCGGCAGCGTTGCCTATGTCGGCGACGCCCGGCTGTCGGGCTTCCCGGTGGGCGAGACGCGGTTGCTCGCCTATGCGCTCGACGAGAAGATCACCATCGAGCGCGACGTGTCCCAGACCGACCGACTCGCCACCGGGACCATTTCCCAGGGCGTGCTGAAGCTGTCGCGCATCGTGCGCCAGACCACGGTCTATCGCGTGCGCGGCCCGGCCAAGGAGCCGCGCCAGCTCGTGGTGGTACAACGCCGGCTGCCGGGCTGGACGCTCGCCAAGCCCGACGCCACGGGCATCGACATCAGCGAAGGCAACTACCGCATTCCGTTCACCCTGCCCGGCGGCGACCAGACCCAGACGTTCGAAGTCGTGCAGGAACAGACGGTGCAGCAGGTGGTGCGCCTGGTCGACGGTGCCGCCGCCCAGATCCGCGTCTATGCCCAGGCGCGCGAGTTCGACGCAAAGACCCGCGATGCACTCGCCAAGGTGCTGCAGCTGCAGCAGAGCACGGCCGAGGCCCAGCGTAAGGTGACGCAGGTCGAGGCCGAGCGGCAGCAGATCGTCCAGGAGCAGGCACGGCTGCGCGAAAATCTCTCCCGCGTGCCGGCCAACAGCGACCTGCAGCGCCGTTACCTCGCCACGCTCGACAAGCAGGAGAGCGAGCTCGAGGCGTTGGCCAAGCGCAAGGTCGAGGCGGAGAAGGCCGTCGAAACGGCCCGCGATGCACTCAGGACCTACGTTGCCTCGCTCGGCTAGCTAGCCGGCGCGCAAGGTCCGGACGGCATCGTCGCGGCGGAAGAGATAGAGCAGGGTCCGCAGCGCACTGCCGCGCTCGGACTTGAGCTCGGGATCGCGGTCGATCACCAGTCGCGCGTCGTCGCGGGCGGCCTGCAGCAGTTCGCCATGGGCCGCGAGGTCGGCCAGGCGCATGTCGGGCAGCCCGCTTTGCCGAGTGCCCAAGAGCTCGCCGGCACCGCGCAGGCGAAGATCCTCCTCGGCGATGCGGAAGCCGTCCTCGGTCTCGCGCATGATCGCGAGTCGCGCCTTGGCCGTCTCGCCGAGTGGCTGGGCATAGAGCAACAGGCAACTCGACTTGCCGGCGCCGCGTCCGACCCGGCCGCGAAGCTGATGGAGCTGCGCCAGGCCGAAGCGCTCGGCGTGTTCGATCACCATGACCGTGGCGGCCGGCACGTCGACACCGACCTCGATCACGGTCGTTGCGACCAGGATCGACAAGCGCCCCTCGGCGAAGGCCGCCATGGTCGCTTCGCGCTCTGCGCCTTTCAGGCGCCCGTGCAGCAGGCCGACCTTGCCAGGAAAGCGTGCGCTCAACAGCTGGAAGCGTTCTTCGACATTGGCAAGGTCGACGTCCTCGGACTCTTCGATCAGTGGGCACACCCAATAAACACGCGCGCCGGTGCCAACCATCCGGCCGACTCCCTGCACGACCTCGCCGATGCGTTCCAGGGGAAGGGTGCGGGTGTCGATCGGCAGGCGGCCGGCCGGCTTTTCGGTGAGCTTCGAGACATCGAGATCGCCGTAGGCCGCCAGCATCAAGGTGCGTGGAATGGGCGTCGCCGTCATGACCAGCAGATCGACTGCCTGACCTTTGGAGGAAAGCGCCATGCGTTGATGGACGCCAAAGCGATGCTGTTCATCGACGACGGCCAGCGCCAGGTCGGCGAACTCGACTTCCTCCTGCACCAGCGCATGCGTGCCAATCACAAGATCGATCGAGCCGTCGACCAGGCCGCGCATCGTTTCCTTCTTCTGCTTCTGGCTGTCGCGTCCGGTGAGCAGGGCGAGGCGCACGCCGGTGGCCTCGGCGAGCGGAGCGATGGTGGCATAGTGCTGGCGGGCCAGCAGCTCGGTTGGCGCCATCAGGGCTGCCTGGGCCCCAGCCTCGACCGCGATCAGCATGGCGAGGAAGGCGACCAGCGTCTTGCCGCTGCCGACATCGCCCTGCAGCAGGCGGATCATCCGCTCCGGCTTGGCCATGTCGGTGGCGATCTCCTCGACCGCACCCTTCTGGCTTCCTGTCAGCTCGAACGGCAGCGCCTCGAGGGTGACCTTGTGCAGACGCCGGTCGCCCTTCGTCGCGCGCCCGCTGACCGTGCGGTTGTGATACCGGACCAGCGCGATGGCGAGCTGGCTCGCCAGCAGCTCGTCGAAGGCGAGCCGGGCCCGTGCCGGATGCAGGGGGGCGAGGTCCGACTCCTCGGCGGGCGCATGAGCGGTGGCGAGGGAGGATTTCCAGTCGGCCCAGCGATTGCGGGCCCGGTAGGCGGCGTCTTGCCATTCCAGCAGGGCAGGCGCGCGCTCGACGCCGGCGGCGATCGCCTTCTGGACCGGCCGCTGGGTGAGGCCTGATGTGAGGCCGTAGACCGGCTCGACTCGGAGGATCGACTCGCGTTGGTCGAGCGGCACGACATGGTCGGGGTGCGTGATCTGCACTTCGCCCTGGTAAAGGTCGACCCGGCCGCTGACGACGCGGATCTCGCCCGGCGGCAGCAGCTTCTTGAGATAGTCCTCGCGGCCGTTGAAGAAGGTGAGGCAAAGCCGGCCGGTCTCGTCGCTGCACCAGACCCGGTAGGGCTGGCGTGGATTGCGCGGCACCAGATGCTCATCGACGGTCACGGTAAGCGTGGCGACCTCGCCGGCCTGGGCCCCGGCAATCTCGGGCGCATTGCGGCGGTCGATGAGCGCGAAGGGCAGGTGCCAGAGCAGGTCGATGACCAGCGGCCCGGCCAGTTTCTCGACGAGCGTGCCCAACCGCGGCCCTCTTCCGGGCAGCGATGTCACTTGGGCGAACAGAGGGGTCAGGCTTTGCGGGCGCATTCGTGAGATGTGGGCGTGGGGCAGGCTTTGGGGCGCGTGACTCCGCCATCGCCGCCGCCTATATGCTACGCCCCTTTTCGGGTCGGACCTGGGGAAAAGATGAGCAGCGAGGCGGATATCGAGACCCGGCGCAAGCGGCTGCTCTATCGCAG
>JAUXWB010000359.1 GCA_030684475.1 Reyranella sp. | reverse complement strand
AGGTCGACGACCTGATCGCCGAGTGCAAGGACTGCGCGAAGAAGGGCCAGCGCGTGCTGGTCACGGTGCTGACCAAGCGCATGGCCGAGGACCTCGTCGAATATCTCCACGAAGCCGGCATCCGGTGCCGCTACCTGCATTCCGACATCGACACGCTGGAGCGCATCGAAATCATCCGCGACCTGCGGCTGGGCGCCTTCGACGTGCTGGTCGGCATCAATCTCCTGCGAGAGGGCCTCGACATTCCCGAGTGCGCGCTGGTCGCCATCCTCGACGCCGACAAGGAGGGCTTCCTGCGCTCGCCGACGTCGCTCGTGCAGACGATCGGCCGCGCCGCGCGCAACGTCGAGGGCCGGGTCATCCTCTATGCCGACAGGATGACCGACTCGATCAAGTACGCGGTGGCCGAAACCGACCGCCGGCGCGCCAAGCAGACCGCCTACAACGAGGCCAACGGCATCACGCCCGCGTCGATCAAGAAGAACATCGGCGAGATCCTGCAGTCGACCGCCGAGCGCGACCACTACACCGTCGACACCGGCGTGTCGGGCGACGTCCACCTGGTCGGACACAATCTCCGCACCCACATCGCCGAGCTCGAGAAGCGCATGCGCGACGCCGCCGCCAACCTCGAGTTCGAGGAGGCCGCCCGCATCCGCGACGAGATCCGCCGCCTTGAGATCAACGAGCTCGAGCTGCCGGGCCAGGCTGCCGGCGCCAACGTCGGCGTTCACCTCGGCAAGATGCAGCACTCGCGGGTGTTCCGCGGCGTGCGCACCGGCTCGGGCGCGGGCGGACGACCGGGGCGGCGCAGCGGCCGCTAGGACGCAATCCATGCACCGGGGCCCCCTCGCCGCTCTGCTGCTTGTCTTTGCGATCATTTGGCCGGCCGCCGCGCAGGACCGCGAACAGGTTGTGCGCGCACCCGGCCCCGGCGGTTCGAGCCTCGTCACCAGGGTGATACGGCCGCTGGGCGAGGCGCGGCATCCGCTGGTCGTGATCAATCACGGCTCGCCCGCCGATGGCTCGCAGCGCGCCAAGATGGAACCGCCGCGCTACACGGCATTATCGTCGTGGTTCCTCGCGCGCGGCTATGTCGTCGCCCTGCCGCTCAGGCGCGGCTACGGCGAAAGCGGCGGCACCTGGGCCGAGGCCTACGGCCGCTGCGATACACCCGACTACCATGGCGCCGGGCTGCGCAGCGCGGCCGACATCCAGGCCACGATCGACTTCATGCGCACGCAGCCCTATGTGGCGGCGGACCGCAGTATCGTCGTCGGCCAATCCGCCGGCGGCTGGGCGACGATCGCCCTCTCCAGCCGCAACCCGCCGGGGGTCGCCGGCCTGGTGAACTTCGCCGGCGGGCGCGGCGGCCACCAGAAGCTGCCGCAGGGCGGCATCGGCAACTGCACGCCGGGGGCGCTGGTGGAGGCGGCGGCGAAGTATGGCGCGACGGCGCGGGTGCCGATGCTCTGGATCTACACCGAGAACGACAGCTTCTTCGAACCGGCCCTCGCCCGGCGGATGGCCGAGGCCTATGACAGGGCCGGCGGCAAGGCGACCTACAAGGCGCTCGGGCCGTTTGGTCGCGACGGCCATGGCCTCGCGGGTTCGAGCAACGGCGTTTCGCTGTGGGCGCCGCTGATCGAGAGTTTCCTCACCCGCGTGAAGTAGAAGTGGACCATTCCCTGCCACGCCTGAACGGGGTTTGTTCGTTCGATATCGGTGGTCGGAATGGGCGTCCAAGCCCTTGATCGCGAACCGCTATCGTCCCGACGGCTGCCACGGAATCGACGAACGTCCTTTTCAAGATGCATGTGCCGCCCCGTCACCTCGAATTGGACCATTCGTGGCCCCTTCGCGACCACTTGCGGGACCAAAAAAACGCCCGCCGGATCTCTCCGCGGGCGTCTCCCATCATGATAGAAATACTAGCAAAAACCTGCTGCACTTGCAACTTCCTAGCAGGTCTTGCGCAGGCCGAGGGTGCCGGACTGCATGTTGTCCCGACCGGAGACCTGGCCCTCGATCTGGGCGCCGATCACCGAGCGCAGCGAGTTCCTGGTAGCCGTTCTGTGTCGCCGTCGATCCCTGCAGTCGCACGAAGGGAGTCACATAGGCGTCAGCGATACCGCCGAAGTCGATGCGGTAGCCCGTCTCGACCTGGCCGAAGGACTGGTTGGCCCCGGTGCCGGCGTTGGCGGTCCGGGTCGCCAGGCAATCAATTCGCAGTGGCCCCCAACCGCTGACCATTCTTGAGTGGAGTTTCCGTGCCCTGCGACGTTGCGGCGGAGGCAGATGCGCAGAAGCCCGCATCGAAGGCGTGGTCGACGATGGCGAGCTTGGCGGCCTGCGTGGCCTCGTACTCGCGGCGGAAGCGGTCGGACACCCACATCACCGAATGGCCGCGCTTGCCCAGCCAGCCGAGACTGCCGAGTTCCTCGGCGTCGCGCAGCTTGCGCGCGAGATGGGTGCGCGAGAGCTTGAGCCACTCCGCCATCGCCGCCACCGACACGATCCCGGTCGGGATGCGCTCGGTGCCGGCGGGCGCCTCTTCCATGCCGGCGATCAGCCAGTCCATGACGATGCCGCCGTTGTCGAGCCAGGTGAACAGCGAGAAGGTGCCCGAGGGTTCGCGGATCCGGCGCGACGAGAGCAGCCCGTCGGCGACCAGCGGATGGAGGATGGAGGCGGAGTCCTGGGTGTCGAGGAACGTCGCCAGCCGCTGCCCGCCGTCGAAATTATCGAGCGTCGAGAGGTGGACCATCAACCAGCCGCGGATCGCATCGAGGCTCGCCGGTGTCGGCTCGAGCGGATGGCTGCGCCGGTCCATGCCGCCCGGCAGGCGTCGCGCATAGTCGTACTTCAGCATCTCCTTCAGGAAGGAGTCGGCGGTGTTGCGGCTGGCCACGCCGTTGCGGGCGATCGCCTCGAAGAACCGGGCGGCGGTGAAGCCGCCGCGCTCGCGGGCCGTGACGCCGCGGAAGTAGAGCGAGAGCGCGATATGGGCCATCAGCCAGCGCTGCTGGGTGGCGAAGACCGAGGAGAGCCTGGGGTTCGCCTCATAGGCATCGAGCAGCAGCCGTGCCTGGTGACGGAGTCGGGCGTGCAGGGCCGGGTGCGCGGCCAGCGCTTCGGCCGTCAGTGCCATCTGTGCACGGCATGTCGCGGTTTCGACATTCCCATTGCCTCGATCTGGCGCTAAAATCAGCGTCGAAGCCGGCCTCAAGAGTCGGGCATTGCCCCTGGGAGGGGACTTCTCACATTTCTCAATATTGTGCAATATGAGAAGTGTGGAAACGGCAACGTCCCGGCCCGAAAATCTTGCCGCGCGCCTGCGGCAGGCTTTCCTCGACCATGGCTACGAGCAGATGACCATGAGCGGGCTGGCCGAGTTCTGCGGCTTCAGCCGGCGGGCGCTTTATCACCATTTCTCCAACAAGGAGGAGGCGTTCCGCCACTGGCTGGACTTCTACGGCCGGGAATCGATCGCCACAGGCCTGGCCGCCGGCCGCAAGGTGATGGACGAAGGCGGCAGCGCGGCGGACGTGCTCACCGAGACCATGAACGTGCGCGATGGCGATGCCCGCCGCCGCCTCTGCCGCTCGCCGCACGCGCTGGAGATCAACGACCAGGCCTTCCGCCGCGCCCGCGACATCATGGTGGGCGCCGCCGTCGATTTTCAGGCCAAGATCTCAGACATGCTGGTCGAGATGGAGGGCCGCGGCCTGATCCGCCTGAAGCCCGGGACCGAACCGGCCATGCTGGCGCAATCGCTTTGCGACGGCGCGCGCGGCACCAACCAGTCGCTGCCGCCGATCCCGATCGACGAGCTGCACCTGCGCTATCGGCAGATCATCACCGCCATCCTGTTCGGCACCGCCGAGCCGCCCGCGAAGAAATCGAAATGATCGAGCTTGCCAGATCGGCTGAAGGGCCGGATTCATGCACCGGCCGGACTACCGGCCACCATCGAGAGGACCTTCACGAATGACATCAGCCAACTGCGGCGCTCTGCGTCGCACGCTCGCCCTCCTGATCGCAGCGTCGGCCCTCTCCTCACCCGGTCTCTCGACTCCGGCCGTGGCGCAGGATGCCCCGCCGGCCGCCTGGCGCGTCGAATGCAGCGGCGACGGCAAGACGCTGGAGTGCCGCGCCGTCCAGCAGCTGGTCGCCCAGGAGAACAAGCAGCTCGTCATCCAGCTTGCCGCGCGGCTCGGTGCGGACAAGGCGCCGGTGCTCGGCCTGCAGCTTCCGCTCGGCATCAATCTTGCCGAGCCGATCCAGCTCAAGGTCGACGCCGGCAAGGAGGAGCGCCATCAGGTGCAGACCTGCACCCCCGCCGGCTGCCTGCTCAGCCTTCCGCTGAAGGACCCGCTGCTGGCGTCCATGCGCACCGGCACGCAGCTCAAGGTCACCGTGTTCGACGCCAACAAGCGCGCGATAGCGATCGACGTGCCGCTGCTCGGCTTCGGCCTCGCCTACGACAAGGCCACCAGGCCCTAGCCAGATCCAGGCGAGTGGAGATGGGCGGGCGGAGATCAGGGCTCTTCACCGAGCGCGCGCTCGTGCCAGCGCCAGGCATCCGCAGATGGCCGAGGCCTACGACAGGGCCGGCGGGAACAGCGGCGTTTCGCTGTGGAGCCCTCTGGTCGAGAGTTTTCTCGCCGGCCTCAGGCAGGCCGCTATAGTCGCGCGGCCATGTCCGCCGCGCCGACCGATCTTCGCCGCTACCTGATCGCGCTCGTGTCGCTCACGCTGGTGCAGGTCGTGGCGACGATGGGCTTCAACCAGGCCTCGGTGCTGGCGCCCGCCGCGGCACCGGAACTCGGCGTCGAGGCCGCCGACGTCGCCTACTACGTCTCCCTCGTCTATCTCGCCGCCATGATCTCGACCCTGGGCGGCGGCGCCATCAACCGGCGCTTCGGGCCGATCCGCTTCATCCAGGCGGGCCTTGCGGTGGCGGCGCTCGGCTCGTTCATCTTTGCCCTGGGCGGTGTGGCGCTGGCTGCCCTTTCCGCCCTGATCGTCGGTCTCGGCTCGGGGCCGCTCACGATCGCCAGCTCGCACATCCTGGCGCGCGTCTCGCCGCCGCGCCTGGCCAACGTCACCTTCTCCCTGAAGCAGAGCGGCGTGCCGGTGGGCTTCGCCATCTGCGGCGCCGCCCTGCCCACTCTGGCGCTCGACTTCGGCTGGCGCTGGGCCGCCGCCATGGTGGGCCTGGTCTCGCTCGCGACCGCCATCGCGGTGCAACCGCTGCGGCGGCTCTACGACGACGAACGCAGCGGCGGTGCCGGCGGCCGGCTGCCCTCGGCCGCCGAGATCTTCGAGCCGCTGCGGCTGGCGTGGCGCGACCCGATCCTGCGGCCGATGTGCTTCATCGGCCTGATGTTCTCGGCGACCCAGGCGATCGTCGTCAACTTCACCGTCGTCTACGCCGTCGACGGCCTGAAGATGTCCTACGTGCTGGCCGGCGCGCTCCTGTCGGCCGCGACCGTCACCGGCGCCTTCGGCCGCGTCTTCTGGGGCGCGCTGGCCGACATGCTGCGCCGTCCCTCGGCGGTGCTGGCCGGCATCGGCGCCATCGTCACGCTTGCCGCCACGGCCATGGCCTTCTCGACGCCAGCCTGGCCGACCACCGCGGTCTACCTCGTCTGCATCGTGCTGGGCGGCACCGCGGTCGGCTGGAACGGCGTCTTCATCGCCGAGAGCGCGGCGCGCGCCCCGCCCGGCCGCGCCGCCGAGTTCACCGGCGCCACGCAGCTCTTCGTCTTCAGCGGCGCGCTGCTGTCGCCGCTGCTGTTCCGCGCCGTGCTCGCCCTCACCGACGCCTACGAGGCGGGCTACCTGCTGCTGGCCGGCGGCGTCGCCGTCTGCTCGCTCTTCCTGGCGCGCGCGGCCCGGCGATGAGCGACGCCCGTGTGCAGGTCCAGCACAAGTTGCCAGCGTCCGAATCGGCTCCCCGCACACCGGAAAGCCAATGACGGCGGGTTTTCGCCCGCTCATTTGTGGACACCTGAACGTAACGCGTGTTGTCCGCAAACCTGTCCACAATTCCGAGATAAGCCTGATTCCTTGGGCTTTTACGCATCGCTCGTTTTCTTCGTTTGCACGGGCCCCGGCGCGCCGTGTTTCCAGGCGTCGTTAAGTGTCTGTTCTGGTGTCATTATTTGGCACCGAGTTGAGACGGGGTCGTTCTTGGGACTGTCCACAACTTAGGAGTCGCGGCGGCTGCACCAAGCCACAAGGCGAACCCGCGGGCGGCCGCGGGCAGGTCGTGGTGAGGGTGACGACAAGCGTGAGCGCGAGCGGCGAGCGCCCCATGCCGACAGGGACAATGACGCGAGCGGTCATGGCACGCGAGGTCGATCCACCGAAACCGGAGACTACATTTCGTCTCCAGCCGGCGGCACCTCGTGCTTGGCGCCTTTGAGGAACCGCAGCATGTCCTGGCGCCGCGCGCTGCCCGAGCGGCGCTTGAGGAAGTCCGCCGCCGTCTCGACCACGCCGATCTTCTGCGCAATGGCCACCGATATCCATTGATTGAGCGACACGCCGTCCTCCTTGGCGAGGCGGGCGGCGGCGGCCTTCACCGAAGCGGGCAGCTTGAGCGGATACGATGCCTTGCTCATGACCGTAACTCCTTCAGCAATTCACCGGGACGCAGAACCCGCACCCCGAATTTTTCCACGCCCTTCACGAAATCGCGCACACTGTGCGTAACGAGTGCTTGGGCACGACCATTGACCGCTGCTTCCAGAACCATCTCGTCGTTGGCGTCGCCCAATTGCGGTCGCCACTGGAAGCTGACCTCGACGGCTTCGCAAGCAGCCGCGAAGGCCGCCAGGAAGCGATCGATGTCGGCCAATGCCAGGCCGTGCGCGAGTCGCTGGTCCGGCCGCTTCAAGACGGCTTCATATTCCAGGAACAGCGCGGGAGTGACCAACGGCGTCAGCCGCCCATGAGCCACTTCGCGCAGCACGGCGTTACTGGCGCCTGCCGCGCTTCGCAGCGCCGTCACGACGACGTCGGTATCGAAAACGACTCTCAGCATATCTTATAGGATATCATATATTATAAGATATCATCAGTTCAAGGCTGCCCGATCGCAGGCATGTCTGGAGGCTCTGTCCAGCCGCAGCCGGCCTCACCCCTCCCCGCTGATCGCGCTCTCGTGCCAGCGGCGCAGCAGCAGGTGCGACAGCAGTGACAGCAGCAGGTAGATCGCGATGCCCGCCGCCGAGATCAGCACCAGGGCCGCGAACATGCGCGGAATCCTGAGCTGGTAACCGGCTTCGAGGATGCGGTAGGCGAGGCCCGAGGCATTGCCGCCGGTGCCGGCCACGAACTCGGCCACCACGGCGCCGATCAACGCCAGGCCGCCGGAAATGCGCAACCCGCCCAGGAAATACGGCAGCGCCGCCGGCAGGCGCAGGTGGATCAGGGTCTTCCAGCGGCCGGCGCCATAGAGCTCGAACAGCGCCAGCAGATTGTGGTCGACCGAGCGCAGGCCGAGGATGGTATTGGACAGGATCGGGAAGAACGCCACCAGCCAGGCACAGATCAGCAGCGACAGATCGACGTCGTCGGCCCAGGCGATGATCAGCGGCGCGATCGCCACGATCGGCGTCACCTGCAGGATGATGGCGTAGGGAAAGAGCGACAGCTCGACCCAGCGCGACAGCGAGAACAGCACCGCCAGCAGGACGCCGACGATGACGGCGGCGGCGAGCGCCTCCAGGGTGATGGTGAGCGTCACCCAGAGTGCCGGGGCGAGCGTGGCCCAGTCGGCGACCAGCGTCCGCGCGACCACGAGCGGACCCGGCAGGACATAGGGCGGAATCTCCGCCGTCCGCACGACGGCCTCCCACGAGACCAGCATCAGGAGGCCCATCACGAGCGGTGCGATGAAGCGCGCGGTCATGCCGCCGCCCCCTCCTTCGCCATTGCCTCGGCGAGCCGGCCCGAGGCCAGGCGGCAGAGCGCGGCATACTCGGCCGAGGTGCCGAAGGCTTCGCTGCGCGGATAGGGCGCCGGAATGGCAAGTTCCGACAGCACGCGGCCCGGCCGGGCGCTCATCACGGCAATGCGTTGCGACAGGAACACCGATTCGAACACCGAGTGCGTCACGAACACCGCGGTGAAACGCGTGCGCTGCCACAGTTCCAGCAGGTCGGTGTTGAGACGGCGGCGCGTGATCTCGTCGAGGGCGGCGAAGGGCTCGTCCATCAGCAGGAGCTTGGGTCCGGTGACCAGCGCGCGCGCGATCGACACCCGCATCTTCATCCCGCCCGAGAGTTCGCGCGGCCAGGTGTGCTCGAAGCCCGCGAGACCGACGTGGCCGAGCGCTTCGGCCGCGCGCGCCTCGCGCTCGCTCCGCGACACGCCGCGAAGCTTCAGCGGCAGCTCGACATTGGCGAGCGCGGTCGCCCACGGCATCAGCGTCGGCTCCTGGAAGACGAAGCCGAGATCGGGCTTGCCCCCGGTCCGTTCGCTCTCTGGCCATTCAATCGTGCCGGCGCTCGGCAGCGTGAGCCCGGCGATCAGGCGCAGCAAGGTGGATTTGCCGCAGCCCGACGGGCCCAGCACGCTCAGGAATTCGCCCTGCTCGACATCGAGCGATGCGCCGTCCAGCGCCTGGACGCCGTTGGCAAAGACCTTGGAGACGCCGCGGACGCCGACGAGCTGCATCAACCGGGGCGCATCAGCCCGCGGGAAGGCTGAGATCGAGCCTGGTTGCCCACACCGGCAGTGGCAGCGTCTCGCGCGCCGCGAGGTTGGCCGGCAGCTTGGCGCGGTCCGTCACTTTCGCGAACGGCAGCACGAGCGGCACCCGCACGCCGAACACCGCGTCGCTGTCAAGGTATTTGTCGTCATCGGGGAAGAACATGGTGATCAGCGGCTCGTGGCCCGGCGCATGGACCATCATGTGCAGGTGGGCCGGCCGCCACGCGTCCCGGCCGAGCGCGCGCAGCATGTCGCCGGCCGGGCCGTCGTAAGGCACCTGGTAGGAGACCGGCCGAACGGTCGAGAAGGCGAAGCTGCCGTCGTCGGCCACCTCGAGGCGGGCGTGATAGTTGGTCGGCGCCTGTTTGGAATCCTGCTGGGCATAGAGTCCATTGCCGGCATTCTGCCACAGCGCCAGCACGGTGCCTTTGGCGGGCGCGCCCTTTTCGTCCACGACCTTGCCGCTCACCACCAGCGGCTCGCCATCCTGGCCGCGCCACAGGTCGCCGCCATTGGGCAGTTCGGGCGCGCCCTCGATGAGAAACGGCCCCAGCAACGACGACGTCGTGCCGGAGCGGGCGGCGTTCACCATGTCGACCAGCGAGGAGACGCCCAGCAAATCGGAGAGCAGGATGAACTCGTTGCGCTTGTCGTCGGTGAACTTGGCGGCGCGGGTCAGGACGTCGATTGCCGCCATCCACTCGGCCTGCGTGACCTTGTTCTCGCGCACGAAGCTGTGGAGGTGAGTGGCGAGCGAGACCATCAGGTCGCGCGTGCGGGCCGACGGCGCGTTGCGCGCGTAGTCGGCGAACGCCTGGGTGATGGTGGTCGGGGTGAGATTGCGCATGCGAGTCTCCTGGCCGGCTAGCGGGTCTTTCTCAGGAGCTGATCGTAGTCGGCGCGCAGCAGGGCGAACAGCAGGTGGTCGGCCCATTGGCCGTTGATGCGCAGGTACTGGCGCGCCAGCCCCTCCTCATGGAAGCCGACCTTGGCCAGCACCCCCTTGGAAGGCTCGTTGTGCGGCAGGCAGGCCGCCTCGAGACGGTGCAACCTGAGCTCGTCGAACACGAACGGCAGGGTGGCCCGGAGCGCATCGGTCATCAGCCCCTGGCCGGCATAGGGCTGGCCCATCCAGTAGCCGACCGCCGCGGCCTGGGCGACGCCGCGCCGGACGTTGCTGAGGTTGATACCGCCCACCAGGCGGCGGCCGTCGTTGGCGAAGACGAACAGCCCGTAGGCTTCGCCCGCCCGCCATTCCCGGATCTGCTGGCGCAGCCGGCGACGGAAATGGTCGCGACCCAGCGAATCCTCCGGCCAGGTCGGTTCCCAGGGCGTCAGAAAAGCCCGGCTCCGGGCCCGCAATTCGGCCCATTCGGCCCAGTCGTCCATGCTCGGCGCACGCAGAAACACGCGCCGGCCGGCGATCCGGGTCATCCCCGACAACGACAACGGGACGTCGGCAAAACGGAACATCTTGGCGCCATAGTAACGCAGGTTTAGAATTGTTACATGTTTTCCGAGGCTTGACGTAGGAAATTGAGACTGTCCGTCGCGCCTCCCGCGGCAATTGTCCCGTCTTGCCAACACAAAACGGGCGTATGAACTTGTGGCCGAGTTTCATCCTGTCAGGATCTCAGATCATGCAAAAAGAGTCTGCACAAGGCATCGGGCACAAGGGTCGCTTCTACCTGACCAAGAACATCTGGCTGCCGCAGCAGCCGCTCGAGAACTTCAATCTCAAGATGTCGGACATGATCCTGCGTCGCATGCCCAAGCTGCCGCTGGCCGGCGAAGATGCGGTGCGGGCCTTCCCTGTGCTGGACGAACTCAAGAAGAGCCACGCCAAGATCAAGGCGGATCTGGAATATCTGCTGAGCCATCACGAGGAGATCCCGGCGCTGCACGAGGTCCATCCGCGCGACCTCTACGTGCCGGGCCGTGCCTGGCGCACCTTCCTGCTGAAGCTGTGGGGCCACGACGTGAAGGAGAATGCCGCTGCCGTGCCCGACACGATGGCGGCGATCGCCAAGATTCCCGGCGTTCACACCGCCCTCTTCAGCATCCTGCACGGCTATGCCGAGATCGAGCCCCATCGCGGCTCGGCGGCCGGCGTGGTCCGCTTCCATTATCCGCTGATCGTGCCGACCGAGCCGGAGAAGTGCTGGATCGAGATCGGTGGTCACCACTTCTTCTGGGAGGAAGGCCAGCCGCTGGTGTTCGACGACACGCGCGAGCACTGGGTGAAGAACCAGACCGACCAGACCCGCGTGGTGCTGATCATCGACTTCAACGCCGACATGCCGTTCCCGGTGAACCTCTACACCGGCCTGCGCTACAAGATCGTTCGCCGCAGCGCCGAGATAAGGACGGCCATCGAACGCGCCTCGATCGGCGTGCCGCCGCGCAATCCGGTCACGCAAACGACGGTGGGCCTGATCAGCGGCGCCCGCAGCACGACCACCGTCCCCGCCGCGTCGCGTAGCGACGCGCGGCAGTAGAGTTAGGAGTCCGCGCGGCGCTTCCTAAGCCGCCAGCCGCGCGGCGATCCGGTCGAGGGTCTCGAGGGCGTCGATCGGGCCCAGGGCAGCCAGGGTCAGGTCGCCCTTCAGCAAGCGGCGGGCGACGCGACGAACGGCATCCTGGTCGACTGCCTCGATGCGCGACACGATCTCGGCATAGGGAATCGGCCGACCGTGCACGATCAGGTGGCGCGCCGCCTGCTCGCAGCGCGCCCCGCTCGACTCCAGCGCCATCAGCGTGCCGGCCTTGATCTGGTTGCGGGCGCGCGTCAGCTCGGCCTCATGCACCGTGTCGGCGACGCCGACGAACTCCTCGCACACCGCCGGCACCAGCTCGGCGAGATCGTCCTCTCCGGTGCCGGCATAGATGCCGAACAGGCCACCGTCGGCATAGGCGGTATTGAAACAGTGGATGCCGTAGACCAGCCCCCGCTCCTCGCGGATGCGCTGGAACAGGCGCGAGGACATGCCGCCGCCGAACAGGGTCGAGTAGATGGCAAGCGCGAAATAATCGGGGTCGCGGTAGCCGATACCTTCGCAGCCGAGTACGAGGTGCGCCTGCTCGAGCACGCGGGTCTCTCGGCCGTCGCCGCCGACATAGCGCAACGGCGTGGGCACGATGGCGTTGGCCGGGGTGCGCGGCACCGAGCCGAAATGCTTCTCGGCGAGATCGAAGATGCGGTCGTGCTCGACCCGGCCCGCCGCCGACAGGACCATGTTGGAGGCGGTGTAGTG
>JAUXWB010000354.1 GCA_030684475.1 Reyranella sp. | reverse complement strand
GTGGCTTCGACGCTTCCTCACCGAACACATCGTCACCGAGCGCAACTTGGCCCGGAACACCCGCACGAGCTATCGCGACACCTTCAGCCTGCTGCTCCCGTTCATCAGCGGCAAGGTGCACAAGCCCGTGGACCGGCTGGCCGTCGCCGATCTGACGTCCGGGCGAGTGCTGCAGTTCCTCGCGCACCTCGAGCAAGAGAGAGGCTGCTCCGCCCGCACCCGCAATCAGCGGCTCGCCGCCGTCCGGGCGTTCGCCCGCTTCGTCGGCAGCCGCGATCCGGCCCAGGTCGAATGGTGTAGCCACATCCGGGCGATCTCGTCGAAGAAGTCCATCACGGAGCCGGTCGGGTGGCTGACCCGGCCGGAAATGGAAGCCATCTTGGGCGTCCCCGATCGGAAGACAGAGCGCGGTCGTCGCGAATATGCGCTGCTGCTCTTCCTCTACAACACCGGCGCACGGGTGTCCGAGGCGATCCAGCTGAAGGTGCGAGACTTGCAGATCGGGAGGGGCAACGGCGGCCATGATCTGGCGACCCTGCACGGGAAGGGCGGCAGGCTGCGGCAATGCCCGTTATGGCCGGAAACCGAACGCGCCCTTGCCGGTGAGATCAGCGGCCGCGCCGCTGATCGTGCCGTGTTCGTCAGCAGGCTCGGAGGGCCGTTTACACGCTTCGGGGTGTATCGGCTCGTCGAGCGCTGCGCGGCCCGGGTGCAGGACCTGGCCGGCAGGACGATAACTCCGCACGTGATCCGGCACACGACAGCCTGCCATCTCGTTCTTGCCGGCGTGGACATCAACACGGTGCGCGCCTGGCTCGGCCATGTCTCGATCAGTACCACCAACATCTATGCCGAGATCGACCTCACGACAAAGGCGAGCGCGGTCGCCCTTTGCGAGGTGGGTCAGCCGCTATCGGGGCGCTTGTGGAAGGAAGACAGGGACCTCATGGCCTTCCTGAAATCCTTGTGAGCAAGGAGGACGGTCCGGCCTTCCATCTGTCACTCCGTCCTGATCTTCCCCTGGCATGCGAAGCGAACGACATCCTGCGGGGCGAGCTGGATGCGCAGCGCTGCCTGCACCGCATCGACGCCGAATGCACGGAGGTCCTCGTTGAAATCGTCCCTCTCCGGAGACAGGCCGAGCGCCTCGATGCCCGCCGCTTCGGCGCGTTGGGTCAGCGTCGCGAATGCCATATCACCTGCGGCATCGGCGTCGCGGGCGACGTAGAGCCGTCGGAGCGTCGGCGGGAGCAGAAGCGCAGCGAGGTGATTGGCCGAGAGCGCGGCGGCCATCGGCATGACAGGCAGTGCATAGCGCAGCGACAGCATCGTCTCGATGCCTTCGCCGACAGCGAGGACGTCGTCGGCCACGCCGAAGCGGACGGCATGGCCGAGGAGACCTCCCATTGCACGCCTCGGCGTGGAGACCGGCGCCTTGCCGAAGCCGTCGGACGAAAGCCAGGTGCGATGCACGCCGGTGATGGCGCCAGAAAGATCGGTCACGGCGGCGATCATCGCCGGCCAGGTCTCTGTCGGCGAGCCGTCGTTCTCGCGATAGTAGCAGTGCGGATGAAACCGCAGCGCGTCCGCATGGTGGACAGCCTTGATGCCGCGATTGCACAAATAGGTCTCGACGAGCGTCCGGCGGATCGGCTGCGACATGGCGAAGAGCCGACGCGCTGCTTCGGGCGAACCGGCCGGGACGGGCGTGCGAACGGGCTTTGGGGCTGGGAACGATTCCGCGCGCGGCAGACTGAGAAAACGTCGTGCTTCATCGGCGACATCGCGGAAGTCGGCGAGGCCGCAGCTCTCACGAATGACGTCGAGGAGATCGCCATGTTCGGCCGAGGCGGCGTCGCTCCAATGCCCGGCGGCGCCGGGACCGGAGTCCGGTCCGCTGAGCCGGACGAACATCGACCGACCGGGCGTGTTGCGCACGTCGCCCACCGTCCAATAGCGGCCCTGGCGCCGACCATTGGAGAGATAGTGACGGCAGACCGCCTCGGCATCACAAGCGAGGCGGCGCGCCAGCTCGGAGGCGTTGCGGGGCATCACGCAACCCCCCGCGTGCTGGCATTATGTTGCGCAAAAGTTGTCGATCGTCCGCAAGACAGCGCCCAATCGCAGCTGCGCAACATAACTCTCGACGCAACATATTCGGTCCACTTGCCGGCGGCACCCTTGCCGCTGGCGGGTCCGCTCAAGCGGACGAACAGACTGCGGCCGGGCGTGTTGGCGAC
>JAUXWB010000336.1 GCA_030684475.1 Reyranella sp. | reverse complement strand
GCTGGACAGCGAGATCGGCCGGGCCCTCACGGCGACGGAGATCGTGCATTTCGTCTCCATGTCGGCCTTCGATGCGAAAGATCCCGACGACCTGACCGCCGCGCCCGATCCGCGACTCCTGTTCGAGCTGAACGTCGACAGCGACGAGGACACGGTGCTGGCCCGGATCGTCCAGCATGCCGGTCCTCTGCTTGGACCGATCTTCGACTGCCTCGAAGGCGCCGCGCAGATCGATCCGGAGACGCTGCCGGAGCGATTCAAGAAGAGCAGGCTTCATTTCCTGCTCGAGCGCCACAAGACCGCGCTGCATTTCGCGCCGTGGGGCGCCATCGGCCTCAATTTCAACGGCACGCCCGATACGCCGGTCGGTGACATCGCGCAGCAGGAAGAGCTTGCGACCTTCGTCCGCAAGGCCGTCGACCGCTATTTCCATGTCCACGACGGCATCGCCAAGCGGGCGGTGGATACGCTCGCCTATGTCCGCGATCTCACGCGACCCGCGGGCGCGTCGGCCCAAGACCTGGCGCGTCTCTCGCCCGCCGAACGACAGGTCGAGGAGGATCTGCGGGCGGAAGGCCGGGCGCTGCGCGCCTTCCTCATTCGTCCGACGCGGCGGCGGCTCAGGATATCCGAATGGACGGGCGACGACACCAAGATCGGCCTGCAGGGCCTGCCGGGCGCGCTCAAGTCGAATGCCGGCGTGTTCCTCGGCCTGCTGATCGGCACCACGGTGTGCCTGCTCGGCGGCGCCATCCATCACGCCGTCGATCCCGAGTCCCGGATCGCGTTCGGCTTCGCGCTCGTGGGCCTCGTGACCGGCGTCCTTCTCACCGTCGCGCTGGCGGTCCGGGACGGCTTCGACACGCTCGTCCGCTGGTGGAAGGCGGGAGCGGAGAGGCTGGTTACCCTCGGTACCGCCCTGCTGTTCGTCGTGTCGGCGGTCCTGTTCATCGCAGCCTTGCTGGTCCGCTGGTTCCGATGGCCGGCATCCATCCTGGGCTTTGCCGCCGCTTCGTTCGTGGCGCTGCAGAGATGTTTTCCGGAGATGCCCCTCGTCGTGCAGATCGCGCTCGCCGCAGCGGGCGGCGTCGCGGCGACGTGGGCAATCGTCGGCTTCTGGAACTGGGTCGTGCCCAAGTTGCTGCAGGCCTGGCGGATGGTCGTGCTGACGCTCGTGGGCGCTGCGGCGTCGTTCGAGGCGCTGCAGCACTGGCTGTTGCAGATCGGGTGGCAGGACCTTCCGCTCTCGGGCCGGATCGCCCTCGCCGCGCTGGCCGGTGTCGCCGCGGCGCACATCGTGCGGGGGCTCTGGGCAAGGGCCCAGCCGCTCCTGCGGCGAAACCGGCTCCTCATCGAATGGCTGCTGGGCTTCGGCGCGGTCGCGGCCGTTGTCGCCGCCGTCTATTTCTATCCCGAACCGTTCGGCGTTGCCGTCGATCACCTCGGTGCCGTGTCCCTGGCGCTGGCGGGCGGCATCGTCGCGACCTTCCTCTTCTGGCTCACGGTGCTCCTCGTCTTCGTGGCGATCCTGTACTGGCACGACGTGCGCGACGACAAGGACATCGACCGGCGGACCGCGCCGCTCGACCACATCGAGGCGATCGCCGCGACGGAGAATGCGCCGGGATACGCGCAGAACCACATCACGGCGGTGACGGCGATGAAGCCAGGGGCCTTCCGCAAGTTCACCCTGGCGCTGGCGCTGTGGGCGATCGGCAAGGAAGTCCAATACTGGTTCCGCCCGGGCTTCGTGCTCAACATGGGCACGATCCACTACGCGCGATGGTTCCGGCTGCCGGGCAGCGAGATGATGCTGTTCTTCTCCAACTACGACGGCAGCTGGCTCAGCTATCTCGAGGATTTCATCACCAAGGCGCATGAGGGCCAGACGTCGGTCTGGAGCCACGGCAAGGGCTTTCCGAAGACGCGCCTCCTGGTCTTCGGTGGCGCCGCGGACGGCGCCCGCTTCAAGCGGTGGGTGCGGCGCCAGCAGATCGTCACGCAGTTCTGGTACAGCCGGTTCCCGAAACTCACGACCGAGCAGATCCGCACCAATGCGCTGATCCACGACGGGCTGATGCGGGCCCAGACCGACACCTCGGCGCGCGCCTGGCTCGACTGCTTCGGCACCATGCCGCGTCCGCAGGACGCGATCGAGACCGACGAGGTCCAGTCGCTGGTCTTCCGTGGCTTCCCGTCGCACGACTACATGCTCTGTGCCGCGCTCACGCTCCCTGAGGACGGCGCGGCGCGCAAGGACTGGCTCACCTACCTGCGCCGGGACGTCGCGTTCGGCGAGCATCCCGATGTCGCGGACAGGACCGCGACCTTCGTGGCTTTCTCGGCCCGCGGCATGGCCACGTGCCTTGGTCGCACGGCAGAGGACCAGGCGGAGAAGATGGCGGCGTTTCCGCCCGTCTTCCGCCTCGGCATGGCCGACCGTGCCCGGGTGCTCGGCGACACCGGACCCTCGGCGCCCAAGGACTGGCAGTGGGCGGATGTCGACAGGGCGGATGTTAGCAAGGCAGGGGCTGGCAAGGCCGTGGATGCCGTGCTGTTCATCTACGGCGAGCAGGCCCAGGCGTGCCGCGACGCGCTCGCAAGGCATGAGACGAAGCTCGGACGGAAGGCGACTTGGACGTTGATGACCGAGCCGACCCGGAAAACGAGAGACATCCGGGCAGCCATGGCGGCCGTCACGCCCGATTCCGAGCGTGACGCGCCGATGTACGAGCATTTCGGTTTCCGCGACGGCATCTCCCAGCCGATCCTGCGCGGCACCGAGCGCGAGGCGGCGACCGACAACACCGCCGACGTGGTCGAGGCGGGCGAGCTGATCCTCGGCTACCGCGACGGCGCCGGCTACTTTCCGCCGGCCGTCACCCTGCCGGCGGAGAGCGACCCCGCCGACGAGCTCGAAACCGACACGCCCGAGTTCCCGTCGCGCTTCCCGCGCTTTGCCGGGTCGCAGGATGCCGATCTGCGCGACTTCGGCCGCAACGGCACCTTCGTCGCCGTGCGCCAGCTGATGCAGGACGTCGATGGCTTCAACGACTTCCTCGCCGTCCAGGAAGGCGAGCTCAAGAAGTATCCCGGCCTCGGCGACAGCATCGGCGAGATCACCCAGGAATGGATTGCCGCCAAGATGATGGGGCGCTGGCGGAGCGGCGCCTCACTGATCTGCCGTCCGCACGAGATGGCCGGCCACAGGACTCCCGGCCCCAACGCATTCGATCGGGCGGACAACGACTTCAGCTTCGCAAAGGACGATCCGCAGGGACTGCGCTGCCCCTTCGGCGCGCACATCCGGCGGTCAAATCCGCGCGGCAGCCTGGCGCCGAACAATCCCAACCAGGCGGTGATCGAAAGACGCCACCGGATCCTGCGGCGCGGCCGTCCCTACGGCGACGAAAAGTCGGAGAAGGGCATGCTGTTCGTGGCCCTCTGCGCCGACCTCGAGCGCCAATTCGAGTTCCTGCAGCAATCCTGGGTCGGCTCGCCCAGCTTTCAGGGGCTGAGCAACGAGCCCGACCCCATCACCTCGCCGCCGCCCGTGGACCCGAGCAAGCCCTTCGTCTTCACCATCCCGACGCCGTCGGGATCGGTCACGATGAAAAACCTGAAGAGCTTCGTCACCGTGCGCGCGGGCGGTTACTTCTTCATGCCCAGCCGGTCGGCGATACGCTTCCTGGCCGGACTGTGACGAGCAACATGACCGGCCTTCAGCTGCCACCGTTCACGCAGCGCTTCCCGTGGTGGGGCGGCGACCTCCAGACCATTGCCACCGTGATGATCGACGTTCCCAGCAGCCTGGCGCCGGGCAGCAGCGAGCGTCTCAGCTTCACGCTGAAGGACGGCGACACGATGCTGGCCCTGCTCGATCGTTCGGCGACACCGCGGGCGGGCAAGCCATTGGTCCTGCTGCTCCACGGCGTCCCGGGCTCGGAGACCAGCCCGTACATGGTGCGGATGTCAGGGTATCTGCTCGACAAGGGCTACCCGGTGCTGCGGCTCAACATGCGCGGCGCCGGGCCGTCGCGGGCCACGTGCGGCGGCCAGTACTCGGCCGGCAGCAGCCGCGACCTTGCCGAGCTGATCGGCCTGCTGCCGGCGGATCTGACGGAGGACGGGATCGTCGCCGTCGGCTACTCGGTGGGCGGCGCAATCCTGTTGAAGTACCTGGGCGAGGAAGGCGCGCGCACGCCGCTCGCCGCTGCCGCCAGCGTCTCGGCGCCGATCGATCTTCGCGGCAGCTGTCGCAGCCTGATGCGCTTTCGCAACCTGCCCTATCATCGGCACGTCTTCGGGGCGATCAAGCGCGAGGCCCTGGCCGAGGGTGCCGCCCTCACCGGCCTCGAGCGCGCGAACATCTCGGCTTCGCGGACGTTGTGGCAGTACGACGACCTTTTCACCGGCCCGCGCAACGGCTTCTCCGGCGCCGCCGAATACTACTTCCGCAGCAGCGCGGTGAATTTCCTTCCCGGCATCCGCATTCCCACCCTGGTGCTGGCGTCGCTGGACGATCCCTGGGTGCCGGGCGGCGCCTACAGCGGCCACCATTGGGGATCCAACAAGAGCTTGTCCCTGAGGCCCGTCCTGACGCCGCACGGCGGCCATGTCGGCTTCCACGGCGTCGGCGGCTACAAGCCGTGGAGCGATCTCACCGTGATGAAGTTCCTCGAAGAGGGGCGGCGGCCCTAGGGCCTTTTCGACACGGATTGAACCATCCAAGTCCAAATCAAGGACTCTGGAATTCTTCTCCTCCCCCGTCTCGGGGGAGGTGCCCCCGAAGGGGGCGGAGGGGGAAAGCTTCAGTATTGCGGCTCGCCGATTTCAGATCGGAGACTTTCAAACATCTCTTCCGGGGCTCGCCCCCTCCGGCGCTCCGCGCCACCTCCCCCGAGACGGGGGAGGAGAAGCGATTCGATGCCAGCCGGAAAGACTCCAGCGCATGTGCCGATTGGATGCAGTCGCACCGAAGTTCGTTAAGGCAACGGCGACGGAATGGAGAGTGATCTTACCTGGCCGAAACACGCTTTAGCGCTCCGAGGCGGCAAGGCTGGGTCCCGCCTTCGAAGCTTTTGCCGCCTGGTCCGAAATGCCCAGGATCAGCACCGTGGCGCTCGCCAACACGAGCGAGAGAACCAGCCAGGTGCGCTTCATTCCCTTCCTCCCTCGTTGGCCTCCCCTCGTCGGCCTCCACCCCCCTGGAGATGTCGGAGGGCGGCTGACAACGCGTCGGCATCTTCAGGGTTCCCAGGAATTTTCACATCGTTTCATCGGGTCCGCCCTACTCGGCCGCCTTGATGCGTTCCTCCAGCATCGCGCGGATGGGGGCGTCGGCGGGGAGCAGCGCGAGCAGGGTCTTCCAGCGGCGCAGGGCGGCGGGCTTGTCGCCGGCGGCGAAGGAAGCGGCGCCGAGGTAGAACAGTGCCAACGCGTTGCGCGGCTCGGCCTTCTCCAGACGCTCCAGCACGGCGACGGCGGCGGTGGGTGGAGGTGCGCCGGGCGCGAGCTGGCGGACATGGGCCTCGGCCCAGTCGGTGAGGGTCCTGGCATCGAGCGGGCCCAGCGCATCGGCCTTGGCGTAGGCGTCGGCCGCCCGCTCATTCTCGCCCAGCACGCGCCAGGCGTTGGCGAGACGCAGCCAGCCGGCGCGGTCGGCGGGGTTGTCCTTCAGCCTGGCGTCGAGGCCCTCGACCATGGAACGAATCGCCTGCTGGCGTTCGGCCGGCGGCAGGCTCTGAAGAGCTTCCTGCTGCTCGCGGGTCGGCTGGGGCATGCCGCCCGGCGCCGGCAGGCCGGCCGCCTTGGTGACGCGCGCGATCTCGGCGCGCAGCATCGGCAGCCACGGCGCGTCGGGCGGGCTCCTGGCCTCGAGGTCGCGCCAGCGCGCGAGCGCTGCCGGCGAATCGCCGCTCTGCGCCTCGTGCAGGCCGAGATAATAGAGTGCGCGGGCATCGTCGGGCCGCGACGCCAGCGCCTTGTTGAAGACTTCGATGGCCGGCCGGGTGACGGTGCCGTCGGCCTCGAGCACCAGCGCCTCGCCCAGCGCCGAAAGCGCGTCGGGGTCGTCGGGATTGCCGGCGAGCCGCGCGCGGGCCTGGGCGACCAGGCGCTCGGCGGTCATGGGCTCGCCCGGCGCGGGATGGTCGAGGGCGGGGCGGGTGCCGAAGGGGGCGGCCGGGAGACCGGGGTGGCCGACGTTGAGATAGACGCCCAAGGCCAGCAGCGGGATCAAGAGCGCCAGCGCCGGCGGCAGGACGCGGTGCAAGATCGAAGAGTCGGCCGGAGCCGTCGTCTTGATGGCGTTGGCGGCGGCCCCCTCTGCAGCGTTGAGCATCCTTCGCTCGACCTCGATCCGGGCGGCGGCGGCTTCGGTCTCCGGCGTCGTGCCGTCGGCGCGCGCGCGCTCGATTTCGGACAGCTGGTCGCGGTAGATCGCGAGTTCGCTGTCCAGCCGCTCGGTCCGCCGCGCGCCCGCGCGCAGCAGCGGCACCAGCAAGGCGCCGACCGTCGCCGTGGTGAGAAGGGCGAGGAGGAATTCCAGCATCAGTCCCTGAGCAACGCGTCGAGACGGCGCTGCTCCTCCTTGCTCAAGGGCTCGGGCGGCAGGAGCGGAGTCCTGCGGCGACGTCGCGCGGCGATCAAGAGCACGGTGCCGGCAACCAGCAGCACCAGTGGCCCGCCCAGCCACAGGATCCAGGTGCCTGATTTGAACGGTGGCTTGAGCAGCACATAGTCGCCGTAGCGCGCCACCATGTAGGCGAAGACCTGATCGTCACCATCGCCCGCAGTCAGCCGCTCGCGCACGGCGCGGCGCATGTCGCGCGCCACCTCGGCGTTGGAATCGTCGATCGACTGGTTCTGGCAGACGACGCAGCGCAAGGCGCGACCGATGTCGCGGGCGCGGGATTCAAGCGCGGGGTCGGGCAGCATTTCCGAGGGTTCGACGGCGAGGGCCGGGAAGGTGAACAGCAACGCGAAGAGCGCGAGCCATGACCCCCTCCGCCCTCGTATGACGAGGGCACCTCCCCCGCAGACGGGGGAGGAGATCGATTTCTTCTCCTCTCCCGCAAAGCGGGGGAGGTGGCCTGAAAGGCCGGAGGGGGTCATGCTCACTTCGCGCCCTTCAGGAACGGAATGATCGTCTCATTGAGGTCCCGTTCGGTGATCGGCCCGCGGAAGTGGCGGCGGACGATGCCCTGGCCGTCGACGAGGTAGGTCTCGGGTACGCCGGAAAGGCCCCAATCGAGGCCGGTACGGCCGTCGAGGTCGGCGCCGGCGAATTTGTAGGGATCGCCCAGGCGCTTCAGCCAGGCGAGCGCCTCGGGGGGCTTGTTCTTCCAGGCGACGCCGATGATCGTCGCCCCCTCGCGCATGGCCAGGCGCGTGAACAGCGGATGCTCGGCGAGGCAGGGCGTGCACCAACTCGCGAAGAAATTCACGATCGCGGGCTTGCCGGTTCTCAGCAGCGCGTCGGTGAGCGGCGGCTCGCCCTCGCGCAGCGCCGCAACCTCGAGCCGCGGTGCCGGCCGGCCGACCAGCACCGAGCCGATCGACGCCGGATCGCGCCCGGCCAGCAGCGACCAGGCGAAGAAGCCCGCCATCAGTGCCAGCGTCGCCAGCGGCAGGAGAAAAAGGAGGCGACGGTTCATTCGGCGGGTTGGGCGATCGGCCGACGAGACGGCGCTCCGACGCGCAGCCGGCGGTCGGTGAGCGAGACGAAGCCGCCCAGCGCGCAGAGCGCGGCGCCGAGCCAGATCCAGGGCGCCAGCGGATTGTAGTAGAGGCGGATCACCCAGCCGTTCGCGGCCTCGCCCTCGCCCAGCGTCGCGTAGAGATCGCGCAGGAGATTGGTGTGGATGGCGGTCTCCGCCACCTGGCGGCGCTGCACCGTGAACAGACGGCGCTCGGGCTGCAGCACGGTGTAGGACTTGCCGCCGACACTGACGTCGAGGGTCGCGCGCTCGGCGACGTAGTTGGGCCCCTGCAGGGACTCGATGCGCTCGAGCTTGATGTCGAAGCCGTGAAACTGGGCGCTGTCGCCAGGCTTCATCGTTTGCATCAGTTCGGAATTCCAGGCGCCGGTGCCGACGGCGCCCAGCACGACGACGCCCATGCCGGCATGGGCGATGGTCATGCCGAGCGACGCGCGCGGCGGCATCCTGTAACCCGTGCGGGCAAGGCGCTGGATGAACTCGCCGAGGCTGCCCACGATCAGCCAGACACCGAAGCCGAAGGCCAGCGCCGCCAAGGTCGCGCGGCCGTCGATGGCGGTGGCGGCCACGATGGCCGCGATCACCGCGGCGATGAAGGCCACGCGCAGGCGGAGCAGCGCCGGCCAGATTTCGGCGCGCTTCCAGCCAAGATAGGGGCCGATGCAGAGGGCGGCGAACAGCGGCGCGCAGATCGGCACGAAGGTGGCATTGAAGAAGGGCGGGCCGACCGAGACCTTGTTGCCGGTGAGCAGGTCGAGGAACAGCGGGTAGAGCGTGCCCAGCAGCACCGTGACGGCCAAGGTGCAGAGCAGCAGGTTGTTCAGGATCAGCGCGCCCTCGCGGCTGACCGGCTGGAACAGGCCGCCGCCCTGCAGTTTCGGCGCACGCCACGCGAAGAGCGCGAGGCCGCCGCCGGTGACGAACAGCAGGAAGCCCAGGATGTACATGCCGCGCGCCGGGTCCTGGGCGAAGGCATGGACCGAGGTCAGCACGCCCGAGCGCACCAGGAAGGTGCCGAGGAGGGAGAGCGAGAAGGCCAGGATGGCCAAGAGGACGGTCCAGCTCTTCAGCGCGTCGCGCTTCTCGACCACGATGGCGGAATGCAGAAGTGCCGTGCCGGCGAGCCACGGCATCAGCGAGGCGTTCTCGACGGGATCCCAGAACCAGAAGCCGCCCCAGCCGAGGATGTAGTAGGCCCACCACGAGCCGAGCGCGATGCCGAGGGTGAGGAAACACCAGGCGGCGAGAGTCCAGGGCCGCACCCAGCGCGCCCAGGCGGCGTCGACGCGGCCTTCGAGCAGCGCGGCGATGGCGAAGGCGTAGGTGATGGAGAAGCCGACGTAGCCGAGGTAGAGCAGCGGCGGATGGAAGGCGAGGCCGGGATCCTGCAGCAAAGGATTGAGGCCGTTGCCGTCCGGGGGCGCCGGCGAGACACGCTCGAACGGGTTCGAGGTGAAGAGCAGGAAGGCCAGGAAGCCGACGCCGATCAGTGCCTGGATCGCGAGCACGCGGCTGCGCAGCGTGTCGGGCAGCCCGGCGCCGAAGAGCGCGACGGCGGCGCCAAACAGCGCCAGGATCAGCGCCCACAAGAGCATCGAGCCCTCGTGGTTTCCCCAGACGCCGGAGATCTTGTAGAGCAGCGGCTTGGCCGAGTGCGAGTTGGCGACGACGTTGGCCACGGAGAAATCCGACGTCACATAGGCCTGCGTGAGCGCGCCGAAGGCCACGATGACGAGCAGCGCCTGCGTGAGGGCGGCGGTGCGGCCGAGGTCCATCAGCCTGATGTCGCCGCGCGATGCGCCGACGAGCGGCAAGGTCCCCTGCACCAGCGCGACGGCAAGGGCCAATATCAGCGCGAAATGACCAAGCTCCGCTACCACGAAGCACCTGCGACGCGAACTGCGGCAGCGTAGCGGAGCCGGCGGGCTCTCGGGCCTTCGCTACGCTCCAGGCCCTGACGCCCGCCGGTCGCGAAGGCGCTCATTTGCCTTCTTTCCATCGGCCAGCATCTTTCAGCGCCTTCGCGACCTCGGGGGGCATGTAATTCTCATCATGCTTGGCCAGCACTTCGCGCGCCACGAACACACCATCAGCGCCAAGCGAACCCTCGGCCACCACGCCCTGGCCCTCGCGGAAGAGATCGGGCAGCAGGCCGCGATAGACCACGTCGACGGTCTTGTGGGTGTCGGTGACGCGGAAGCGCGTCTCCTGGCTGTCGGCGGATTTCTTCACGCTGCCGGCCTCGACCAGGCCGCCCATGCGGAAGCGGCGCTCGGGCGGAATCTCCTTTTCCGCCATCTGGGTCGGCGAATAGAAGAAGACGATATTGTCGCTGAGCGCCGTCAGCACCAGCGTCGCGGCAAAGCCCAGCACCGCGAGCGAGCCCACCACCAGCCACAGGCGCTTGCGCTTGGGAGTCATGGTCCCCTCTTGCCCGCTGTTCGCAGGGTTTTCTCGAGGCCGCGGGCGGCCAGTTCGCGGCGCACGTGGTTGCGGGCGACGAGCGATGAAATCACCAGGCCGCCCAGGATCACCAGCGCCACCAGATAGGCCGACAGGACGAAGACGGCGTGGTTGCTCATGGCTGGTTGCTCATGGCTGGTTGCTCATGCCTGCTGCTCCGCATTCTCGAGGCGGCGGCGGTCGATCTCGGTGTCGGTGCGCAACAGCACCAGCAGCACGAACAGCAGGAACAGGGTGACCGCCATCCAGAGCAGCGGCACCAGGATGGAGAGATGGATCGACGGTCCGCCGAGGCGCGCCACCGAGGCCGGCTGGTGCAAGGTGTTCCACCAGTCGACGGAGAATTTGATGATCGGCAGGTTGATGACGCCGACCAGTGCCAGGATGGCGGCGGCGCGATCGCCGCGCTCGGGCTCGTCGTAGGCGCGGCTCAAGGCGATGTGGCCGAGGTAGAGGAAGAACAGCAGCAGCATCGAGGTGAGGCGCGCGTCCCACACCCAGTAGGCGCCCCACATCGGC
>JAUXWB010000334.1 GCA_030684475.1 Reyranella sp. | reverse complement strand
GACTTGCCGCCGCACTCGAGCCAGACCTGTTTCATGTTGGATTCGCCGGAGTAGCGCAGGAAGTACTTGCCGACCTCGGTCGAGCCGGTGAAGGCCAGCACATCGACGTCCATGTGGCGGCCGAGTGCCTGGCCCGCGGTCTCGCCGAAGCCTGGCAGGACGTTGAACACGCCTTCGGGAATGCCGGCTTCCGCCGCCAGTTCGGCGAGGCGGAGCGCGGTGAGCGGCGACTGCTCGGCGGGCTTCAGGATCACCGAGTTGCCGGCGGCCAGCGCCGGCGAGATCTTCCAGCAGGCCATCAAGAGCGGGAAGTTCCACGGCACGACAGCCGCCACCACACCCGCAGGCTCGCGGGTGATCATGGCCACGACATTGCCCGCGGTGGGCGCGACTTCGTCGTAGAGCTTGTCGATCGCCTCGCCGAACCACTGCACGGTGTTGGCCGAACCCGGAATATCGACCGTGGTCGAGAAGGCGATGGGCTTGCCCATGTCGAGGGTTTCGAGCAGCGCCAGTTCCTCGCGGTTCTTCATCATGAGCTCGGCCAGCTTCAGCATGATGCGCTTGCGGTTGGCCGGCGGCATGCTGGCCCAGGTGCCCTTCTCGAAGGCCGCGCGCGCGGCCTTCACGGCGGCATCGACGTCGGCCGTGTCGCAGGCCGCGACCTTGGTCAGGACCTGGCCGCTCGCCGGATTGATGCAATCGAAGGTCTTGCCCGAGACGGAGGGGGCGAACTTGCCGCCGATGAAGGCCTGGTTGCGGTAGGCGAGGGCTCCGACACGGGTCTTCCAGTCGTCGCGCGAAAGCTGGGCGCTCATTTCATTTCCTCCGGTTTTTGGATGGGCCGGAGCCTAGCCGCAAAATGGCCCACGAAAAAGCCGCCCGAAGGGCGGCTTTGGCAGCAAGCGGCGAGGCGCCTTATTTGATCTTGGATTCCTTGAAGACCACGTGCTTGCGCGCGACCGGGTCGTACTTCTTGAGTTCGAGCTTCTCGGTCTTGGTGCGCGGGTTCTTCCTGGTGACGTAATAGAAGCCAGTGTCGGCGCTGGACACCATCTTGATCAGGATCGAGGTCGGCTTGGCCATGGTCTTGTCCTTATGCCCGGAAGGGCGAATTCTGCAAGAGGCGGCAAATTAGTCGGGGTTGGCGCGGTGTCAAGCGCCGGAAACGGCCTACTGGCGGGCCGCCGCCTGGTAGGTCGCCGCCTGCACGGCATGGGCATAAAGCGCGCGGTCGTGCAGGAGCTGGCTCGCAATCTCGATGTCGCGCTCGGGCGAGTTGTCGGCCGGCGGGCAGATCTTGCGCAGATCGGTCACTTCCTGCTGGGTCGGGTTGCGCAGCGCATGCCAGCGCATCAGCGACGACTGGTTGGAATCGACCGACGCTGTCGCGAGCTGGCCGGTCTTGCCTAGCGTGGCGGTGCAAATGCTGGGCAGTACGCCCAGCTCGTTCCAGGTGTAGCCGGACGGCGCCTGCAGGCGCGACCAGGTCAGAATGAGTTCGCCCTCGTTGGCGAGGCGGACCACGGTCTGGACGGTGCCCTTGCCGTAGCTCGTCGTACCGACCACGACGGCGCGGCCGCGGTCCTGCAGCGCCGCCGCCACGATCTCCGCCGCCGATGCCGAGCCGCCGTTGATCAGGATCACCACCGGCAGGTCGGCGATCTTGCGAGCCGCCGCGCTCTTGTAGACCCGGCGGCTGTCGGGATGGCGTCCCTGCGTCGAGAAGATCGTACCGTCGTCGATAAAGACCTCGGCCACGGTCTGCGCCTGGTCGAGCAGGCCGCCGCGGTTGCCGCGCATGTCGATGATGAGGCCGGTGAGGTCGCGGCCGATCTCGATGCGCGCCTTGTCGATCGCCGTACGCAGATTGTCCGTTGTGGCGGCATTGAACCCGCTCAGGACAATCAGCGCGATGTCGCCGCGGCGTTCGTAGACCACCGTGGTCGGCACGATGCGGCCGCGCTTCATGCCGGCCGTAAATTCGCGGCCTTGGGCGGGGCGCAACACGGTGACCAGCACCGGGGTACCGACCGCTCCACGCAAGTGTCGTACGACATCGCTCAGCGGCCGGTCGACCATGTATTCGCCGTCGATGGCCATGATCTGATCGCCCGCCTGAAGGCCGGCCTTGCTCGAGGGCGAATCGACCTGGACGGCGCGGATCATGATCTTCTTGTCTTCGGTGCGTTCGACGGTGATGCCGATGCCGCCGCCGCCGCTGCGCTGGAAGCGGTTGTCGCGGGCCTCCTCGGGGTCGGCATAGCGGCTGTTGCGGTCGAGCTGTTTGGTGGTGGCGGCCATCGCCTGCCGAATGAGTGTCTGCCGGTCGCTTTCCCGCAGGGCCGGCGAGGCGTCGATCGAGCCGGCCAGCAATTCGGCCAGCATGCCGCCCCAGGCGCGGCCATCTGATGTATTTCCGGGCGTGGACCTGGACATCACCTCGCGGCCGTCGCGCTTGACCGTGAAGTTCGTGTCGGAGGTCTCCAGGGCCAGCGCGGGATCACCGTTGACGAAGCCACGATAGGTCTCGGCGGAAATGGCGCGGAAATTCGGCTCGTACAGGTGGCGATCGCCTATCGCCCGGTAGGCTTGCAGCACCACGCGCTCGATATTGACGTCGGCGGCGACCGACGGTCCACCGGCACCGTGGACCTGCGGGGCTTCGGTCGAGGTCGCGCAGGATGCGACCAGCGCTCCGACAAGCAAAATTGCCGCCGTATGCGGCAGCACCAACCGGAGGAGAGAGTTCAACGGGACGATCATACCCAACTGCGCGGCACACTAGCACAGGCAGTTGGCGGCAGGCCACGATTCAAGATGGGCCGTCGAGGCCGCTTGCCGAGGGCCTGGGGGCAGCGATCCGGTGGGCCCAGAGCAGGGCAATAACGGCTCCTTTGATGTGGGGAAGCAGGTAAAGCGCCAGCAAAACCGACAAGGGCAGCCACAGCAGGGCATGAAACCACAGCGGCGGCTGCTGGCCATAGCGCTCCACCATCAGCACCAGGGGCACGACAATGTGACCGACCACCAAAATTGTGAAATAAGCCGGGGCGTCGTCGGCCCGATACGGTTCGAGCGCTTGATTGCATGCCGGGCAATGGCTCTGCATCTTCAGGAATCGGCCGAACAGGGCACCCTTGCCGCAACGCGGGCAGCGCCCGGTCCAGCCCCGCAACAGGGCGGTCCAGAAATCGACCGGGGCGTAGTCCTCGTCGTCGCTCATCCACAGAGAATGGGGGCTCGACTCACTTTCGTCGGCGTGACCGTTTGTCCCGAGGGGCGCCGCGATGCGCGACCGGACGCCGCGGCGGCCCCCGATGGGCCTCGGCCTGGGCATCGCCCCGGCCGCGCGGCAGGGCATGGCGCTCGACGCGCTCGATCACATCGACGACCTCGAACAGCAGACCGGCGGTGGCCGTATCGGCCTCGACCAACTTAAGCTGAAGGCGATCGCCCAGCCCGAAGGTTTCGCCGGTGCGCTCGCCGATCAGGAGCTGGCGGCCCTCGTCGTGGCGGAAGAACTCCTGGCCCAGCGACCGGATGGGGATCAGGCCGTCGGCGCCCGTGCCGTCGAGGGCGGCGAACAGGCCGAACCGGGTGACGCTGGTGATGCGGCCGGCGAAGGTGGCGCCGACATGCTGGGCCATGAAGGCCACGACATAGCGGTCCATGGCGCCACGCTCGGCGGCGACTGCGCGGCGCTCGCACATCGACAGATGCTCGCCGAATTCGACGAAACGGCCGCGGTCGGCCTCGCTCAGGCCGCCGTCGCCCAGCCCGTAGGCCGCGATCAGGGCACGATGAACGATCAGGTCGGGATAGCGGCGGATCGGCGAGGTGAAGTGGGCATAACGCGCCAGCGCCAGGCCGAAGTGGCCGAGATTGTCGGGGCTGTAGACCGCCTGGCTCTGGCTGCGCAGCACCGTCTGGCTCACAAGCTGGGAAACCGGCTTGCCGGCGACCTCGTGCAGCACGCGGTTGAGGTCCGCCGGCCGCAGCCGCTGCCCGGTCGGCACCTTGATGCCCAGCGTGCCGAGGAATTCGCGCAGCGACTCGAGCTTGGCGAGGTCGGGCTGGTCGTGGACGCGGTAAATGCAGGCGGCGTGGCGCTGCTCCAGTGCCTGGGCTGCGGCGACATTGGCCAGGACCATGAACTCCTCGATCAGCTTGTGGCTGTCGAGGCGCTCGCGGATGCCGATCTCGCCGATCCGGCCATCCTCGCCCAGCGTGACCTGGCGCTCGGGCAGGTCGAGGTCGAGGGCGCCGCGGGCCTCGCGTGCCGTCAGGAGGACGCGGTAGGCGCCGTAGAGCGGACGCACGACGTCGTCCATCAGCGGCGCGATTTCCTCGTCGGGCGCGCCGTCCATGGCGCGCTGGACGCGGGTGTAGGTGAGGCGGGCGGCCGAACGCATCATGGCGCGGTGGAATTTATGGCGCTTGAGATGGCCCTCGGCGTCGATCCACATCTCGGCCACCAGCACCGGGCGATCCTCGCGCGGCACTAGCGAGCACCAGTGGTTGGAAAGCGCCTCGGGCAGCATCGGCACGACGCGGTCGGGGAAATAGACCGAGGTGCCGCGGCGGTAGGCGGCGCGATCGAGCGGCTTGTCGTGGCGCACGTACCAGGCGACGTCGGCGATGGCGACCAGCAGGCGCCAGCCTCCGGGATGGGCCGGGTCCGGCTCGGCGAATACGGCATCGTCGAAGTCGCGCGCATCCTCGCCGTCGATGGTCACCAGCGGCGTCTGGCGCAGGTCGAGCCGGTCGCCGAGCTGGGCGGCCTTGGCGCGCTCGGCTTCCTCCAGCGCAGCCGGCGGGAACTCCACCGGAATGTCGTTGGCGGCGATCGCGATCAGGCTGACCGTGCGCGGGTCGCTCATCGGGCCGATGCGCTCCAGCACGCGCGCCCGGCGCGCGAGCGCGCCGCCGGTGGCCTCGATCCAGACGATGTCGCCCGCCACTGCGCCGTTCTTGTCGGCGGGGCGCACGTCGAAGCTCGTCCTCATCTTGCGGTCGGTCGGTGTCACCAGCCCGAGGCCGTTGCGGCCCGGCGGTTCCTCGTAGAGGCCGAGGATCTTCTTCGGACCGCTGCCCAACCGGCGGATGATCTTGGCTTCGTAGGCGTTCTTGCCGCGGCGTTTTAGGCTCGCCAGCACACGGTCGCCGACGGCTGGCGCCGGGCCGCCGCTCGGCGCCGACTGCGGGTCGATTTCGATGACGGGCGCCGGGCCTTCCTTGTCGTCGTCGTGGCGGCGCGGCACGGCGATCAGGTGGCCGTCATTGTCGACCCGGACGATCTCGAGGACCGTGACGTCGGTCAGGGCCTCGGGATCGCGGAAGGTCTTGGCGCGATCCGGGGTGATCTCGCCCGTGTCGCGCAGGTCGCGCAGCAATTCCTTGAGTTCGATGCGCTGGTCACCCTTCAGGCCATAGGCGCGCGCGATCTCGCGCTTGCCGATCGGCGTGGCGCTCTCGCGGATGAAGGCCAGCAGTTCGTCGCGGGTCGGAACCTTGCCCTTAGCCATCGGTCCCGGTGCGGGGCGGCGGCTCAACCTTGGCCTTGCGCTTGGGCGCCGCCTTCTTCTTGGCGGCGGTCTTGGGCTTGGGGGCCGCGTCGTTGGCCGGCACCGCAACCTCGGTCGCGCCGTTCGTCGATTTGGCTTTGGCCTTCGGCTTCGCCTTGGCGGCCGCAGCCTTCTTGGCTCGCGCGGGTTTCTTTCCGCCACCCTTGGCGGCACGCTCGGCCAGCAGGGACACGGCGTGGTCGAGCGTGAGCTCCTCCGGCTTGATGTCGTTCGGCACCGTCGCGTTGATGCCGCCGTGCTTCACATAGTGGCCATAGCGGCCATCGTAGAGCTCGATCGGGGCCTCGTCGTTGGGATGATTGCCGACGACGCGTAGCGGCTTGACGGCGGCGCGGCCGCGGCCGGGCACCCTGGCCTCGGCCAGCAACGCCACGGCGCGGTTCATCCCGATCTCGAGCACGCTCTCGTCAGCGGGAATCGATTTGTACTTCGGCCCATGCTTCACGTAGGGGCCGAAGCGGCCGACACCAGCCAGGATCGTCTCGCCGTCTTCGGGGTGCGGCCCGAGTTCGCGCGGCAATGCCAGCAGCGCCAGCGCCTTGTCGAGCGTCACGTCGTCCGGAACCATGTCCTTCAGCAGCGATTGCCGCTTGGGCTTTTCCTTGCCCTCGGGCTCGCCCAGCTGGACGTAGAGACCATACGGGCCCTTGCGCAGCGTGACCTGCTTGCCGGTGACCGGATCGTCGCCCAGGATTTTGGGGCCGTCGAGATTGACGCCCGAGGCGGCGTCCGCCTCGGCATCGACGATGCCCAGCTTGCGGGTGAAGCGGCACTCCGGATAGTTCGAGCAGCCGATGAAGGCGCCGAACTTGCCGAGTTTCAGGCCAAGCCGGCCGTCGGCGCAGGAGGGGCAGTCGCGCGGATTCTTGCCGTCCTTGCCCTCGGGGAAGAAGTGGGGCCCGAGTTCCGAATCGATCTTGTCGAGCACTTCGCGCACGCGCAGTTCCTTGGTCTCGCCGACGGCGGCGGAGAAGGCCTTCCAGAACTCGCGCAGCACCTGGCGCCAGTCGATCTTGCCGCCCGAGATATCGTCGAGCTCTTCCTCGAGATGGGCGGTGAAGCCGTATTCGACGTAGCGCGGGAAATAAGTCTGCAGGAACGCCGTGACGATGCGGCCGCGGTCCTCGGGCACGAAGCGCTTGCGGTCGATCTTCACGTAATTGCGGCGCTGCAGGACCTCGATGATGCTGGCGTAGGTCGAGGGCCGGCCGATGCCGAGCTCCTCCAGCTTCTTCACGAGGCTCGCCTCCGAATAGCGCGGCGGCGGCTCGGTGAAGTGCTGTTCCGGCACCACGTCGCGGCGCTCCAGCGCCTCGTTCTCGCCGACGTCTGGCAGGATCGAGTTACCGTCCTCGTCCTCGCTCTTTTCGTCCTGGCCTTCGTCGTAGAGGGTGAGGAAGCCGTTGAACTTCACGACCGAGCCGGTGGCGCGGAGCTGGACGTTCTTGTCGCCACTCGCGATGTCGACCGTCACTTGGTCGAGCACGGCGCTTTCCATCTGACTTGCCACGGTGCGCTTCCAGATCAGTTCGTAGAGGCCGCGCTGGTCCTTGTCCAAGTGTGCCGCGACGTCCTGCGGCGTGCGGAAGAGGTCGGTCGGGCGGATCGCCTCGTGCGCCTCCTGGGCGTTCTTGGCCTTGGAGGTATAAACGCGCGGGTTCGCCGGCACGTAGCTCTGGCCGTACTTGGTCTCGATCAGGCGGCGCGTCTGGCCGATCGCCTCCGGCGCGAGTTGCACGCCGTCGGTGCGCATATAGGTGATCAGGCCGACGGTCTCGCCGCCGATGTCGACACCTTCGTACAGACGCTGGGCGATGCGCATCGCGGTCGCGGCGCCCACGCCCAGCTTGCGCGAGGCTTCCTGCTGAAGGGTCGAGGTGATGAAGGGCGGCGGCGGGTTGCGGCGGATCTGGCGCCGGTCGATCGAGGACACGGCGAAGGCGCGGCGCTCGATCTCGCGCTTGGCCGATTGTGCGCGTTCCTCGTTGTCGAGGTCGAACTTGTCGAGCTTGCGGCCGTCGAGATGGGTGAGACGGGCTTTCAGCGCCTGCTTCTTGGCGGTGCCGAAGATGGCGTCGACCGTCCAGTATTCGCGGCTCTTGAATATCTCGATCTCAGCTTCGCGCTCGCAGATCAGGCGCAGGGCCACCGATTGCACCCGGCCTGCCGAGCGGCTGCCCGGCAGCTTGCGCCACAGCACCGGCGAAAGGGTGAAGCCCACGAGATAGTCGAGTGCCCGGCGGGCCATGTAGGCGTCGATCAGCGGCTGGTCGAGGTCGCGCGGGTGGGCGACGGCGTCGAGCACCGACTGCTTGGTGATGGAATTGAAGGTGACGCGCTTTACGTCGACGCCGGCCAGTGCCTTCTTGCTGCGCAGGATGTCGAGTACATGCCACGAGATGGCTTCGCCCTCACGGTCCGGGTCGGTCGCGAGATAGAGCTTGCCGCCCTTGGTGACGGCCTTGGCGATGGCGTCGAGGCGCTTTTGCGACTGGGGGTCGACTTCCCAGTCCATGGCGAAATCCTCGTCCGGGCGGACCGAGCCGTCCTTGGACGGCAGATCGCGGACGTGACCATAGGAGGCCAGCACGGTGAAGCCGGGGCCGAGATACTTCCCAATGGTCTTAGCCTTGGCCGGGGACTCGACGACCAGCACGTCCATCGGCGAAACATGCTCCAGTGAAACATCAAAGGCCGGAGCTAAATCGCTGATTTACATCAGAGATACGCGGTTACCCCGGTGCCTCTCCAGGCGGCCCTCCAGCTCCAGGGCCAGCAGAACCTCCGCCACGGCGGCGGCGGACACTTGGCACCGGCGCACCAGTTCGTCAACCGCGGTGGGCACCGCCCCCAGTGCTGCGAGGACCACTGCGGTGTCTCCGGCCGGTCGACTTTGCCCTTTTCGATCAAGGGGTTGGGCAGCCGCCGGCGGCCGCCCCAAGGTGTCCAGAATATCGTTGGCGCCGCGCACCAATATGGCCCCATCACGAATAAGGTTATTGGATCCGGCGTAGCGCGGATCCATGGGCGAGCCCGGCACGACGAAGACCTCGCGCCCCTGTTCGGCAGCGCGCTGGGCGGTGATCAGGGAGCCTGACTTGGCAGCCGCCTCGATCACGATCACGCCGGCCGACAGGCCGCTCACGATGCGGTTGCGGCGGGGGAAGGCACGGGCGACAGGTGGCATGCCCAGCGGCGACTCGCTCAGGATCAGGCCCTCCGCGGCAATCCGGCCGTGGAGAGTGGCGTTCTGCGGTGGGTAGATCTGGTCGACCCCGCCGGCCAGCACGGCCACGGTGCCGGTGGCGAGAGCGGCTTCATGCGCCGCAGCGTCGATGCCGCGCGCCAGGCCCGAAGCGATGACGAAACCCGCGGCGCCCAGAGTAGCCGCCAGTTCGGCTGCGAAGCGCCGGCCGGCCAGGGAAGCGTCGCGGGCGCCGACCAAGGCCAACGTCGGCCGGGCGAGCAGCGTGGGGTTGCCGATCGCCGAGAGCACCGGCGGCGTGCCCGCGGCGGCGGCGAGGGCGACGGGGTAACCCGCATCGCCCACCACAAGGAAGCGCCCGCCGATGCGGGAAAGTCGCTCTTCCTCGCGCTCTATGTCGGCGTCGGAGCAGGTGGCCAGCCGGACACAGGCTGCCCGCGCCGATCCGAAATGGGAAAGTGCCTCATGGAAGGTCGCGGGGCCGATTCTGGCGCTGCGCGCCAGCCTCAGCCGGGCACGACGCTCCCGGGGATCGGGTTCGTGAGTGCAGGGGCCATCAAACATGCGCACAACGATAGCGCGAGCGTATATACTATGTAAAACAACTATAAGTAGTATTCAGCGCAGAAGGGATGGCCGAGCGGTGATCGCTCATGAGGCCGTCATCCGCCGACAGAGCAGGGCGCCCACCGCACCCAGCAGGGCCAACCCGGCGGCGAGTGGCCCGAAGCCCTCGAAGCCGACCCAGCCGATGATCGCCGCACCGAGCGCCGCCGCGCCGACCCAGCCGACGCTTGCCGTGGTGCCGTTCAGTCCCAATACAGTGCCGCGCACGTCCTCCGGCACCGAGGCAAGTGCTGCCATGTAGGAGGGCCGGCCCAGCGCGTTCAGCAGCACATAGACGAAGCCCAGCGCGACCGTGATTTCGAGGCTGGGATACCACAGAAAGAGAACGAGGGCCGCCGCCGCCGACAGCGCCATGGCGACGGCGAAGACCATCAGCCGGTCGCGCAGGCGGTCGGCAAGCTGTCCACCCAGGATCGTGCCGGCGACGTTGCCGATCGCAAACACCGCCAGCGGAAGGGCGAGCTCGATCAACGACAGGCCATAGGTCGCCTGCAGGAAGGTGGCAAAATAAACTGCAGCCAGACCGTAGCAGATGCGCTCGGCGATGCCGGTGGAGAGGAGTCCCAGCACGCGGGGCGACAGCGCGGTCCGGAGCGAGGGCCGCGCCACGGCGCGCGTGTGGCCGGCAGTGCCGCGGCCCACCGTGGCGAACAGGCTGATGCAGGCGAGGAGGGAGAGGCCGCCCAGGCAGATCAGCCAGCCGCGCCAGCCGATCAGCGAGCCCACGGCCGCCGCCATCGGTACACCGATTAGCAGGGTGAGCGACTGACCGCTCATGACCCAGCCGAGCGCCCGGCCGCGCTGGCTGTCGTGCACGCGGCCCGAGACTTCGGCGAACACCACGCCGGTGAAGGCGCCGGCGCAACCGCCGCCGACCGCGGCCCACACCGCGACCCAGAAGAACGACCCGGCCCAGGCCTGGACGATCAGGGAAAGCGCCAGCGCGAAGGGCGCCGCGATCAGCAGCGGCCGGCGGCCGACACGGTCGGAAAGCCAGCCGCCCAACGCCGAGGTGATGCCCCAGGCCGTCGCCGTCAACGACACCAGATTGGCGACCAGCGGCATGCTGACGTCGAGGTCGTGCGACATTTCCAGCAGGAAGGGCGCACGCGTCGTGCCGCTCGAAGTGGCGGCGAACGAGCCGAGGCAGGCCGCGCCGATCAGGGCCCAGGGAAGGCCGCGCGAGACCGTTGTCATCTTGGATTGGCCGCTGTGCCGGGGCGCAGACGGACGGGAAGAATTCTCACCGACGGATCATCGACTGTTCCCGCGAAGCGTCGCGCGAGACTATCGCAAGCCGCGGCGCGGCATAGCACAAAGCGAGGGAGCGACGTGCCGTGCGGAACAGGCACGCATATCGCGCATATGAAGCGTGGCTAGGTTGGCGCCTTGCTGGGCGCTGCGGCCTTGCTTTGGCCGATCTTGGATTCGGTGCCGGCGAGCAGGCGGCGGATATTCTCGTGGTGCTTGGCCCACACGAGCAGCACCAACACCGCCGCCAGCATCGCAACCGGGCGCGGTGCGAGCCACAAGGCCGAGGCGGCGGCGATCGCGGTGGCGAGCAGGGTGGCCAGCGAGGAATAGCGGAAGATCGCGGCGATCAGCAGCCACAGGGCTGCTCCGACGGCGACGACCGGCCAGCTCAAGGCCAAGAACACGCCGAGCACGGTCGCACCGCCCTTGCCGCCCTTGAAGCCCAGCCACACCGGGAACATGTGCCCGAGCACGGCACCTGCCGCGGCGCCAACCGCGGCGAGTTGCCCGATCTGATCGGCGATCAGGACTGCGGCGACGCCCTTCAGTGCATCGAGCAACAGGGTCGCCGCGGCCAGGCCCTTGCGTCCGGTGCGCAGCACGTTGGTGGCGCCGATGTTGCCGGAGCCGACCTTGCGGATGTCGCCCAGGCCGGCCGCCTGGGTCAGCAGCAGCCCGAACGGGATCGATCCCAGCAAGTAGCCTAGCAGGAACGGCCCGAAGATCAGAATCAGCGTCGAGACCATTTCGGCCGGCTCACGGGCTCACGACGCGGCAGTTGGTCGAGTCGATATAGGCGGTGGTCGGTGGGCCGACCAACTCGGTGCTGATCTGCTCGCCCGGCTGGATCGTCACCGGTCCGAAGTAGGCATCCTCGACCGGCCGGCCGGCATTCATGAAGGTGCATTGGGCTTGTGTCTCGATCGGGCGCGGCGTGTTCGACGTCAGCGTGATCGATACCTGCCAATAGCGCGAGTCACCGTAGGTCAGGTTGGAGGCGCCCAGCACGACCAGGGGCTGCGGTGTCGCCGAATAGGGAATGGGTCGCGCGCCGGTGCGGCGGACGGCCGGCCGCGGCTTGGGTTGCAGCCCCTCCGGCGGGCGCGCCTGGGTCGCGGTGCGCGGATCGAAGGCGGCGTTGGGATCCTGTGGCTGGCCGAGCGGGGTCGTCTGCGGGGTGGCGCCGCCCAGGGTTGCCACGCCGCCGCCGGGAATGCCGAGCGGCTGCGGCGTGAGCGGCGCCGTGTTGATCGATGCGCCGGTCGAGGGTGCGGTGGTGCTGCCGCTCTGCAGCGGCGTCGGCGTGGGCGCAGGCGCCGCGGCTGGCGCACTTCCCTGGACGCCGCCGACTTGGGTCTGCAGCCGGTCGTAGCAGGCCAGCTTGGCCTGCGGCTCCGTAATCTCGGCGCAGATCTGGATATGGCGCGTGAGCGCATCGAGCAGGTCGTCGCGCGACTGTCCACGCTGCTGCGCATGACCTGTGCCGACCAGTGCCAGTGTTGCGACGCCGAGAAGAAGTGACTGTCGAAGCATCATCGATGCGCCTTGGTTCATGGAGAGGCTGTGACCATACCAGACGAAGTGGCGGTTTTGAGGCGTCAATTCAGCCGCCGTCGCCGGCGGCTAGGCCGCTGCAGCGGCGGTCATAAAGCCGTCGTCGCGGTAGATCGTGCGGCCGCCGACGATGGTGGCCATGACGCGTCCCTGGACCGGACGCTCGTCGAATGGCGTGTTCTTGGTCTTGCTCCACAGGTCGACGCGGTCGATCTTCCAGGCGAAGTCGGCATCGAACACGACAAGGTCGGCCGGCGCGCCCTTGGCGAGGCGGCCGCCCGGCAGGCCGAACAGGCGGGCCGGCGTGCTCGACAGCCGCTGAAAGAGTTGCGGCAGGGTGAGATGGCCGTTGTGCACCAGCCCGAGCGAGATCGGCAGCAGCGTCTCCAGCCCGATGCCTCCCGGTTCGGCCTGGGCAAAGGGCACGCGCTTGCTGTCCTGGTCCTGCGGCCGGTGGTCCGAGACGATGGCGTCGATCACGCCGCTCTTCAGTCCCTCGACGATGGCTGCGCGGTCCTTCTCGGCGCGCAGCGGCGGCACCAGCTTGCAGAAGGTCCGATAGTCGCCGACCTCGAGGTCGTTCAGCGAAAAATAGGGAGCGGCGGTGTCGCAGGTGATCCTGAGCCCGCGCGACTTGGCTGCGGCGATGGCGGTGACCGACTCGGCGGTCGAGATCTTGGCGAGGTGCATCCGCCCGCCGGTCATCTCGACCAGGCGGATGTCGCGTTCGACCATCATCACCTCGGCCAGCGGCGGATTGCCCGCGAGGCCGAGCCGCGTCGCCATCTCGCCGCTGGTCATGTGGCCGCCCGACAGGGTCGGCTCCTGCGGCAGGTGGACGATCAGCGCGTCGAACGCCTTGCAATAATAAAGGGCGCGACGCATCACCTGGGCGCTGCCGACGGCATGGTCGGCATCGGTGAAGGCGACGGCCCCGGCTTCGGCCAGCAGGCCGATCTCCGCCAGTTCCTTGCCCTCGAGGCCTACCGTAAGCGCGCCGTAGGCGTACATGTTCACCAGCTTGATCAGCCGGGCGCGGCGGGCCACGAACTCGATCAGCGAGGCATCGTCGAATGGCGGTTCGTTGTCGGGCAGCAGCACCAGCGAGGTGATGCCGCCCACCGCAGCGGCGGCGCCGGCGCTCTCCAGCGTCTCCTTGTGCTCCTCACCCGGCTCGCCGGTATGGACACGGGTGTCGACCACGCCGGGTGCCAGGACGAGGCCGTGGCAATCCACCGACTCGATGCCGTAGGGCGCGCCCGAGGCGAACAGGTTGGGGCCGTAGTCGGCGATCTTGCCGTCGCTGATCAGCACGGCGCCGCGGTATTCGCTGTCGCCCGTGGGATCGACGATGCGGGCGTTGATGTAGGCGGTCGACCCGGCGTGCGGCGGCGCCGTCTTGTGGATGCTGCCGCTCATGCCGCCGCTCCTGCAGCGAGGCCGGTCGCGGTATTGCGCCGCCCGCCGATCAGAGCCTCCAGGCAGGCCATGCGCACCGCCACGCCCATCTCGACCTGCTCGTGGATGACGCTGCGGTCGAGATCGTCGGCGACCTCGGAGTCGATCTCGACGCCGCGGTTCATCGGGCCGGGGTGCATGATCAGGGCGTCGGGCTTGGCGAATTTCAGCTTCTCGTGGTCGAGGCCGAAGAAGCGGAAGTACTCGCTGATCGAGGGCACGAAGGTGCCCTGCATGCGCTCGGTCTGCAGGCGCAGCATCATCACGATGTCGACGTCGGCGAGGCCGGATTTCATGTTGTAGTGGACTTCGACCCCCATCTTGTCGATGTCGGTCGGCATCAGGGTCGGCGGGCCGACCACGCGCACCCGCGCGCCCATGATCTGCAGCAGGTGGATGTTCGAGCGCGCGACGCGGCTGTGCATGATGTCGCCGCAGATCGCCACCAGCAGCCCCTGCAGGCTGCCGCGTCGCCGCCGGATGGTGAGCGCGTCGAGCAGCGCCTGGGTCGGGTGCTCGTGCTGGCCGTCGCCGGCGTTGATGACGGCGCAATTGACCTTCTGCGACAGGAGGTTGACCGCGCCCGACTCTTGGTGCCGCACGACGATGGCGTCGGGCCGCATGGCGTTCAGCGTCATCGCCGTGTCGAGCAGCGTCTCGCCCTTGCGCACGGAGGAGGTGGCGACGTCCATGTTGATGACGTCGGAGCCCAGCCGCTTGGCCGCGACCTCGAAGCTTGTGCGGGTGCGCGTCGAATTCTCGAAGAACAGGTTGATGACGGTGCGGCCGGCGAGCATGTCGCGCCGCTTGTCGATCGATCTGTTCTGGTCGATGTAATTTTCGGAAAGGTCGAGCAATCCCGAAATAGTCTCGGGAGAAAGCCCCTCGATGCCGAGGAGGTGGGGCAACCTCGGCAGGCCCATGCGTTTCTTTGTCACTAAAGCGCGACGTTAAGCACGCAGGTGCCGGTCCGGCAAGGCGGCGATTTGGTGGATAACGTCGGCGACGGAACAGACCACCGCCGGCCCGCGGGGTGCGATGAAGTCTGCCCAGATGGCGTTGTGGTGCTCGATGATCTTTTCGGCAGGCAGGTGAGGCCGGTTCGCCGCGGTGTGCCCGTCCGAGGGCACGACCGTCGGATAGCCGCGCGCCAGTGCGCTGCGCACCGTCGTGTCGACGCAGTAGTCGGTCGCCCAGCCGGTGATGATCAGCCGCTCGATGGCGCGCGACTGTAGGAATTCGTCGAGCGGAGTTTCCAGGAAGGCATCGCAGGATTTCTTGCGGATGACGGTGTCGGCGGGGCGCGGGGCAAGGTCTTCGATAAGCTTCCAGCCCGGCAGGTCAGGGTGAAAGGGGTCTCCTGGCGGCCCGTCATGCTGGATGAAAACGACGGCACCGTCTCGGGCGCGCACGGCGTCGGCCAGCCTGTTCAGCCGGCCGATCAGCCCCGCCGCGTCATGTATTGGCGGCCCCTCGACAAACGCGCCGTGCTGCATGTCGATGATGATCAGGGCATCGGTCATTTGCAGCGTTGCCTCAGGCTCCGGGTCGCGGACCTGTATAACGCGCGCGCGGCCGGATCAACGCTCCATGGGCGGCCTGCTCAAGTGCATGGGCGATCCAGCCGACAGTACGGCCCAGCAGGAACAAGGCAAGGGCGGAGTCCTTGGGCAGGCCGAGCACGCGCTCCACCGTCACCGTGGTGTAGTCGATGTTGGCTTTGCGGCCGATCAGCCGTTCGACCGCCACCGCCAGCCGCTCGGCGAAGGCCAGCTCCGGCGAGTCCGGCATCGTCTCGCGCAGCATAGCCATCAGCGTGACCGCCCGGACGTCGCCGTCGGGGTAGAGGGGGTGGCCGAAGCCTGGGATGTAGACGCGGGCGCGCAGTAGGCGGGCAAGATCGGCATCGAGGTCCGTTGTGCGCTTCAACTCGTCGAACAAGGCCGATACGCGCCGGGTGAGGCCGCCGTGGCGTGGACCGTTCAAGGCCGCGAGCCCGGCGGTGGCCGCGCCGTAGAGATTTGCACCGGTCGAGGCCACGACCCGGGCGGCAAAGGCCGAGGCGTTGAATTCGTGGTCGGCCGACAGGACCAGCGCCGCGCGAAGGAGGTGGGCGTGCTCGGGCGGCACCTTCCACGACGTGGCGAGCTGCTCGTGGACGGGAAGGGGCGAGAGCGGTCGCGCCGTGACGGCTGCCGTCAGCAGGCGCAGCACCCGCACGCCAGTCTCGAGCATCGACGCGCGGTCCTCGACCCAGCTCGGGTGGTCGAGCGCCGCGGCGGCAGGTAGCAGGATCAGGCAGCGGTCGACCGGCGACAGGGTCGCCGCCGCCAGCCAGGCGCGTCGCAGCGCGGTGGTCATCGGCGGCAGATTGTCGGCGGCGAAGGGCCTGTCGTCGCAATTCCACAGCAGCCGCGCGACATCCTCCAGCGAGCCGGTGCGCGCCAGCCCGGCGGCATCGACGCCACGGTAGTAGAGCCTGTTGTCCTCGATCAGGGTCAGCGCTGATTCGAGCACCGGCGTGCCGAAGTCCAGCGCATGGTTGGCGATCGACTCGGCCTTGCGCCCGACATCTCGGCGACGTTTCAGGCGCACCACGTCATCGGCGCGATAGCGCCGCTCGCGGCTGCCGTCGACCGCCTCGGAGCGCAGCAGGCCGCGACTCACGTAGGCGTAGAGCGTGGCCGCCGACACGCCCAGCCGCCGCGCCGCCTCCCGGGAGTTCAGCAATTCGATGGTCATTTCATTATATTGATCAATATAATCAAGATTGACAATATATTTATGCAGATCGACCTTCCGAGCGAAGCAACGAAGGGGAAGGCGAATGCTGCAGACACGGGTGAATAGCGGCCTCGACGGAGTGATCGTGGCCGATACGGTCATGAGCGAAGTCGATGGTGAGGCGGGCCGGCTGATCGTGCGCGGCCATGCTATCGAGGAACTGGTTGCCTCACGCGGCTTCGAGGGTGTTGCGGCTTTGCTGTGGGATGGCTTTGCCCCCAGCGATCAAGGGGGTGGCGGCGACGGGCGCGCGGTCCGCGAAGGATTCGCCTCGGCGCGGGTACGGGCCTTTGCCGAAGTGCCGAAGCTGCTGCAGGCTGCCAAGGGCCTGACGCCGGTCGAAGGGCTGCGTGTCGGGCTCGGCATGCTGGCCGACTCTGAATTGACGCCGCACCACTATCTCGTCTGTGGCGCGCTGCCGGTGTTTCTCGCCGCCCTCCTGCGGGCCTCGGAAGGCAAGTCGGCACTGGCGCCGGATCCCACGCTCACGACGGCGCAGGACCTGCTGCGCATGATCCGTGGCCGGCGCGCCGACGCCGTCTTCGAGAAGGGCCTCGACGCCTATCTCGCCACCATCACCGACCACGGCTTCAACGCCTCGACCTTCACCGCGCGCGTCGTCGCTTCGACGCATGCCGGCCTCATCTCCTCGGTGCTGGCGGGGCTCTGCGCCCTCAAAGGTCCGCTCCATGGCGGCGCGCCCGGTCCCGTGCTCGACATGTTCGACGAAATCGGCTCGCTCGAACGGGCCAGTGCATGGTTCGACGATGCCTTCTCCAAGGGCACGACCCTGATGGGGTTCGGCCATCGCATCTACAAGGTGCGCGATCCACGTGCCGACGTGCTCAAGAACACCGTCGCGACCTTGCCGCAAACCGCGGGGCGGCTCGCTTTCGCCGTCGAGGTCGAGAAGAGCGCCATCGCCGCGCTGCGCAGATACAAGCCGGGTCGGCGACTCGATACCAACGTCGAGTACTACACCGCGCTTCTGCTGGAGGCCCTGGAGGTGCCGCGCAGCGCCTTCACGGCGCTGTTCGCGGTCGGCCGGGCGGCGGGCTGGTGTGCCCACATCTTCGAGCAGGAGAAGGGCGGTCGCATCATCCGCCCGCAATCCAACTACATCGGCTCGCGGCCGATCACTTGAGGCGGCTCGCCACGACGTTGACCTCGATCGTGATCTCGTCGGCGACCTGGCCCGTCCCGGCCCATTCGTTCTGCCCGACACCGTAGTCGAGGCGCTTGACGATCAATCTGCCGCGGGCGGTGGCCCGCTGCGCGCCGGGTTGCGCCGGATCGTCGACGATGGCCAGGGTGAAAGGCAACACGGCAGCGCGCGTGACGTCGCGGATCGTGAGCTTGCCGCGCGCTTCGTAGCGGTCGCCACCGGCCGCGACGACGGTGCCGGCGACGAAGCGCGCTTCGGGGAACTTCTGAACGTCGAGGAAGTTCGCCCCCTTCATCAGCGAGTCGACATCACGATTATTGGCCGTCACGGTCGGTGTCTGGATGCGGATATCGATCCGTGCCGCGGTCAGCGCCGACGGGTCGAGCACGATACTGCCGGTCCAGTTCGGGAACCGCCCGTTTACGAACGCGCCGACCTGGGTCGCCGTGAAGGCGATCGAGCTGGCACGCGGGTCGATGGTCCAGGCGTCCTGGGGCGCGGCCAGCGCTGGGATGACAAGTCCAGGCGGCGCCAGCAACAAGGTGACGACGATCAACCAACGGCGCATCACGTTCCTCCAAAAGGCCACATGCGGCGGAAAATGCCGTCGCGGCGCAGGACATCGTGGTGCAGCACCGCGGCGACATGGAGGGCCACGACCACGATCAGGCAGCGCGACAGCACGAAGTGCACGCCGCGCAGTGCCTCGAAAAGATCGGGATTAGGCGGCACGAGGTCGGGCAGGGGCAGAACGCCGAACCAAGCCACGGCCACGCCCGCCGCCGAACTCATCAGCCAGCCGCTGGCCGGCATGGCGACCAGAAGGAACAGCAGCGCCCAATGGCCGGCTGGTGCGAGCGCGCGCTCCCGGCGCGTTACCGTGGGCGGCAGCGGCGGCGGCGGATGCCGCCATCGCCACACCAGGCGGAGCACGGTGAGCACCAGCACGACGAGACCGATCCACTTGTGCCAGCCATAGACCTGGAGCTTCAGCAAACCGATCGGCAGGCCGGTCATCCACAGCCCGACCCCCAGCAGGCCGAAGACCGCGAGGGCCGTAAGCCAGTGCAACGCCTTGGCGAAGCCGTGATAGGTCGGAGCCGCCACCTCCCGCTCTCAGCGCCGGGCGTCGGCGACGATGCTGGCCGCTCCGGCGGCGAAGAGTTTCCTGCGTCCAGGTCTAGTCGGCATGGCCGGCGCGCTCCTCGTGGGTTGCGAAGAAGTGCCGGCGGGCGCCGCGCTGGTTCTCGTAGATCGAGCCCTGGTGGTCTGCGGCGGGCAGGGGCATGCGGACAGGCGCGGCGCGGACGCGCGGCTCGACGTTCGGCCCGCCCTGCACCAGTCGGCTGTTGAATTCGTCGAAGTCGGCCACGCCCATCAACGGCCAGGCGTCGGCCGCCGTGTACTCGTGGAGCAGCAGGCGGCGCGGCCGGTTGGAGGTGTTGAGCGCCGAGCCATGGACGAGGCGGGCATGATGGATCGTCATCGAACCGGCCGGGCCCATCAGGGGCACGGCCTTGGAGAAATCGAGATCACAGGCCTCGGGGTCCATGGCGCCGCAGAAACGTCCGTTGGCATGGTGGTCGTAGGTCGGACCGAGGTGCGTGCCCGGCAGCGCCAGCAGCGGTCCGTTCCCGAGATCGCAGTCGTCGAGATAGATGCCGGTGGCCAGCACGTCGTCGTTGGTGTGCGGATAGAAGGCCCAGTCCTGATGCCATTCCACCGGCGAGCCGTAGCCCGCCGACTTCATGTTGAGCTTGCCGCCGTAGTGGCGGATCGCGGGCCCGATCAGCTGGGCGAGAATGGCCGTGATCTTGGGATCGCGCACAAGATCGTGGAAGAACGCGTAGCGCTTGAAGATCGCCGGCTTCAGCCGCCGCACGCGGGGTAGGGCGGCGCTGTGGCCGGGCTCCAGGTCATAGAGCTCGTCGTTGGCCGCCACGCCGTGAGCCTCGGCGACGATGCGGTCGGTGAGCGCCCGCAGGTCGGCGAGCTGAGCACCCTCGATCAGGTGCGGGATCACCAGATAGCCGTCACGGCGATAGGTCTCGATCTGTGTCTCGGAGAGCATGCGAAACAATAGCACGACCGACCGGCATGACGGATAATCACGGTATGGCGATCCGTGCTCTTTTTCCGACACTAATTCTCCACGAGTCCCTGGTCCGGCCGGGCTGGCCTGCCTTCAACCGGAGTCTGGCGGACGAATGTGCCTCCCTTGCCGCGTCCGACGCAGCGGGCCGGCGCTGGTCGGCGCGGCATTACCTGGGGGGCTACACGTCCTACGGGTCGCTCGACCGCCTGCACCTCGTCTCGTCGCTGTTCGAGCGGCTGCGCCGGCGCATCGATCCGGTGGTGAAACGCTTCGTGCGCAGCCTGCATTACGATCTCGGCGGCCGGACCGTCGCCATGACCGACTGCTGGGCGAACGTCATGCCGGCGGGCGTGGTGCATTCGATGCACCTGCACCCGACGTCGTTCATCAGCGGCACTTACTACGCCGAAGTTCCCAAGGGGGCAGGAGCCCTCAAATTCGAGGATCCGCGGCTGTCGCGCCAGATGGCGACGCCGCCCCGCCGCGCCAAGGCGCCCGAGCGCTTCCGCACCTTCGTCGATGTGCCGGCGAAGGCGGGCGACCTGGTGCTGTTCGAGAGCTGGTTGCGCCATGAGGTGCCGCCCGCGCGCTTCTCCGGCGAGCGCATCTCGGTTAGCTTCAACTATGCTTGGACCGCCAAGACCGTGATCCCCGGGACCCGCCGTTGAAGGAACACCGCATGCGCATTGGCCTTGTCTGCCTGTTCCTGGTCGCCGCGGCGGGAACGGCCCACGCCGACCAGGAACTGCCGATCTTCGACGCACACATGCACTACAGCCACGATGCCTGGACGGTGGTGCCACCGAAGGAAGTCGTGGAGATCCTGAAGAAGGCGGGCGTCAAGCGCGCCATGGTGTCGAGTTCGAACAACGAGGGCACCAGGATGCTGCAGGACGTGGCGCCCGAGGTGATCGTGCCCGCGCTGCGGCCCTACCGCTCGCGCGGCCAGCTCTCGACCTGGGCGAAGGATCCGACGGTTCTGCCGTTCCTCGAGGATCTTCTCGCCCGGCTCAAATATGTCGCCATCGGCGAGTTCCACATCTTCGGCGCCGACGCCGATCTGCCCAACATGCGCGGGGTCGTCCAGCTCGCGAAGAAATACGGCTTGTACCTTCACTCCCATTCCGATGCCGACGCCGTCGTGCGTCACTTCCAGCAGGATCCGGACGCCAAGGTGTTGTGGGCCCATTCCGGCTTCGAGCGTCCCGAGAAGGTGCGCGAGATGCTGCGCCGCTATCCCAGGCTCACGTGCGACCTGGCGTTCCTCACTGCGCACGCCTCCAACGGCAAGGTATCGCCGGGCTGGCGCGAGGCGTTCCTCGAATTTCCCGACCGGTTCGTGGTCGGCACCGACACCTTCACTCCGGAGCGCTGGCACTACGTCGTCGAACATGCGCGCTGGTCGCGCGCCTGGCTTGCCGATCTGCCGCCGGACGTCGCCCGGAAGATCGCCTACGAGAACGGGGATCGATTGTTCGGCGGCGCTCCATGAGATTCCTCGCGGCGTCGCTTGCCTTTCTGTTCGCGAACGCCGCCTGGGCGAATTGTCCGCTCGATCTGGGACGTGGAACCGGCTGGGTGGTCTTCTCCGATCACTACATGATCGCCTTCCGCCCCGAGCCTCTGCGGATCGAGGTCGGCCAGCCGTTTTCCCTCCTGTTCAACGTCTGCACCAAATTGGACCGTCCGGCCGAGCTCGTGGCGGTCGATGCCCAGATGCCGGAGCATCGCCATGGCATGAACTACCGGCCGACCATCGTCGCCGGCGTGGACGGACGCTATCGCGTCGATGGTCTGGTCTTTCATATGCCGGGGCGCTGGGAACTCTCCATCGACGTGCGAGCGGGCGAGGAAAGCGAACGCCTGACGCACGATTTCATCCTCAAGTGAGGCGACTTCTTCTGCCGCTGATGCTGCTGGCGGCGTTCGCGCCGCCGGCTCTGGCGCAGGAACTGCTCGACTGGTCGGCTGACGAGATACGGGCCATCGGCCGGCACGGGCCATGGCCGCCGTCGCCGGTGCGCGATCCCTCGAACCGCGTTTCCGGCGCGCCGGCCGGCATCGTGCTTGGCGAACATCTCTTCAACGACCCGCGACTGTCCGGCAGTCGCCGGATGAGCTGCGCCACGTGTCACCAGGCCGGACGCGACTGGGGCGACGGCCGCGCGAAGGGGGTTGGCACGGTTGCTCTCGACCGCCGCACGCCCACGCTGTGGAACGTGGGCTACAGCCATTGGTTCGGCTGGGACGGGGCGGGGGATTCGCTCTGGGCGCAGTCCATCCGGCCGATCCTCGATCCGCGGGAGATGGCCGGCAGCGCCGCCGAAGTCGGCCGTCTGCTGCGTGGCGACAAGGACCTCGCCTGTGGTTACCAACGGGCATTCGGCGCCACGGTCGGCACAGACGACGAGCGGCTGCTGGTCGACGCCGCGAAGGCGCTGGCTGCCTTTCAGGCGACCCTGGTCAGTCCGCGCACCAGCTTCGACGCCTTCCGCGATGCGCTGGTCGCCGGCGATCTCGGCGACGCGGCGCGCTATCCGTTGCCCGAGCAGCGCGGTCTCAAACTGTTCATCGGCGCCGGCAACTGCGACACCTGCCACTTCGGGCCACGTTTCACCAACGGCGAGTTCGGCGATGTCGGCATCGGCTTCTTCGTGCGGCCGGGCGAGGTCGACTCCGGACGCCTCGGCGGGCTGGCCAGGTTGGCCGACAGTCCCTTCAATCTGCTCGGCCGCTACAACGACGATATGTCGGGTGCGAATGCCGCGCGGACGCGCCACGTCCAGCGCCTGCACAGCAATTTCGGCGAGTTTCGCGTCCCCAGCCTGCGTCAGGTCGGCCGCGCCGCTGCCTACATGCACGACGGCAGCGTCGCCACGCTGGAGGAGGTCGTGCGCCACTATTCCGAAGTGAATCCGGACCGCCTGCACAGCGACGGCACGCCGCTGGTTCGTCCGCTGGGTCTCTCGCCGCAACAGCGCACCGACCTGGTGGCCTTCCTGCGCTCGCTCGATGCCGATCCACCGCCACGCCCGGCGCCGCCGCCGCTCTGCCCCTAGTCCTTATTACGGGCGCAGTCGCGCGAGGGCCGATTCCAGGATCCAGGCCGCCGCCGCCGCATCGACGCGTTCGGCGCGCTTGGCGCGGCTCATGTCGTAGTCGTCGATCATGCCGCGGGTGACGGCAGCCGTGCTCATCCGCTCGTCCTGCAGCACGACGGGCAGCGCGGCGAGCGGGGGTGGCGCGTGGGCCGTGATATTGGCAGCAAACTGTCGGACCGACTGGCAGCGTGGCCCTTCGGTGCCGTCCATGTTGAGCGGCAGCCCGATCGCAAGCGCCTTGATCTCGTGCCTCTTCGCCAAGTCGGCCAGCGCCGCCAGATCGGCCGCGAGCTTGCGGCGCTTGATCGTGGTGAGCGGCGTGGCGAGCATGCGCAAGGCGTCCGACGTGGCGACGCCGATGGTCTTGCTGCCGACGTCGAGCGCCATCAAACGTCCGTCGCGGACCAGCAGCGCCTTCAGGTCGGCGAATTCCACGATTGCCATGTCAGCCGGTCTTGGTGTCCAGCCAGGTCGCCGTCTCGTCGGCGATGCGATCCCAGCCCGGCTGGCCTGGGACCCAATGGCCCTGGCCCTTGTACTCGACGTAGTCCGACACGTGCGCGAACCGGCGCGCCGCGCGGCGCACGACGTCGGGCGGGGTGAGCTTGTCTTTTTCGGCCGCGACGAACAGCAGTGGCACGGTTACCCGGCGTGGATCGACGGTCGCGGCGTTCGTACCATCGAGCCAGGGCAGGGCGATCTCGAAGAGGGCGCGGCCCGAGTCGTGCACGAACGAGGCGTGGATTTCCGTGCCGTCGCGCGGGTCGGTCGTGTTGAAGGTGTGCGACAGCGCCTCGGCGAGGGTCGCCCGGTGTGGTTTGCGCCACCAGCCCCAACGCACCTGGATGCGCGCGAAGGCGAGCAGGTTGGATGGCCGGAGGGCGATCACGCCGGCGGGCGGGGCGGGGGTCAACAGCACGCCGGCCTTGGCCAGGCCCTTGGCGCAGAGCAACAGGGCGATGAGACCTCCCATCGAGTGACCGATGACGACAGGCTTCTCGGGCAGGGCCTGCAGGCTCGCCTCGAGATCGGCGACGTAGTCGTGCAGGCTCGTCGTGCCGAGCGCGGGCGGCGGAGCGTCCGGTGGCGCATCGTGGTGGCGCAGGAAAGGGGCGATCGTCTGCCATCCGCGTGTCTCGAGGAACGGACGCCAGTTCCGCCAGACGTCGGCGGTTCCCCACATGCCGTGAATCAGGACTGCCAGTCGGGCCATGGCCAAGGTTATAAGGCGGTCGCCGGTCCGGGTCGACACGGGCTGCAACCGGAGTAAGTTGGCCGAGTGACCGATACGATCTACGCCCTCCTGGCGATTGCGATGGTGCTGCTGGTGGTCAGCGTGCTCGTGCCGCTGGCCGAGAGGTTCAGGTTGCCGCACACCGTCCTGCTGGCCATCGCCGGCATGAGCCTGGGTTTTCTCGGATCGTGGATCATTGCCGGCGACATCAAGCTCGGAGCGCTGAGCGACGCCTTCGTCGGCCTCGACAAGCTCGAGGTCGGCACCGATGTGTTTCTGCCGCTGTTCCTGCCGCCCCTGCTGTTCACCGCCGGCCTGACCATCGACGTGCGGCGCCTGATGGACGAGATCTCGGCGGTATTGCTGCTCGCCATCGTGGCCGTGCTCGTGTGCATCGCCTGTGTGGCCGGCGTCGTGCATCTCGCCACCGGCATCGACCTCGCGGTCTGCCTGTTGCTGGGGGCGGTCGTCTCGACGACCGACCCGGCGGCGGTCATCGGCATCTTCCGCGATGTCGGTGCACCCAAGCGGTTGTCGATCCTCGCCGAGGGCGAGTCGCTCCTGAACGACGCTGTCGCCATCGCCGCGTTCGGCCTCTTCATCGGCATCATTGCATCGCGGTCGATCGGCGATCCCTTGGGCGCCGTGGAGAGTGATCCGATGGCCGCGGTCGGCGTCTTCCTGCGCGAATTCTTCGGCGGGCTGCTGCTGGGCTTCGTCATGGCCCGTGGCGCGATGTTGATCCTGCCGCGGCTCGGCGAGTCGGACGCCGCCATCGCGTCCGTGACGGTGAGCCTGACCTACCTCTCCTTCGTCCTGGCCGACATGTATTTCCACGTTTCCGGCGTCGTCTCGGTCGTCATGGCGGCGCTCACGGTGGCGGCCTACGGACCCACGCATCTCCACCCGCGCCAGTGGATCGCGCTGCGCCAGGTCTGGGTGCAGCTCGAGTTCTGGGCGAACTGCCTCATCTTCGTGCTGGCCTCGATGCTGGCGGCCAAAGTGCTGTTGCAGATCACCTGGCTCTATGTCTGGGGCGTGGTCGCCGTGACCGTGGGCGCCTTCTCGGCGCGCGCCCTTGTCGTGTTCGGCATGCTGCCCGTGCTGGAGGCCGCCAAGCTCGTCCAGCCCGTCGACAAGCGATACAAGGCGATCCTCGTCTGGGGCGGTCTGCGCGGTGCGGTGACCATCGTGCTGGCGCTGGTCGCGGCCGGCGACCAGCGGCTGCCGGAGGAGGTGCGCCAGTTCATCGCGATTTCCGCCGTGCTGTTCGTGCTGGTCACCCTGTTCGTGAATGCCACGACGCTCGGCCTGGTCATGCAGCTGCTCGGTCTCGACAAGCTCAGCCGCCTCGAACTGGCGTTACGCGATCGCGTGCTCGCGCTGTCGCGGGTCAACGTCGCCCGCCACCTGCAGCAGATCATGCGGCAGCACAACGAGCGCATCGAGGGGATCGACGTCGATCCGGCGTCTGCCGGCGACGCCGAAGTCGAGTCCGTGCCCGACGATCTCGCGCTCGATCTCGACGAGCGCGTCAAGATCGGCCTCGTGACGCTCTGCACCCGCGAGAAGGAGCTCTACCTCGAACTCTTCGAACAGCAGATCCTGTCCCGGCGCATGGTGGCCGTGCTTGCGGCGCGTGCCGACCGGTTGATCGACACGGTCCGGGACCGCGGCGTCGAAGGCTATGAGGAATGGCTGGAGGAGATTTCCCGTCCAGATCTCGGCTTCCGGCTCGCCTTGTGGCTGCACAGGCGTTTCGGCCTCGAGGGCATGGTGACGGAACGCCTGGCCGACCGCTTCGAGATCCTCATGGTCTCGCGAAGCGTTCTCGGCGAACTGGCGGCCTTCAACGTCAGTTCGATCGCCGACCTGCTTGGATCGGACGCCGAGGTGCTCCTGGCGGCCCTGATCGGCAACCGTCAGACCGCGGTCGACGGCGCGTTGCGCGCCCTGTCGCTTCAGTATCCGGGCTACGCGGAGTCGATCGAAGCCCGGCAGCTCGAACGGGCGGCAATTCGCTTCGAAGCGGCCGAGTATGCCCGGCGCCTGCGCGAGGGCATCATCAACCGTGAGGTCTACAACGACCTCCGCGACAAGCTCGCCGAGCGCCGCGGCGCCATCAGCCAGCGGCCGCCGCTCGACCTCGGCCTCGAGCTGGCCGCCATGATCGGCCGCGTGTCGCTGTTCTCGGCGCTCGACCGCGGCACCATCGTCGAGGTGAGCAAGCGCCTGCGCGCCGTCGTGGCGCTGCCGGGGGAGAAGATCATCAAGGTTGGTGGCCCACCTGACGCCATGTACTTCGTTGCGGCCGGAGAGGTCACGGTACACACCCGCACCGTGACAGTGACGTTGAAGGAAGGGGACTTCTTCGGCGAGATGGGCCTGCTGAGCTCGCAGCCGCGCATGGCCGACGTCGTCGCCAACGGCTACTGCCATCTGCTGGTTCTCTACAGGAGGGACTTCAACAGGCTGCTAGGCAGCCGTCCCGAAGTGCGTGCCGCAGTCGAAGAGGTGGCGGCACGCCGCGTTGCCGAGAACGAGGGCCAGGCCGCGTCCTAGTCCGGTTGCTAGGCCAGGGTAAAACGGCTACCAACCGCGCCCAATACGGGCTTTCGGAGAGAACGGAATGGCGCTCGACAAGGACACCGTGGCACGCATCGCGCAGCTTGCCCGTCTGAAGGTTCCGGAGGAGGAGCTCGGCACCCTGGCCGGCGAGCTGTCGGGGATTTTCGCCTGGATCGAGCAGCTGAACGAGGTCGACACCCGGGACGTCGAGCCGCTGTCGAGCGTCTCGGACGTGATCCTGCCGCTGCGCGTCGACAAGGTGACCGACGGCGGCATCGCTGCCAAGGTGCTGGCCAACGCGCCGGGTGGGGCGGTCTACATCGACCCCTCGGACAAGAATGCCGGCGGCTTCTTCACCGTTCCCAAAGTGGTGGAGTAGGCCATGACGTCTCTCACCGACCTTACCATCGCCCAGCTCGGCGCCGCGCTCGCGAAGAAGGAGACGAGCGCCGTCGAAGTGGCCGACGCCCATCTCAAGAAGCTGGACGAGCACCGCGCACTCAACGCCTTCATCACCGAGACCCCCGAGAAGGCGCGCGCCATGGCGGCGGCTTCCGATGGGCGTCGTGCGAAGGGCGAGGCGGGCCTCCTCGAGGGGATCCCGCTCGCCATAAAAGATCTGTTCTGCACCGAGGGCGTGCAAACCACGGCCGCCTCGCACATCCTCGAAGGCTTCGTGCCGCAGTACGAGAGCACCGTGACGACCAATCTCTGGAAGTCGGGCGCGGTGATGGTCGGCAAGACCAACCTCGACGAATTCGCCATGGGCTCGTCGAACATGACCAGCCATTTCGCCGGCGTCGAGAACCCGTGGAAGCGCGGGGGCGACAACCGCAAGCTGGTACCCGGCGGCTCGTCCGGCGGCTCGGCTGCGGCGGTGGCCGCCTACATGGTGCCGGGCAGCACCGGCACCGATACCGGCGGCTCGATCCGCCAGCCGGCGTCGTTCTGCGGCATCGTCGGTCTGAAGCCGACCTATGGCCGCTGCTCGCGTTGGGGCGTCGTGGCCTTCGCCAGCTCGCTGGATCAGCCAGGCCCGTTTGCCCGCACCGTCGAGGATTCGGCGCTGCTGCTGCAGGCGATGGCCGGCCACGACCCCAAGGATTCGACCTCGGCGCCGCTGGCGCTGCCCGATTTCGTTGTGGCCGCGCGCAATCCGGATATCAAGGGTCTGCGCGTCGGCATTCCCAGGGAATACCGCGTCGACGGCACGTCGCCGGAGATCGAGGCGCTGTGGACGCGCGGCATTGAGATGTTGAAAGCCGCCGGCGCGGTGCCGGTCGAGGTCTCGCTGCCTCACACCAAATACGCCCTGCCGGCCTATTACATCGTGGCGCCGGCCGAGTGCTCGTCGAACCTGGCACGTTATGACGGCGTGCGTTTCGGGTTGCGCGTGCCGGGCAAGGACCTGGCCGAGATGTATCGGAACACGCGCGGCGCGGGCTTCGGCAAGGAAGTACGCCGCCGCATCATGATCGGCACCTACGTGCTGTCTGCCGGCTACTACGACGCCTACTACAAGAAGGCGCAGCAGATCCGTTCGCTGATCGCCCGCGACTTCAACCAGGCTTTCGAGAGGTGCGACGTGCTGCTGACGCCGACCGCACCCACCGCGGCCTTCGCCGCGGGCGAGAAGATGGACGATCCGGTGACGATGTATCTCAACGACATGTTCACCATCCCGGCTTCGATGGCGGGCCTGCCCGGCATCTCGGTGCCGGCCGGCCTCGACAAGGACGGACTGCCGCTGGGGCTTCAGCTCATCGGCCGCGCCTTCGACGAAGAGACCATGCTGCGCGCCGCGGCGGCGCTGGAGAAGGCAGCGGCGTTCGGCGGCAGGGCCGCGGGGTATTGAGGCAGGACTGCGCATGTCGCTCGAACTCTACGCCGCCTATCTCGTCGCCTGCCTCGTCATCGTCATCGTGCCGGGGCCGACGGTGACGCTGATCATCGCCAACAGCATCCGCCATGGCACACGCGCTGGACTCCTGAACATGCTCGGCACCCAGGTCGGTCTCGCCGTCATGATCGGCGTTGTCGGCATCGGTCTCACCTCGCTGATCGAGGCTACGGGCCACTGGTTCGACTGGCTGAGGCTCGCGGGCGCCGCCTACCTGATCTGGCTCGGCTGGAAGATGATCCGCTCCAGCGGCGAGGACGGTGAGGCGGCAACGCCCAGGCCGCCGCGCGGCGGATTTCTGGTGCAGGGCGTGCTGGTGGCGCTCAGCAACCCCAAGACGCTGCTGTTCTTCGGCGCCTTCTTTCCGCAATTCATCGATCCCGCGCGCGATTACGGCCTGCAGATCGCGATCATGGGGCTCACGGCCATGCTGTTCGCAGTCCTCTCCGACAGCGCCTACGCCATCGCCTCGGGACGTGCCGGCCGCGCTCTTTCCGCCAAGCGGGTACGGCTCATGTCTCGCGTGAGCGGCGGTTTCCTGATCGGCGGCGGGCTGTGGCTGGCGCTTTCGCGTCGCTGAGGCTTGCTGTCGCACCACCATCATCTCCGGTGCCGTCACTTGTCGTGACGGCGAAGCAATCGGCGCGTTGCCGGCCAGGTTGGTCGGAGGGCTGCGGGCGGTCCGTTGCCGCTTAGCCTGCCGTGAGGTTGTTGTCCTTGATGACCTTGGCCCAGAAGGCCTGCTCCTTGCTCGTGAGCGCGGTGAACTGTTCGGGCGAACTCATCACGACGTCCATGTCGAACTGATCCAGGAACTTCTGGGTGACGTCGGGCGCACGTACGGCTTTTGAGATCTCGGCGTACATGCGATCGACGATCGGCTTGGGCGTGCCGGTCGGTGCATACACACCCCACCACGAGTAGGAGGGAACCGCCTTGACGCCCTGTTGTGCAAGGGTAGGCGTGTCGGGCGCAAGCTTGCTGCGCGTTTCGCCGGTGACGCCGACGAGCTTCAGCTTGCCGGCCCGAACATGCGGCATCATGTTGGCCAGGCTCGAGACGGAGAGGTCGGTGACGCCGGCGAGGGCATCCTGGAAGAGGGGCCCGCCTCCCTTGTAGGGGATGTAGTTCAACTGGAAGCCGTTCTCCTTCTGCAGGAAGGCGATGAAGATCTGGGCGAGGCTGGAGCTGAGCGATCCGATGCTGATCTTGCCGGGCTCCGCCTTGGCCGCCTTGATGGCCTCGGCGAAAGTATTGTAGGGCCGCGTCGGGTAGGCGGCGATGCCCTGCGCGCTGCGGCCGATCTGCGTGATCGGCATGAGTTCGCTGTCCTTGTACGGCAATGGCAACCCCCACAGCGAATGCAGGATCTGGTTGTCGAACACGAACAGCCACGTGTTTCCGTCGGGCGGGGCCTTGGCGGCGATGGCGGCGCCGACGACTCCACTGCCGCCAGGCTTGTTTTCGACGACGATGTTCCAGCCGGTGTTATCAATCATCTTGGCCTGGATGATCCGGGTGATCGGGTCGGTCGAGCCGCCCGGCGGGAACGGCACCAGGAATTTGATCGGGCCCTTGGGCCAGGCGTCCTGGGCTCGGGCGACAGCGGGCGCGCCCAGGGTCGTGGCAACAGTGCCGGCCAACACGGCGCGGCGACGCAATATGGACATTTTAGCCTCCCAGATTATGTCTTTGTTACTTGGGAACCTACCTGTAGGCGGCTAGGATGCAACCTCTTTTGCCGTGCAAACCGCCACACCAGTCGCCAACATTCTGGGCTTTCACGATCGCGGGTGCGTCGAGTACGGCGGCCGTGGCGCCGGTAATGATGGAACGACTTTTCGGCAGGGCTCCGGGAGCCTCCTTGGGTGATTGATCGGCGCGGAGCCTAAGCATGGACAGGTCCGGTCCAAGTCCCTATTTAGCCGTCATGTCACTGATCAAAACTGACTCCGGCGAGTGGGAAATCGTGCTGGGCTTGGAGGTCCACGCCCAGGTCGTTTCCGAGGCCAAGCTCTTCTCCGGCGCTCCGACCGCGTTCGGCGCCGACCCCAATACCCAGGTGTCTCTGGTCGACGCCGCCATGCCCGGCATGCTGCCCGTGATCAACGAGCGCTGCGTCGAGCAGGCGGTGCGCACCGGTCTCGGACTCAATGCGCGGATCAACCTGCGCTCGGTGTTCGATCGCAAGAACTACTTTTATGCCGACCTGCCGGCCGGCTACCAGATCTCGCAGTATAAGGATCCGATCGTGGGCGAGGGCGAGGTCGAGATCGACTTGGCCGACGGGACCACCAAGACGATCGGAATCGAGCGCCTGCATCTCGAGCAGGACGCCGGCAAGAGCCTGCATGACCAGCACCCGAGCCAGACCTATGTCGACCTGAACCGGTCGGGTGTGGCGCTGATGGAAATCGTCAGCAAGCCCGACATGCGCACGGCTGACGAGGCGGCTGCCTATCTTAACAAGCTGCGCTCGATCGTGCGCTATCTCGGCACCTGCGACGGCAACATGGACGAGGGTTCCATGCGCTGCGACGTCAACGTCTCGGTGCGCAAACCGGGTGCTGACCTCGGCACGCGCTGCGAGATCAAGAACGTGAACTCGATCCGCTACGTGAAGCAGGCCATCGAGTACGAGGCGCGCCGCCAGGTCGAAATCATCGAGGGCGGTGGCAAGATCGTGCAGGAAACGCGGCTGTTCGATCCCGGCCGCGGCGAGACGCGCTCCATGCGCTCCAAGGAAGACGCGCACGATTACCGCTACTTCCCCGATCCCGACCTGCTGCCCCTGGTCTTCACCCAGGACTATGTCGACAAGATCCGCGCCAGCCTGCCGGAGCTCCCTGATGCACGGAAAGCGCGCTTCATCAAGGAATACGGTCTGACGTCCTACGATGCGGGCGTGCTGGTTCTTGAGAAGGAGACGGCGGCGTTCTTCGATACGGTGGCCAAGGGCCGTGACGCGAAGGAAGTCGTGAAGCTCGTGACGGGCGATTTCTTCGCCATGCTGAACCGTCGTGGTGCCACGATCGCGGAGTCGCCGATTATGGCGGAGCATCTCGGCAAGCTGCTCGACCTGCAGGCCGACGGCACGATCTCGGGCCGTATCGCCAAGGACCTGTTCCTCGCCATGGAGGAGACCGGCAAGGATCCGGCCGTTCTGGTGGAAGAGCGGGGCCTCAAGCAGGTGACCGACACCGGCGCCATTGAGGCCGCCATCAAGGCGGTGATCGACGCCAACCCGGGGCAGGTCGCGGCCTACAAGGCCAAGCCCACCCTGATGGGCTGGTTCGTCGGCCAGGTCATGAAGTCGACCGGCGGCAAGGCCAATCCCAAGATCGTCAACGAACTCCTGAAGAAGGCGCTCGACGCCTGAGGAGGCCGCGATGGTCGCCAAGCTCTACGCCATGACCTGCGGCCGCCTGGTCGGCCGTCTGAAGGACATGATCGATGGCGAGGACGGGCCGGTGACGCTGCCGATCCCGTCGTACCTGATCGAGCATCCCAAAGGCCGCGCCCTGTTAGACCCCGGCCTGCATCCGCAATGCCGTACCGACGCGGCCGGGCGTTTGGGCGAGCGCGTGGCACGCATCTTCGGCTTCGAGCAGTACGGCGCGGCGGACGACGTGAAGTCGCGCCTCGAATTGATCGACCGCGATCCCGGCAAGGTCGACTACATCGTGAATTCACACCTGCACTTCGATCATGCCGGCGGCAATGAACTGGTGCCCAACGCCACCATGGTGGTGCAGAAGCGCGAATGGCAGGCCGCCCAGGATCCCGAGACGGCGGCCAAGGTCGGCTTCTTCAAAGCCGACTTCGACCATGGCCACCCGGTAAGGCAGGTTGAGGGCGAGCACGATCTGTTCGGCGACGGCAGCGTCGTCTGCATCCCGACTTACGGTCACACCCCTGGCCATCAATCGCTGAAGCTGCGGACTGAGAAAGGCGAGATCGTGCTGACCGGCGACGCCTGCTACTTCTGCCGCACGCTACGCGACCGTCGCCTGCCACGCTTCGTCTTCGACCGCGCCGAGATGCTGGCCTCGCTCGATCGTCTTGCGGCACTGGAGCGGGGCGGGGCCAGGCTGTTCTTCGGCCACGACGCCGAGTTCTGGAAGGACGTGCCGCAGGCGCCGGTCCCCGCGTTCTAGAGCATCGAGCGTTTAATCAGGCGCATAGCCAGCGTCTTTAAGGTAGTTCCAGCATTCGTGCTGGGAGTAGAGGGCGCAGATGTCGCCGATGGCCCGCCAGAGGGCGTCGATTGTTCGTGCGCCGATCCGCCTGAG